>JBBSSJ010000052.1:0-19225 GCA_038242095.1 Cytophagales bacterium
AGGATTGCCGACCGCCTTGGGCTGCAAAATACGCGTATTCTGGCGCCCAAACGGCAATCATTGATGAAGCTAACCTATTTTACACCTCCGACCGAGGCCGATCGCTCCCTCGATGCGCTTTACGAGGCTGGCGCGGGGCAAATCGGACAATATTCCGAATGCAGTTTCCAATTGCAGGGCGAGGGCACATTCAAGCCAGGCGCAGAAGCCAACCCCGCCTTGGGAAGTCGGGGGGCGCTGGAAAGGGCCACCGAAAAACGCATCGAAGTGATGTTTCCGGCGCATCTGGAAAGAAAAGTGATGCAGGCTTTACGCGCGGCTCATCCCTACGAAGAGGTCGCTTATTATCTTCACCTGCTCGAAAATGAAAACCAGGAGGTAGGGGCGGGGATGGTGGGAGAATTGGCGGTCTCGTTGAATAAGGATGAATTCCTGGCGCATTTGAAGGAAAAAATGCAAGCTATCGTAATCAAGTTCACCGCCTCGGCGGGCGACCGCGTCAGTCGCGTGGCGGTGTGCGGCGGGGCAGGTAGCTTTTTATTGAAGAAGGCCTTGGCTTCACAAGCCGATGCATTCGTTACCGCCGACTTTAAGTACCACGAATTTTTTGATGCTGAAAATCGCATTATGATCTGTGATATTGGGCATTATGAGAGCGAAGTATTCACTAAACAATTGCTCTACGACCATATATCGAAAAAATTTGGTAATTTTGCACTCTATTTATCAGAAACGAACACAAACCCGGTGGATTACTATTGTTAACTGCCGGCTTGGATGGGATCGTTGAATCGACCAAATTTTTCGAAACTCAGCCGGTTTAAAAATTCTGTCCCTTAACATTAGTCCATTAAACAAGTACATGGAAAACACGATCGAGCAGAAACTGGATGCCCTCCTGAAATTGCAGGAAATTGATTCCCAATTAGATACCATTCTAAAAATCAGAGGCGACTTACCCGAAGAGGTTAGCGACCTGGAAGACGAGATCGCCGGGCTCGAAACCAGAGCGGCCAAGTTTAAAGGTGAAATCGACAACCTTAATGGTACAGTCGACGGCCTCAAAAACGGTCAAAAGGATTCAGAGAAATTGATTACCAAGTACAAAGACCAGCAGATGAACGTCCGTAACAACCGGGAGTTTGATGCTATCTCAAAGGAAGTGGAATTGCAGGAACTGGAAATGCAGTTGTCCGACAAACGCATTAGCGAGGCCAAAGCCCGCACGCGACTGGTGGAGGACGATCTGAGTAACACCCAGGCCATCCTGAACGGACGGAAGGAAGACTTGAAGACCAAGAAGTCGGAATTGGACGTCATTACGAGCGAAAATCAGGAGGAGGAAAAAGGGCTTTCGGGTAGCCGCGAAAAACAGGCTAATAAAATCGAGGAAAGGCTACTGAAATCGTACACGAAAATTAGGAACAATTCACTTAACGGCCTTGCGGTCGTGACCGTAAGCCGGGGTGCGTGCGGCGGTTGCTTCAACGTGGTACCCCCACAGCGCCAGGCTGATATCCGGGAGCATAAGAAGATAATTGTTTGCGAGCATTGTGGCCGAATTTTTGGCGGCGTTGATATGTCTGAGGCGAGTGCCAACGGCAAACGTTAAGGACCTGATTTACATCAAGACCCATATGAAAATGGCTGCTCTTAGGAGCGGTCATTTTTGCTTTACAGCTTCAAGAAATCATCCCACCAGCGCGTTTTTGCGTAGCTGCTGCTAAAAGTACTTTATGAAGATATTCATCATTTGGCTGTTGTCCGGATTTTTAATGAGTGCTGCATTTGGCTTCGAGTCCTCCCAAACAAACGCTCCCGAAAATCGAGTCGACTTTACGCCACGGCTGCAACTGGCCTACTTCGAAATTCAAAAACTTCGACTCGATAAAGCACGGAGTTTATTGGACGAAGAGCGGGCACAAAATGCCGATAATGGTGCGCTGGTGTATCTCGACAACTACGCGGATATGTACTATCTGCTCATCTCGGAAGATCGATCGGCCTACAACACCCTTTCAAAAAAAGAGGATAGCCGTCTGAACATGTTGGGGAGCTTGCCGGATAATTCGCCGTTCAAGCGGTTTCTACAAGCCGAAGTGCGCCTGCACTGGGCGTTTGCCAAGCTGAAATTTGGCAACGAGGTAAGCGGGTGCTGGGACATCATCAAAGCCTACAAACTGCTGGAAGAAAACCGCAGGAAATTTCCAAGTTTCCTGCCTACGCTGAAATCGCTGGGGCTATTGCACGTCCTGATTGGCTCAGTCCCTGACCAGTACACCTGGGTCACTAAAATATTGGGATTGTCGGGTGATATCAAAGGCGGATTAAAAGAAATGGATGCCGTGATCGAGAAGGACTCCTTCTTTCGGCAGGAGACCCAACTGGTCGATTTGTTGGTGCATGCCTTCACACTCAAAATTACCGAAGCGCAAATTCGGGAGTTGAAGGCACTGCCCGCCGCCCAGCCAGACAACCTGCTGCTGCATTTCTTCACTACTTCGGTTCTGATGAAAGAAGGCCGTAGTGAGGAGGCCCTGGCGGTACTGAATCGCGCGCCTCGATCAGCCAGCTACCTTCCATTTCCCTTTCTGGATTACATGCGGGGCGAAATACTATTACAGAAAGGACAGTATGATGTAGCCTATACGTACTACGACCGCTTTCAGCGAAAATTTAAAGGATTTAACTTTTTGAAAGATAGCTATTTTAAGAAGTTTCTTTGTCGTTGGCTCACCGGGCGCGACGACGAAGCGCGCGCTATGATCGCCAAAGTGGGCAGCGTGGGCAAAACCATTACCGAATCGGATCAGTACGCCAGCGAATTTGCCACTGAGTTTAGGGAAGGCAAAGTGAGCGGAGATCAGAAAGTACTACTGCAAGCCCGCTACGCCAGCGATGGTGGCTACCTTTCGGAGGCCAGCGAATTCCTGAAAGATTATACCGCTGACTCTTTCTCGAAAACCAGCGATAAGGCTGAGTACAATTACCGACAGGGCCGCATCCTGCAAAAATCTGGGCAAGAAAGCCGGGCGATGACTTACTATCAGCGCGCTATTGATTTGTCACGCAATACAAGTTTGTACTTTGCACCCTCTTCCGCGTTGCAAATGGGCTATATTTACCTCGATCAGCGTAACAAACCTCAGGCCATCGCCAGCTTCCGCAAGGCGATGTCCTATAAAAAACACGAATACAAAAACAGCATCGACAACAAAGCCAGAGCCGCCCTGTCGGAATTGGGAGCATGAAGACGGGGAACGGGCCTGATTATATAGATATTTTTTTTAGTTTACATTCTGGCTTAATGAAATAAATATTGAATAAAGGAGGTGAAGCGAGTAGTAAGCTACTTTGGATCCACTTTATAGAAACCCATTCCCCGTTCCCCGTTATGGAAGACAATCCCTTCAATCCCCGAAAAATAAAAACCTGGGCCGAGGAAGATCGACCGCGCGAGAAGCTTATTAAACTCGGACGGACCGCGCTTTCGGATGCGGAGCTATTGGCGATTCTGATCGGGATGGGAACGATTGAACTTTCGGCGGTAGATGTGGCCAATTTGGTACTTCAATCCGCCAATCGGAAACTCAACGAATTGGCCAGGATGAGTATGAAGGATTTGATGAAGGTTAAGGGAATCGGCGAGGCCAAGGCGATCACCATCATCGCGGCTTTGGAACTGGGCCGCCGTCGTAAGGAAAATGATGTAGAAAAAAAGCGAAGAATCACCAGTGCTGCAGATGCCTACGACGAAATTAAACATTACCTACTGGACAAACCCCACGAAGAATTTTGGATTTTGCTCCTCAGCCGGGCCAACGAAGTGATGCGGATCGTGCAGGTAAGCTCCGGTGGCGTGGCCGGTACTGTGGCCGATCCCAAGATTATTTTCAAACACGCACTTGAAACCTTGGCTAGTTCTATCATTTTGGTGCACAACCACCCCTCGGGTAATCTAATGCCGAGTCAGGCGGATAAAGATCTGACCAAAAAGTTAAAAGAGGCAGGCCGAATGCTCGACCTGCCCATTTTGGATCATCTCATTTTTACCGACGCCGCCTATTTCAGCTTCGCAGACGAAGGAATATTGTAAATCCCTCACAAACTCATTAAATCCTTGAACCGAATGGCCTGACGGCGGGAAATCTCGATGCGGTCGCCACCTTGGAGGGTTACCAAAAGCCCACCGCTGAACCAGGGTTCAATTTTCTCCACCCAACGGAGATTGATGATGTGCTTCCGGTTGGCGCGGAAGTAGAGTTCCGGATCGAGGCGGTCCTCTAGGCTATTTAATGATTTCAGGACCAGTGGCTTTTGGTCATCGAAGTGCAGACGGACATAGTTGCCCATGGACTCGAATAGCCGGATTTTTCCCAACTTCACGAACCAGCACTTCTCGCCATCCTTTACGAAAACCTGATCATCCTCGCCCAGTACTTTGGTCGCCCGTTCGCTCGCTTCGGGCGAGGGTTCATCGGTGTGAGCGATGTTTTCCTCCACGCGATTGATGGCCTCCCTAAGTCGCTCATTATCAATGGGTTTTAGTAAATAGTCCAGCGCGTTAAACTCGAACGCTTTAAGTGCATAGTCGTCGTAAGCCGTTGTGAAGATGACATCCGGTGCTTTGCCTTCGATAGACATAAGCAACTCAAAACCGTTCTTACCCGGCATCTGAATATCCAGAAAAAGCAACTCCGGCTGCAGCGTCTCGATTAACCCGAGCGCCGCTTCGGCGTTGGCCGCTTCTCCTACGATTTCGATTTTGTGGTAGGGCTCCAGCAGGCGTTTCAATTCGTTGCGGGCCAGCCGCTCGTCGTCAATAATTAATGTTCTCATGGCTATGGTTAAATGGAAATTAGGTAAAAACGTAGGGTGAGGGGTTTGGATCAGGACGCTTCCTATTTCGTCGGAATTTCGCCATTGTAGCGATAAAGCCCATCGGAGAGCGTGGGAATTCGGATTTCGGAACATACGATCGAGGCGGTTTCCTGCATTATTTCAAAAGAGGCATCCTTACCATATAAAATCGAGAGTCGCTCGGCGGTATTGAGCAGACCTACGCCGCCCGAATCCGTGTCGCCCAGGGTGCCGGTATTCCGAATATTGATTACCAGCGCCTGATCTTCCAAATGGGTTTCCACGCGAAGAATTCCCCCACCGGGAAGTTTTGAAATACCGTGTTTAATACCATTTTCAACCAGCGTTTGCAGCATCATGGGAGGTACCTGCCAATAAAGCGTTTGGGGATTAGGATCGATCGTATAAGTCAGGCGCTCTTCGTAGCGCACCTTTTCCAGCTCCAGGTAGTCTTCTACGGTCTTCAACTCTTCGCGTAATTCAACCGTTTTGCGGCGGTCAGCCAACAAGGAATTGCGCAGGATATTGGATAGTTGGGTGATGCTTTGCTGGGCTTTGACGGGGTCTTCGTACACCAGGGCCCGGATACTGTTTAGCGCGTTGAATGTGAAGTGCGGATTGAGTTGGGAGCGGAGTACCTTGGCTTCGGCCTCGCGCATGGAAGTCTTGAGCATTATTTTTTCAAGCTCCGTAAGCCGCGTATGCTCCACGTAATGGTAGACGGTGTAGGCCAGCACCCAGGTAAGCATGTTCTTGGACCAGGAAGAAATATAATTCCAAAATACGAAAGCGTTGAAATCCAGATTGCTGCCGATGATCTCCCGGTCGAGCGGAATATTGATAAATGACATGATGGTACCCAGAATGAGTACCGAGACCAGCACCCGAAAAGCCAGCCGAAATAAAGGCAGAGACGACCAGTTCCAGCGCCGGACGATCAGGCGGTAAGTATGCGTGAGGCCGATAGCCAGAAAAATATTGGCCACACTTAGCAAAAAATACTCGGTATCGAAACCAAACTGGGCAGAGTATATAGCAAATTCGTACATCATCAGAGCCGACCAGGCCACGATTTGCAGCGTCCAGTAAATTCGGGACTTATGCATAGATACTTATCTAATGTATTGTCGCACAGATTATAAAGATACGCCTTTCAGAGGCATTTCTCACCTGGCGCTGCGCTTATTGCGAAGTAAGGTAGGCAAAGCACTTCCGGCCTAATGGCGCATTTACACCAAAGGGATTGATCTGGGACAAGCGGTCATTACATACTTTGCGGAACATCCAACGACAGCAAATGCGTGATGTCGTTAGCAGTTTCAAGGGTAAAACTCTGGTTGGCGTAGGAGTAGTCGATCCGATAAAGGCACAGGTTGCTGTGCTCGTATCGATCCATGCTGGTAAGTGGCTCGTCGAGCAGCATGGTGAGTAAAATCCTGATCGCGCGTCCGTGCATGGCGATGAGGATAGTACGCTCCTCCGGTCGGCCAAGGATGGTGTCGATTACCGGTTTCTGCCGCCGCCGCACATCGGCGGGGCTTTCGCCTTCTTCGCATGGCGTGTCCACCAAACCACTTTGCCACGCCTCGATAATCTGGCGGTAGTAGGTACTGTCGGTGGTGTTTGGGGTAACACCCTCGCGGCAACCCCAACTGATTTCGTTAAGTCCGGCGTAGCTTTCGTGGAGAATGCCTAAGTCGATAAATGACTGCACCGACTCTTGGGTGCGGCGTAAGGCTGAGGTATAAATTTTGTCAAAAGGAACATGCTGGTAAGCATCGAAAAAAGCCTCAGATTGGGCTTTCCCCCACTCGTTTAGCCCGGGGTCGACACCACTTCCCTGCACAATGCCCCTTCGGTTGTAATCAGTTTCGCCGTGGCGAATAAGGTAGATCTTTTTTCTTTTCGACAAAATTTGGATTATTTAAATAATAAATTTTCAAAAAAGGCATAATCTGCCTAATTTGCCCCTACAAATTTAGACAATTTCTAGAATGTTTAACAAATCATTTGACCTCGAATATCTACAGGCCCTTCATGCTAATACCATTGGCGAACAACTTGGTATAGAATATTTAGAGGTTGGCGACGATTACCTTACGGCCCGAATGCCCGTCGACGGCCGGACCCACCAACCGGCGGGTATTCTGCATGGCGGGGCATCGGTGGTACTTGCGGAATCGCTGGGAAGCGTTGCTTCATTCCTTTGTCTCAAAGATCCCCAAAATCAAAGGGCCGTGGGGCTGGAGATTAGTGCCAACCACATCAGGTCGGTAAAGTCCGGATGGGTCACGGGCCGCGCGACAGCATTGCACGTGGGCCGTAGTACGCACGTCTGGGACATCAAAATTACCGATGAGGCAGAACGGCTCGTTTGCGTAAGTCGACTGACGGTGGCCATTATCTCGGCAGAGTGACTTTTCCTGAAACATTTCAGGGGGAATCAGGTGTTGAAACCTAGTGAACCAAGCAGTACTAAATCAGCATGACCAGATCTCAAGAAATTTGCACGACTAACCGCCATACCCTGCAAGCTGACCAACTTTGGAAAGCTGCCCAAATGCTGGGCTTTTCGGCGGCGGCCTGGCGGCTACCGGGTCATTCGGAAATTAAACTGCTGCTATCCTCAAAGGAGGACATTGATAAGCAGATTCCTGATTTGGAGACGCTGCCGCCTTGTTTTGTCATTCATCCGTTTGAAGGCGAACCGGGTGGTGAAGCAATGGTGATGGAAGGCGATTTGATTTTCTCCTTTTCAGAAAGTGGCGCTATCGCATCTGAGTTCGGAAACGTAGGAGAGGAGCATCCTGTGGTAAAAGAGCTCTTCATTTTGGCCGCTGAAATCGCGCATGAGGAAGCCGATGCAAACGGACCGATACTTCAAAAAGAGACGATCTTCCATCACGAAAGCGAGGAAGGGGAAGAGTTTTATAAGAAAATAGTCGCCCAGGCTGTAGAGTCCATTCATTCAGGACAATTTACCAAGGTTGTTTTATCCCGCACCAAAACCTTAAAAATTCCCAAAGACTTCTCCCTTTTTGCCGCCTTCAAAAAACTTAGCCGGGCATATCCAACGGCATTTGTGTCAATGGTGCATTTGCCTAAGCGCGGTGAGCAATGGCTGGGGGCCTCACCCGAAATTCTGGTGGGCATGGACGCCGGGGGAATGTTCAGGACGACCGCGTTGGCGGGTACTCAACCGTCCGTAAACCAGGATGGCCCCATACCCATAGGTAGCATTCGCTGGGGACAAAAAGAAATTGAGGAGCAGGCCCTGGTGAGTCGCTATATTATTGATTGTTTTAAAAAAATAAGGTTGCGCGAGTACGAGGAGCGGGGCCCAAAGACGGTACTGGCCGGGAACCTGTACCACTTGCGTACCGCCTTTGCCGTCGCGACCCGCGAGGTCAATTTTCGGGAACTAGGCACGTTGATGCTTAAACTCCTTCACCCTACCTCCGCCGTGTGCGGAACGCCCAAGGATGCGGCACTTCGGTTTGTTAAGGCCATGGAAAACTATGATCGGAGTTTTTACAGCGGCTACCTGGGACCCGTCAATATCGCGGGCGAAAGTAATCTGTTTGTGAATCTCAGGACAATGCGCATCGCCCAAGGAAAGGCCACGCTGTTTGCCGGGGCCGGAATCACCGAAGATTCGGACCCACAACGCGAGTGGGAGGAAACCGAAATGAAGTGTGATACCCTGCTCCGGGTGCTGGAATGAATCGGCAATAGTGCTATCTTTGGCCCCATTCCCCAAAATACGCTATGCTTTTTATTGGAAAATACAATGACCTGACCATCGCCCGTAGCTCCGACTTCGGGCTTTTTCTGGAAGATGTGCAGGGCAACGAGGTGCTGCTCCCCAACCGCTATGTGACCGACGAGATGCGGATCGACGATAAAATTACGGTATTCGTTTACAACGATTCCGAGGACCGTCCCGTCGCGACTACCGAAACACCCCACGCCATTCGCGATGAATTTGCCTATCTGGAAGTCATCGATACCAATGCGCAGGGCGCATTTATGGATTGGGGGTTAGCCAAAGACTTGTTCGTTCCTTTCCGTGAGCAGCCTTTTCCGATGCGTACCGGCGAGAAGTACATGGTGTTTCTGTACCTCGACCGCGTTTCGTCCAGGCTTTTGGCGTCGGCCAAAATCAATAAGTTTCTGGACAATACCCGCCTAACGGTGGCGGAGGGAGACGAGGTATCGTTACTGATTTGGGAGCGTACCGATTTGGGCTACAACGTCATCATCAACCAATTCCACAAAGGACTGGTGTACCACAGCGATATTTTCAAAGACATTCGCGTGGGCGAACAGCGCAAGGGCTACATCAAGAAAATAAGGGAAGGAAATAAGATCGATGTGACATTGGAGAAGATTGGCGACGAGCGTTTTGATTCACTTACCGATCGCATTTTAAGCGAACTCAAAAAGCAGGGCGGGTTCATGCCCCTGCACGACGACAGCTCCCCGGACGATATTTACAGCGGCCTGGAAATGAGCAAGCGAAACTTCAAAAAATCGATCGGTAGTCTTTTTAAGAAAGGGATTATATCCCTGGATAAAGACGGAATTCGACTTATTTGAGCCTTTGCAGCAACATCTCGTTGAAGTCACGCTCGGCGGCATGAAGCTCAGTGAGTTGCTTGGCGGTGATGACCGATAGGAAGCGATCCTGATACTCTTTTTCCAACTCAACCTGCTTTTGTTTTAAATCCTGTACCTCTTTCAAGCTGCTCATGGCCTGATCATCGGTGCGGGCGTCACTACTGCCGCCGGTAAGCTGACGTATTGATTGGTTCATTGTCTTTCTCTTTTGAGAAAACTCATTGTAAACCGGCCAAAAACCCTTAGACTGCTCCGGCGTAAGGTTCAGCCGGTTGGTAATGATAGCGATTTTAGCGTCCTGAATTTTCTGGATTTCTTCTCCGTTCCGTCGTTGTGCAAAGGCCTGTGTAGTGCAAAAGGCCGAGAGCATCAAAATGCTAGTGGCAACCAGCCAGAGCTTATTTAAAAATGGGCGAGTGTAAAGTGAGGTCTTCATAGTTTGGGCAATCGTGTTAAATACTTTTATCATTTTCCATAAAGGTTGGGTCGATCTGGGTACGGAGAAAATCCGCATCCAAGCCATCGAGGTAGTTCAATACGGTAGAATCGGTACCGAAGGCGGCTTGCACGGCATTATTTTCGCTTAAATCATAGTAGCTGAGGTTTTCCTCTGCCAGGTATTCCAAAATGGCGTCGTTGCTTACCTGACTCAACCGTTCGCTCCCGAGCGGACCTTGCTGACGCGGAAACGTGAACCACACCAGAGCCAGAATGAAACTCATAGCAGCGACCAATCCGGCCGAACGCTGCCACGACCAACTGATAAGCGGAGTTTTTTCGGGAGTGGTCGGAATCCGGGCTTGTATGATGGCGGGCAGTTTGTCGAAATAGCCCTCAGGTACCTCGAACGGTAATTTACGGTCAAGGCCGTCGAGTCCTTTCCAATCGTTTTTCATGTAATGGTTGTATCATTTAATCTCTTCCTACGACAACGCGTCAGGGACGGAAGTTTAATCATTCCCCTTTATAAAGTCTTCTATTTTTTTATTCGCCCAGTGGTACGACGCTTTCAGCGCCCCCACCGACGTGCCTGTGATTTCAGCCATCTCCTCGTAGGGCATTTCCTCAAAATAGCGCATATTAAACACAAGTCTCTGCTTTTCAGGTAATTTTAGTAGCGCTTGTTGCAGTTTCAATTGAATTTCGTCCCCGCTGATCAACGCATCACTTTCCAATTTCTCAGCCAATTCGCCCTCCACATCGTTAATCGGCACAAAGTAGCGCCGACGCTTTTTCTTCAGGAAATTGATGGATTCGTTGTGGGCGATCCTGAAAAGCCAGGTGTACAGCTTGGAATCGCCGCGAAACTTGTCGAGTGCGTTCCAGGCCTTGATAAAAACCTCCTGCGTGATGTCGTTCGCATCGTCGTGATCGATCACGATTTTCCGCACGTGCCAATACACCCGCTGCTGGTACGTACGGACAATCTGATTGAAGGCGTTCCGGCGTGTATCCGGGTTTCGGTAGAGTTCGAGGAGTTCTTCGTCGTTCATTCAAAGGTCAGTTGACCGCATATGAGACCGGAATGGACCATCGATAAGCGTAAAATACGCCCAGCCGATGGTCCATCTGCTAGTATTGTTGTTTCTTGGTGATGGCGTATTCCGTGTTGTGTCTATTCGGCTTTCCGTGCAATGGCCCGCTTGGCCGCCGCTACGATGTCCTTAGCCGTGAGGCCGTATTTTTCCATCAGTTGTTCTGGGGTGCCACTTTCGCCGAAGCTATCGTCTACGGCGACATACTCCTGCGGTACCAGCTTATGCTTGACCAGCACTTGCGCAATGCTGTCGCCCAGTCCGCCGATGCGATTGTGCTCCTCGGCTGAAACCACGCAACCCGTTTTTCCCACCGACTTCAACACCGCCTCTTCATCGAGCGGTTTAATCGTGTGGATGTTGATGACCTCGGCGTCGATTCCTTCGGCTTCCAGCATTTCACCCGCCTGAATGGCTTCCCATACCAGATGCCCGGTCGCAAAAATGCTGACGTCCTTGCCTTCACTTACCATCCAGGCTTTTCCAATCTCAAATTTTTGATCGGGATCGGTGAAAATAGGCACTACCGGGCGCCCGAAGCGCAGGTACACCGGCCCTTCATGATCGGCTACGGCAAGTGTGGCGGCTTTGGTTTGGTTGTAATCGCAAGGGTTGATGACGGTCATGCCGGGTAACATTTTCATCATGCCGATGTCCTCCAAAATTTGGTGCGTTGCACCATCCTCGCCCAAAGTAATGCCCGCGTGGGAAGCCGCAATCTTGACGTTCTTGTTAGAATACGCCACGCTCTGCCGAATCTGATCGTAGACCCGACCCGTCGCGAAATTCGCAAAAGTGGTGGCGAAAGGAATTTTGCCACCGATCGTCAGACCGGCAGATACGCCGATCATATTGGCCTCGCCGATACCGCACTGGAAAAATCGCTCGGGGTTCTCTTTAATAAAGGGCGCAATTTTTAGCGAGCCCACCAAATCGGCACAAAGCGCTACAACGTTCTTATTCTTCTGACCCAATTCGGTCATGCCCGCGCCAAAGCCCGAGCGGGTATCTTTCTTTTCGGTGAAGGTGTATTTTTTCATGATAATTCTCTAATTAAAAATTTGGGTTTGAAGTAGCTGGACTGGATGGCGATTATTTAATTTCGGGTTAATAATCTCCCATCGTTTCTTCCAACTGATCAAGCGCGGCTTCCAGCTGCTCGTCGTTGGGCGCGACGCCGTGCCATTTATGGCTGCCTTCCATGAAGTCTACCCCAAAGCCCATACCCGTGTGTAAAAGTACCATTACCGGCTTGCCGTGACCGGCTTTGCTTCGTGCCTCGTGCAGTCCCTTTACAACGGAGGCCATATCGTTGCCTTCGACAATTTCCATTACCTCCCAGCCGAACGCACGGTATTTCTCGCCCAAATCGCGATTATTCATTACTTCGATGGTAGGGCCGTCGATTTGCTGACCGTTAAGGTCGATAAATGAAATCAGGTGGTCTATGTAGTGGTGAGACCCAAAATTAGCAGCTTCCCAAACTTGCCCTTCCTGCTGCTCACCGTCGCCCATGAGGCAATAGACAAGCTTATCGTCTTTGTTAAGTCTTTTTGCCAATGCTGCACCCATCGCTACGGAATTTCCCTGACCCAAAGATCCTGAGGCGATGCGAATACCCGGCAGCCCTTCGTGCGTGGTTGGGTGGCCCTGCACGCGTGAGTCTATCTCGCGATACGTAGCCAATTCAGCCAACGGAAAATAACCTTTCCGGGCCAACACGCTGTACCATACGGGCGAAATGTGGCCATTGGAAAGGAAAAACAAGTCTTCACCTACGCCATTCATGCTGAAATCAGATTCCTGATCGATCTCTTTGAGGTGCATTTGCTCGAAGTACAGTGCCACCAGCAAATCGGTGCAACCCAGCGAACCACCAGGATGGCCCGATTGAGCCCCGTGCACCATGCGTACGATGTCGCGGCGAACCTGCGACGCTATCTTTTCTAATTCTTTAACTTCCATTGTCCAATTTTAAATGAGTGAATGAGTGATTGAGTGAATACTTGGAAGAGTCTGTGAATAAAACTTGAAAAGGTCCTATTCATTTATTTCCCACCCCATCACCCAGAATTTGTTGGGTATGCGCACTAGTTTTTACTTTTTCGATAATGTCTTCGATGTTGCCCTGCTCGTCGATGATGAAGGTCGTGCGGGCGGTGCCCATATATTGGCGACCGTACATGCTCTTTTCGACCCAAACTCCGTAGGCCCCCACGACCGCGTGGTCGGTGTCCGAGATAAGCGGGAAGGGTAGGGCGTATTTCTCAATAAATTTCTGGTGTGACTTTTCATTGTCGACACTCACGCCCACCACGGCGTAGCCCTGGGCGAGCATCCGCTCGTAATTGTCGCGCAAATCACACGCCTGGGCGGTACAGCCGGGGGTACTATCTTTCGGGTAAAAGTAGAGGACCAGCTTCTTGCCGGCAAAATCAGCGAGTGCGATCCCCTGACCGTTTTGGTCTTTGGCGTTAAAAACGGGCGCCGGATCTCCTTTTTGTAGTGTCATCTTTTCTGGCGATTGCGGGGGGAGGATTTAGGTTTCGGTTCTTCTATTTCAATTTGCAAGATAGTACTATTTCCGGCTCGGTCAGTCACGGAAAGGCGCAATTCTCCGGCGAAGCCGACGCCGGGATCCAGTTTCTCCGACCATAGGTAGCTGTTTTTGAACTCGTAGTTGAGCAATATCCACTTGCCATCCACCATTGCCCGGAAGTCGCTGATACCCGACAAGTCGTCACGGATATAGGCCCGGATGCGGTCTTTACTATGCTCGATCAGATTAACCGAAGGCGGAATCGAATCGGTCATGACGACAAAAGTACCCAGGTCGCGCGTGCGGAATGCAATGGCATCGCCCAGCCAATTCCCACCCACGTAGCTGTAATCGCCCCGATTGTAGCGGTACACGCCGGTTCGTTCCCGCTTTGTAAATCGACTATCCGGCCGAAAACGCACGTCCATGTAATTCCGCAAGGGCGTGGTGGGTTCATTGATCGTAAGGGTATTATACCGCTGCCTGACCGCCAAATGAAGCGTATCGAACAAGGTGGTGGAATCGAAGCGCATCTCGATGCCATTAGCCGCAAACTGGGTAATTTGCCCCGAAGGAATGCTTTTTCGATAGTCGAGAACCATGTTCTGACCTCCTACCTGCACGGAGTCCGGCGAAAATTCACGAAGGTCAGTCAGGAATACGGCATCGTTGCCCGCGTAATAAGCCGGATCCTTTTGGATGCGAAAGCGCTCGGAAAAGTAGGTGGCAAAGGGCGATTCACTTCGATAGCCAGGTGCTACTACTTTTAAAATATTTTCCTGGGCCAATGCGCGCAAAGGACCATTGAAAGCGGCGCCAGCACTAATATCGCTAGCTGTGGCACTGCGCTCGCCCTTTACCGTGAAATTAAGCAGGGAAGAATTCTCGAATGCATCGAAAATTTTAATGCTGATGTCGTGCGATAGGGTGTCATTCAAATGCAAAATTCCCCGGAAAGCGTCGGTTTTGTAAAGCTGGAAGTCGTTGCCATCGGGGTTGTAGCAGCGGTAGAAGCGTGCCCCGGTTTCCTGCTCGGTGCGATAGTCGATCAGGTTATTATAATCCCGAAAGGAGCTACTCGGGAATTTTTTCATGTTGTAGGTGAAAATTTCACGTCCGTCCAGCTTAATTTCGATGCAATGCAGCCCGTAACGGAAGCCCGTGCCCGTCATGTAATCGTAGGCTTGCAACTCGATACCGACCTGCCCTGTGGCCCGAATGGCTTGACCGATCCGGTAGGTCCCGTCCTTTTGTTTGATGGGTTTATAAACTTGACGTTCGAACTGGGCGTCGACCCGGGCGTCGATGGACATGGGCCGAAGCGCCACGTTCCAGAAAGCGGGCGGCGTATTATCCTTTATCTCCCGAAAATTAAAATAAAGCGGGTTGAGATGATTGTCCTTACTATCCCGAATTTCGAAGTGTAGGTGCGGCCCCGCCGATCCGCCGGTATTCCCCGACAGCGCCATCACTTCGCCCCGTTTGAAGGTAAACTGATTGGGCTTGGGATAGAGATCAATGTAAAAATCTTCTTTCTTGTATTGTTCCTGCCGCACATAGGCCGTCAGCGCATCCGAAAATTTTGACAAGTGGCCATAGACGGTTGTCATGCCATTGGGGTGGCGCAGATAAATTACATTGCCGTAGCCGCCGCCCTGTACCGCCACGCGATAAATGTAGCCCTCGGCGGCAGCGTGGACGGGCAATCCCTCGCGTTGCTGCGTACGAATATCCAGCCCGCCGTGAAAGTGGTTGGTTCTGAGATCACCCAACACCCCGGCTAACGTATTGGCCTGGCCGGGCATAATCGGAAACATAAAGTAGTCCTTGGGATACGATATTTTTTGGGCGAATACCCTAAACGGGATAAGACTCAGCAGAACAAACCAAACTATATTTTTCATCACCACCGAAACCAACCCTGGGGCCGTTCCTTTCCTTCCTAATAAAAGCATTGAAGCAAATTATTTTACGTTCACAGTCAGCATTTGCTTTCCCTCGATGGAAAGCGCGATCACATCGCCAATTTGAACGGCCGACACGCCTTTGGGGGTCCCGGTAAAAATAAGGTCACCCTTTTTAAGCAAAAAGTATTTCGACACGAACGAGATAAGGTAGTCTATCGTGTACAACATCATGCTGGTATTGCCCTGCTGCCGGATTTCGCCGTTGACTGTCAAGGCGAAATTTACGTTCTGCAAATCCGTAAAATCAGTTTTGGGGACAAAATCCGAAACGGGGGCCGAGCCATTAAAAGCCTTGGCGAGTTCCCAGGGCAGGCCTTTGGCTTTTAGGGTAGACTGCACATCACGGGCGGTAAAATCGATACCGATGCCAATCTCGTCGTAATATTTGTGCGCAAATTTTTCCTCTATATTTTTCCCGACCTTATTGATCTTGATGACAATCTCGGCCTCGTGGTGGACATCCTGGGAAAAATCAGGATAATAAAAATCTTCGACTGGGCGGGGAATTGCCGTTTCGGGCTTCATGAAGATTACCGGAGCATCGGGCCGCTCATTGTTAAGTTCTTCGATATGATCGGCGTAATTACGACCGATGCAGATGATTTTCATAAAAAGTCGATATTAACTGACAGGTACAGGCGATGGTAGGATCCAGCCACAAAACTACTTACAATCCCCTGGGTGGCATAATTTTTTCCAATTTTTCGCCCGTCGGCCTCGTTAATACCCCGGCCCTATTTTTAAATAAATCAGAACAAAAATTAAGTGTACCTCCTATGAAAAAAATAATTGTTGCCGCTTTTGCTTCCCTGATGTTTGTTGTCGCCTGCCAGCGGGTACCGCTTTCGGGCCGCAAGCAACTCATGTTGGTCAATAGCAAGGAAATACTGCCCATGAGTTTCAAGAGTTACCGCCAATTCCTGGATACCAACCGCGTCGATCGCTCGGGACCCGAAGTGGCGATGGTGAAGCGGGTAGGAGCCAAGATCGAAAAAGCCGTTACTGATTATTTGCGCGAGAATAATCGTAGCGAGCTGCTTGACGGTTTTCAGTGGGAATTCAACGTCGTGGAAAGCAAGGAGATGAACGCTTTCTGTATGCCGGGTGGTAAGGTGGTATTTTACACAGGTATTTTGCCCGTCTGTCGCGACGATGCCGGGGTGGCCGTCGTGATGGGGCACGAAGTTGCGCACGCTATTGCCAGCCACGGGGCTGAGCGTATGAGTCAGGGGCTGCTTTCTCAAGGCTTGCTTTCCGCCGGAGAGATTGGCCTGGGCGTGGCGATGTCTAATAAGCCACAGCAAACCCAGCAGATTTTCAACAATCTGTTTAGCCTGGCTGGTCCTGCTGCGGCACAAGTAGGCTATATCTTGCCCAACAGCCGGTTGCAGGAATCGGAAGCCGATCAATTAGGGTTGATATTCATGGCCAAAGCTGGCTACGATCCCAAGAATGCGGTCGCGTTTTGGAAGCGGATGGCGGATATGTCCAAAGGGCAAAAGCCACCGGTCCTTTTGTCCACGCACCCAACTGACGATAAGCGTATCCGTGATTTGGAATCACAATTGCCCAAGGCCGAGAAAGTCTACGCAGCATCGCGCTAAGGAGCTGGGAACAAATAGGACAATGCATCTGAAAAGGCCAATCTTCTACGGATTGGCCTTTTTTCTTGTATAATCAGACGATTTTCCGGCCTTACCCGTTAAATTTGAAATATCCAACCAAAGCCAAATTGCATGAATCGCGCCCTTGACAGACTATTTTGTGCCTCTTTATCCCTTTCATTAGTACTCATGCTCAATAGTTGCGAGGTGCTGAGAAGCAATCCCTATAATTCTTCCCATAACAAATACCGAAAAACTACCGCCAAGCGCGGCAGTGTAAAAGCCAGCCCGGCCAGGCGTGGTCCGGCCACCAATACGGTGAGTCGGGCACCGGTGAAGCGGCCATCGGGCCCTTACGCCCAGCACGTGCAGCAAGTGATCAATGGAGCCCGGAACTACACCGGAACGCCATATCTGTTAGGCGGAAACGACAATCTGGGCATTGACTGCTCAGGTCTTATCTGTACTGTCTACAATAATCTGGGTTTTAAAGTGCCGCGCGTTTCCTGGCAGCAGGCCGAGTTCGGCCGCAACATTGAAAAGGTGGAGGATATTCAGGCCGGCGATTGGATTTTTTTCGTGCCTGATTCAGGAGAGGAAGGCTACGTGTCGCACACCGGCATTGTGACGGAGGTTCGCTCGAAGACCGACATTACGTTTATTCATGCTTCCACGTCGCGTGGGGTGCGGGAAGACAATCTTTTTTCCAAGTACTTCAAGAACCGCTTTGTCAAAGCGCTTCGTCCTTTTTAGTGCTCAGGGAAAACTACCCGAACAAGGCCGAAACCCGGCTGTACCGCATTCCCTGATAGTCTTTCATGTAATCGTCGCAAGGCGGAAGCTCCTGCACCGTATGCGAGGTGAGCACGCCTACCACCTTCATGCCGGCATTGCGCGCCGCCGAAACACCCGAAAAGGAATCTTCGAACACCACGCAGCGCTCGGGAGATATTCCAACGCGCTTGGCCGATGTGAGGTACACCTCGGGATCGGGCTTGTGATGCTCGACGTCCTCACTGGCCATAAAAGATTCCATGGAGGGCGCCAGGGTCAGGCTGGAAACGATCAGGTCGAGGTTGGCGCGGGGAGCCGAAGTGGCCACCGCCGTCTTGACGCCGCGCTGCTTCAATTCTTTCAAAAAGGCCATAAACCCATGAATAGGCTCGACGTGCGGCGCGTAAATTTCGCGGAACAGCCCTTCCTTTTCACGCTCCATGTCCACGAATTCTTGCCCGACCACTTCCCGACCCAAAAAATGGCGCAGGATATAGCTGTTGCTCTTTCCGAACATGTGCTCGGCAAATTCCTCGTCGCTCGGAGACAAGTCCCGCTTGGCAAAAAATGAGCGGAAGGCCTGCGAATGATAGGGGTTGGTATGGCATATCACGCCATCCATGTCGAAGAGCACGGCAAATTCCTGATTCATGACGCGTCTGAAAATGTCAGCGATGCAAAATTACAAGTTGAGCCTTACGCCGCCCGATACATTGGGGCTGATAAAGAACGGTCCGGGTAGCAACTCTACGTAGATTCCGCCTTCCAGAAAAATGGACAGTCTGCCGTCGGGAAGAAAAAACTCGCCGCCCCCCAGGCCGGAACCACCCAGTGAAATATTCTTGGTGTAGTTCACCGGCTGATTTCCCAAATTATCAGGGTAATACTTCCGGCTGTTTACCTGCGGTCCGAAGCCATAGTACACGTGGGCTTTATCAGAATTGAAAATGGGATTATGCCACAGGTAGTGGGCCTGGAAGGAGAAACCCGTGTTTTTGTATTTGCCCTGCCGGTAGTCGGTGAAACTCTTGAAAATGCCGCCGTAGGTACCAATCGTGACATCGATCGCGTTGACGTTGTTGAAGTATTTCCTGATGTTGAGTCCGGTTGGTTCGCCCAACTTGACACCCACCGCCCAGTTGTCGTACTGCGCCCGGGCCATCGTAATGGAAAAAAGGCAAAGAAATGTTAGTGTTATTTTTTTCATGGTAAGTAAGGTATTGTAAAAGTACTGAACCCTATGACAAGCTTGGCGTAAAAAGTCACTACGCAAGAACGGGATATTGCCGATAATTGCGCAAAGCTACTAACAAAACCTCATTTTCG
>JBBSSJ010000053.1:0-18986 GCA_038242095.1 Cytophagales bacterium
AGCCTGAGTATTTGGTAAACGTTACCAGGTTGTTGCTGCTCACATAAATCCGCGCTTTTTGCAGGCCAATCTTGCTTGAGACGGTACTTGGGAGCGTGTAGCCCAGCTGCATCGTCTTGATGCGAAAATAGTCGCCGCGCTCCAAGTGAAAGTCAGAGGGGTTGGCGAAGTTCTTGTTGGCGTCTTTCGTCGTCAGGCGGGGATAACCCTTCGAAGTACCCTCGCCCGTCCAGCGATCCAGCACGCTGGTCTGCCAGTTGGCCGTGGGAATGTCCAGGCGGCGCAGTCCCTGGAAAATATCGTTGCCCGCCACGCCTTGACCAAACACCAGGAAGTCGAAATTTTTCCAGCTAGCATTGGCGGTAAAGCCAAAGGACCAGTTCGGAATGGGGTCACCAATGAAGGTACGGTCTTCCGAATTGATCTGCCCGTCGTTGTTGATATCCTCCCAGCGGAAGTCGCCGGGTTGGGCTTTGGGCTGAACGGGTTTCCCGTCGGGTCCGGCGTAGGCTTCGATCTCCTGTTGGTTTTGGAAAATACCCTGCGTCTGGAAACCGTAGAACGAGCCGATGGCGTGGCCTACCGCCGTGCGGGTCAGTTCGTAGCTGCTGTTTTGCAGCTTGGCCCCGCCTTCCAGGAATTCCTTTTCGTTGCCCAGGAATTTTACCTCGTTTTTCAGGTACGAAACATTCCCCCGTAAGTTCAGCTTTACCGCGCCGACCTGCTTGCGGTAGCCCAGTTCGAGTTCGACACCGCGGTTGCCCATGTCGGCCACGTTGCCGTAGGATGAACCCGTCGCGCCCACGTAGCCGGGGAAGGAAACGGTTTGCAGAATACCCGTGGTCAGCTTGTTATACCAGTCGAGGGTCAGGTTCCAGTCGCGGAAAAGCACCATGTCCACGCCGAAGTTCAACTGACTCGTCTCTTCCCAGCGCAGGTCGGGGTTAGCCGGAGCGTCGGGACTGTAGCCGATCAGGTAGTTGTCGTTACCGAAGGTGAAGTTGCGCCCTCCGCCGACCGTGGAGAGGTAGCGGAAATTACCCAAGACGTCGTTGCCCGTCACGCCGTAGGAAGCCCGGAATTTCAGGAAACTAACCGCGTTCTCGATCGTCCAGAAATCTTCCTGCGAAGCGACCCAGCCCACGGAAGCAGAGGGAAAGTAGCCGAAGCGGTTGTTGAAGCCAAAGCGCGAGGAACCATCCCGGCGAATGACGCCCGTAAACAGGTACTTCTCGTCGTAATTGTAGGTAACGCGACTGAACAGCGAGCTGACTTTGTGGTTGATACCCTCGTAGCCACTGGCGTTGATGTCGTTAGCCGAGGTGCTGTAATTCATCGAAGCCTCCTTGAAGGTATTCACCGGAAGATTGAAGTAAGTCACGTTTAGGCCCGTCGAGTTGTTGTCGAGATAAGCCCCCTGCCCCAGCAGTACCGTAAAGTCATGCATTCCGCTGGCTCGACGGTACGATACGGTGTTTTCCAAATTCCAGTTCAAAGTTTTGCCGCTGAAACGGCTGAACGAGGTTTGGGTGGATATCTGGTTGGAGTTCAGATAACTAATCGGCGAAAAGCTCTCGTTGCCGTTGTAGGAAAGCGATGTTCCTACCGTGGAGCGCAGTTTCAGCCCTTTTATGGGTTCGGCCTCTACGAACACGTTGCCCACGATGTCGTCGGACCAACTATAATTGCCTTCCACGGTTTTGATAAAAGCCAGCGGATTGGTCACCTGCTGCGCCACCTGGTCGGAGATGGCGTAGGGATTTCCCTGCGCGTCGCGCACCACGGGCTGGGTGGAATAGGGTACCGAGTTGGCTACCGTGGGGTCGGTAATAATGAGGGGCGTGATGGGATCGAGCATGATGGCTGAACTCAGCGGCCCGCCGAAATCGGTGTTGCCGCCCACGCCGCTCTTGTTGTTGATGTGCGAGTAGCCGAGGGTCTGGCCGAAGCTCAGCCAATCCTTGATTTTGTGCGAGGAGTTGAGCCGGATGTTGTACCGCTTGAAGCCGGAAATATCCGAGGCCACGATGCCTTGCTGATCGTAATAGCCGAAGGAAGTGTAGAAAGTCGAACGGTCAGTCCCGCCACTGACGCTTAGCTCGTGGTTTTGGATGCGGGCGTTGTTGTCGAAGATTTGCTTTTGCCAGTCGGTGCCTTTCCCGAAAGAAGACAGGTTGGCGAAAGGCGCTTTCTTGCCGTCGTTCACCGCTTGTTCGTTCATCAGCGTGGCGTATTGGGTGGCGTCCAGCAGATTCAGTTTCTTTGCTGGGGCCTGACTGCCGTAGTAGCCGCTATAGTTGACCCGAATGCCGCCTACGGTGCCTTTTTTGGTCGTAACCAGAATAACCCCGGCGGAAGAGCGCGCGCCGTAAATGGCCGCCGAAGCGGCATCTTTCAATACTTCGATGGATTCTACATCACTAGGATTCAGGTAGTCGATACCGCCCGTCCCCACCACGACGCCATCCACCACGTAGAGCGGGTTGCTCGCGCCTTCATTCAGCGAAGTCGTGCCCCGAATCCTGACCGTAGCCGAGGAACCGGGAGCTCCCGAGCTGGATGCAATTGTGAGGCCCGAAGCGCGGCCCTGCAGCGCCTGTTCCAGGCGACCGATTTGCTGGTTTTCCAAATCCGAGGATTTCACGCTGGAAATGGCTCCGGTCACCACGCTTTTCTTCTGGGTGCCGTAACCCACAACCACCACCTCCTGCAACGCCTGAATGTCGGCGGTCATCGCAACATCGAGCAGTTGGCGTCCGTTCAGTTCGACGGTTTTGGTGACGTAGCCGATGTAGGAGAACACCAGTGTCTGCACGTCGTCGCCGATATTGAGATTGTATTTTCCGTCCACGTCCGTGACGGTTCCCTGAAGGGTGCCTTTGGCCACGACACTCACGCCCGGCAGCGGTTGACCGTTTTCCTCATCTGTCGCTTTGCCGCTCACCGTTTGCAGGACTTTCACTGGAGCAATCCTTTCGTAGGCTTTGCTTTGGCCTGAGCTACGCACCAGATTTTCCAGCCGGGACGAGGAGTCGGAAGTTTCGCGCTGGCTGGAGACCGCCCGGCGCTCTGGCTTCTGGTTGTAGATGACATAGTACCTCTCCCGCAGCTTTTCGTATTTCAGCCCCAGCGGGTCAAGCAGTTGTTGCAGACTTTCGTCGATATTGGCCGCCCGCTCAAAGTCCACGGAACGCACCGTTTTGCCTTTGACTACCTCGACCTCGTAATTGAAATACACCTTGTATTTTTTCTGCAAATCGCGCAACACAGATTGTAACGTTCGGTTTTTTAAATCCAGGTCCGCCTCCTGGGTTTCGGGCGGCGTATCCGTACCACCGCCGTAGGTTGGCAGTATGCCCACCGACAGTACGCTCACCCAGGACAACGCCTTGATAAGTAATGAGTTTTTCATTGATTTGTAAATTTATTGAATTGATTATAAAAGGCTTACAACTTGTATGAATTTATTAATTACAGGTTAGGGCTTATTCATGAACACGATCTTTTTCTGTTCATGATCGACTTCCGCGTCAAGCGATTTGGTCAAAGTTTGGAGCAAGAGGTCGATGTCGTCGGCGGGGAAAGTGCCCTGGAACGCTTTCTTGCCTAATTGGCTGTCCTCGATTTTGACATCAAAATCGTAGTTGTCTTCTAGGAGCCGGGCGATTTCGCTCAGGGATACGTTGTCGAATACCAGCAGATTGTCTTTCCAGGCGGTGTGCGTGGTTGGGTTCACTACTTCCTTGACCAACACCCGCTGGCTCGTCCGCACCATGTCGCCGGGCCTCATGGTCACGGTTTTCCTGGCCACATTATCCAGCACTTTTACCTTTCCGCTTTTCAGGACTACTTTCGTCTCTCCGCGTCGGTGTTGTACGTCGAAGGTGGTTCCCAGCACCTCCACCGTCACTTCTTTTGTAAGTACCCGAAACTTCCGGTAGGCGGCGGTTGCCGAAGCGTTTTCGTTACTCGCTTCTTCTACTTTTCGCACCTCGAAGAAAGCTTCCCCTTCCAGGTACACGTCGCGACTACCCTGCTGCCAGTCTTTGGCGTAGGAAAGCCGGGAGTTGGCATTCAACGTAACCCGCGAGCTATCGGGCAGAAACACGGTCTTCGTTTCACCGTAGCCGCTGCTTATCAACACATTGGGATTAGAGAAAAGATTGGGATAAAGGGAAGCCACCAGACCCGCGACCAGCGCCACGGATGCCGCCAGCCAGTACCACCTGCGAGGATTGGACGAACGGACGGGCAGTGGAACTACCTTTTCCCCATCGTCGATCCTTTGATGTATCGCAGCTTGCAGCCGGACCACGCTGGCTTCGGAGATTTCATCCGGCGCAAAATCCAGCGATTTGATAAGAGTCACTGCTTCATTCACCACCGGAGCCTGGGCCGGGTTTTCTCGCAGCCAGTTGGCCCAAAAGGCCATATTGGAAGGGTTGGGGTGCTTCACCCAGTTAAGGAAAAGATCGTCCGTCAGGAAATCTTCCAGCGAAAAGTTATCATACTTCATGCAGAAGAAGGAAGGTAGTTCGACCGGAAATGGCGGAAAGGGCGGGAAGTATCCCTATTTTTTTCAAAAAATTAGCGATAGCTGCAGTTTTTAAAAAAAAAGAGGCTAAGAAATGCCTAAATGAGGTATAAAAAAGTCAAGAAAATCGCACTACCAATCAGCACATTATGGGTTGAAATCTTCTTCCTTAAAGAATCCAGTGCCTTATACGTCAATTTATACACCGACTTGACGTCGATCTCCATCGTGAGGGCGATTTCTTCAAAATTAAGCTCGTCGTAAAAGCGCAGGAAAATTACTTCCCGCTGACGGCCGGGAAGACGGTCGAGGGCTTTTTGCAAGATAGAATTCGTGCGAGCCGTGGACTGCTCCATGATCAGCCGAACCTCTAAAGAGTCCTCCGAAAGTACATTTTCCAGGAAAAAAGGGTTTGCTGTCTGCCGCTGATTTCGCGCCAGCCGTCGCAGCAAGGTCCGGCGCAGCACTTTGAAAAGATAAAATCGAATGGAATCAGTGGGTCCCAAGCGTTCCCGCTTTTCCCACAATTCCACGAAAATATCCTGGATACCATCTTCTACCAGGTCTTTGTCCTGAGTAAGCTTGGAACCGTAGTTGTAGAGCGGTTTGACGTGCTGCTGATAAACCACGTCCAGCGCCGCCCGGTCCCCCACCCGGAAGGCATCCCAAAGTTCTGTATCATTGGTAGAGGTGGAAGAAATCATGCGTAATTTCATCTTCGGGCAATGTGCAACTTGGTCCGAAAGGTAGCGGCTGCGACTACGCTGGCAAAGTATTCTACGTTAAGGAATCTTTAAATTTGAATAATAAACTGATTAAATACAAGTGTTTTAACTTTTAATTTCGCCACCCACAAATCGGCTCCAGCCACTCCTGGCCGGGGTCGATGGGCGAACCGTCGGGCGAGTCGTTGGGCTGCAATGCAGGCAGGGCACTTTTCTCGCCCTTCTGAAACAGGTCGATTTTTTGCAAAGTAAAGACGTAGCGCGCGTGGTTCTCTTCCGAGGGGAAAGTTTGCTTCCGGTAGATGGTGTTTTTCAACTGGTCGAGCTTGAAATAGGCCATCGACCGCGCCGCCGACGAGGCCGATTCAGAAGATGCCAGATTCATCAACTCCTGTACCAGCATGCTTTCCGTCTGGCGAAGAATGGCGGACTCGTAATCAGTGAACCTACGTTCACTAATTTTCCAGGTCTCGTCCACCAGTGCGTCCACGACCTCGCCCAGGCCGGGCAACGAAGGATCCACAGCCTTCTGCGCTTCCAGCCGAGAGGCCCGCTGCGGGTGCAACACGAGGCTCAGCGTGAGAGCCGTGGCTGCTTCGGCGGGGGCTAGTGGGTCGAATGTCAGGCCCGTGCGGCCCGAGAATAGTTCGCGCGGGTTGCCGTCGAAACGGTAGGGACGCGGCGGCAGCAGTTTCAGGATAGAAGCGGGCAAGGCCAGCACCTCGGGCCACATCGAGTTGAGGCCTGCATCAAAAGCGCGGCGCTGCTCGCGCCCGTCCACGGGCTTTTGGGGTATTTGCCCATCGCCGCGTACGGCGTAGGTGTAGTCCACACCGCCAATCACCTAGGCCGCCGCCTCTACCTGGTAGCGGTGAAACAGGTACATCGGCACCAGCACTTCCTGCAAGGTCGCCAGCGGCATTCCAACGGGAATTTTCTTTTCCGAGAAATTATCGAGCGCAATTTGCCGCACGCGCATGACCCGCTCCAACTCATCCAAGGCGTTGCGCCCACCGTCCCAGAGGTGCGTTTTGGAGTGCGAACTCTCTGCCGGACGGGCGTCCTGGTCGGTCAGGAATCCTTGCCCGGCTTTCAGGTAGTTGGTGATTATTTTATTCAAAGAATCCTTCTCATTACTTCCCTTCGGGAACTCGCGGTAGGCGTAGTTAATCGCGATTTTGTCCCAGGAGCCAATGCCTTTGGCGTAGGAATTCGTCAAATCCAGGGTGCCGTCGCGCCGGATGACCACCTGCGGGTGCGGGTAGTCCATCACCGAGGCGCGGTCGTTGGTGCTGGCGATGTTGTTGTGCGGCAAGCCGAGCGTGTGGCCTACTTCGTGCGCCGCCAACTGCCGCAGCCGCGCCAGCGAGAGCGCCATCATTTCGTCCGATACTTTTTAGCCTTCTTCGTACTTCGCCACCAGTCCCTTGCGCGATCAGTAAATCCTGCCGCACCCGCAGCGAGCCAAGGGTCACTTTGCCCTTCAAAATCTCGCCCGTGCGAGGGTCCGAGATGCTACCGCCGTACGACCAGCCGTGCGTGGAGCGGTGTACCCACTGAATCAGGTTGTAGCGGATATCCGTCGGGTCAGCATCGAGCGGGAGCAATTTCACCTGGAAGGCATCTTTGTAGCCCGCCGCTTCGAACGCCTGATTCCACCAGGCCGCGCCCTCCATCAGGGCCGAGCGAATAGGTTCGGGAGCACCGGAATCCATGTATTAAACGATCGGCTTCCATACATTCTATTGACAATATCTTGGGGCATTTCTCTCCTACCGCTGCCGTCTTCATTATTATTGTCTGAAAATATTTCTTTGAGCTTTCTAATAGAAATTGTAGGGAGGTTAATCTCAGATGATTTAATATTTTCAGTGTGCGTAGTATCAGTACTGTTGTACATATCTCTGGCCTGTGTAACGCCTAATACTTGCTGTTCCACGAGCGCCTTAAAAATTGTTTTGTCATAATAAATGACTGACCGCGGTGGAATAAACCTGGAATCGTGAGCCGAAATATTGAGTACATCTTCTGGTCTAAAAATTGGCTTGGTTTGGGCTTGGACTAATGAAACATCTTTGAATCGAGCTTCAAGTAGTGATTTCAGCACTGAATGAAATTGCTGATTGAAGGTGGTTTTTTCGTAATCCTCTTGCTTTTTCGAGCAAGAAATCCCAAAAAATACAGTGACGAGTATGTAGAGAAATCTATTCATACTGTGCTGATTTTCACTTCTTACCTGCATTTAGAATGTCCCGCACTACCAGTTCACGTTAGCAACGCGAACCAGCCAGCTCCCGCATTGCTACACTTTCACCTCAATCACGCCTTCCCCCACTATTACCTTAGCCTTCATTACCTTCTCCGGTCTATTCTTCCCCGCTTTCACGGTAAAAGTACCCCCGCCAAATACTCTCGGCCGGTACTCTTTCCCCTGAATCCGTTCCGTGTATAAAATTTCGCCCGAGGCATCGTCAACTACCTGCACCACGGGATTGGCGGTGTTGAATTTTAAAGTCGGCAGGTAGCCAGCTATTTGGCGACCATCGTTGTCCGACATGGGGAAAGTTCTGGGCCAGCCGGGGAATTGCTCGCCATTGCCAAGGGAAGCCGCCGCAAAGCGGGGCCAGCATTCGAAGGTAATCAGCCGCGTCTTTTTATTAAACCGCACCAGCCCGTAGCCATCGGCGCGGTCCATGCGATTGTCTCTGAGTTCCTTTCCATCCTTAGGTTTAGGGTTGGCGTAAGTGTACATCGTGATTTTGTTGCCCAGGCCATCCTCGTAGTCACCCGTCCAGGGCAGCGCATTGTCAATCTTGGGACCACCACCCTCTTTCTCGTCTAATGGCCACCACCAGCGACCGTAAATCGTATTGACGAGAGCAGGATTGGTAAAAGCCATCGGTCCATCGCGGTAATCTTCGATGCCGTGCTTTACCACAACGCTCACGTGCTGGTCGCCGCATAGGTGCGTGGCCAAGCAGCGGCGGATTTCACGCAGGGCATCGTTGCGACCCGTTTGGGGCCAGCCGTTGCAGTCGAGGTCGGCCAACAGGCGGTTATCCATCGTGCCGTGCAGGTGACTGGCCCCACAGAAGGCCGTTTGTGACAAAACAACCTTCATCTCGGCCCCTTCCCAGTTTTGACCCCAATCGCGCAAAAACTTGATTTGGCGTTCACCCAGCAGTTTCAGGCCCGGAACATCCACCGCCTTTCGGTCGTACGAAGGATCATTGATGTGGTCGGGACGCGGTCCCATTTGGGGAATATTGCCCTTGGGACCGCTCTTGAATTTGCGGTCTTCCAAAATGGCGAAATCCACGCCGCCGATTTTGAGATTGGTGTAGTAAACCCCAATACCCTGCTTGACGGGCGTGGAGTCGTAGGCGTCGGGCAGGTGCCACGTTTGGCAGCGCTCCACCATTTTCACGTACTCAGCCGGGTAATAGTAGCCGCCCGTATCGCCATTGGTAGTTTCGGCAATAGCACCACCATTACCCCAAAGATTCCCGTGGCCTACGTCGTGGTCGTCGGGAATCATGATAACGGGCCGATCTTTCATAATCTCGGCAAACTGCACCCCAAAAAGCAGGATACCATAGGTGTGGTATTGATGGACATACGACTGATCGCCCGCAAAAAACAGAATATCGGGGTCTTGAAACTTTAAATTTTCGACATACTCATTGCGTTTTTCCACCGTCTCGTCGCGGTACGAATTGCAGGACATCGTCGCAATTTTTATCTCCTCTTGGTTAATCGGATCGGGACGGATTGTCCCCTCGAACTTTGCTTGCTTCCCCAGGCTCACGCGGTAGGGAACCTCCGCCGAGTCGTCCCACTTCTCCACCCGGAAGTGGGCGCTCCAGCCGGGATAAACGATTTTTTCCTGCGCAACTTTTTTCCACTTGCCTTTCTGCTGCAATTCCAGCGTCACGGTGTCGGGTTCGTTGGGGTAAAGCGGAAAGAGTTGAGCGGTCATTTTCAGGATGCCCCGGTCGTGGGTGTACACGGCGTAGGCAATCACCTGATCGCGGGGGCGTTCCTGCATGAAGCGGCTCATCTGCGCATCTTCCTTCCAGTTCCACCATTCGCCCGTGGCGCAGGCGTCGAGCGGCTTGCCGCGCTCGGTGCCGAAGGGAAAGGGATCGTTCATTTTGTCGTAGGCGCTAGCGTAGAGCGACGGTAGATAAGCGGCGAGGGCCAGACCGGAGGTTTTCTTAATGAATTGGCGGCGGGTGTCTTTGCTGGGAGTCATGGGAAGTGATTCAGAGGTTCATACTGGCTTATGTTCCCAATAGAGAAAGCAAAACCCATTCATTACCCATTAAGATAGTCTATTTTTTCAAATAAATTGGCATTTCTCAATCAGGCTCTCCCATGAATAGTTGAACCATTATCGTATATTTGTGTACCTTTTCAAGGTTCGCAAAGCGTTTTTGAATTGAAACTAGCTGTACAAAACGATCTGGAAATTTGGAATAGGTTTCGGAGGGGCGACCGGGAGGCGTTTGCCAGGATATTTGAATTGCATTACAGGCAGCTTTATTCCTATGGCAAACAATTTCTGGTGGACGTGTCCCTGACGGAAGACGCTATTCAAGATCTTTTCATTAGTCTCTGGCGCACCCGCGAAAATTTATCCGAAGTCGATAATATCAAATTTTACCTATTCCGCAGCCTGCGTCGCAACATTCGGCGCCTCTCGGAACGACAGCAGCGAATGCAGCCGCAGGATATTTTCCTGGCTACGGCTGATCATGCTCTACTAAGCCACACCCCCGATTTTGTGCATGGTGACGACGAATCTCTGCTGACGCGCCGCCTGAATGCCCTCATCGAAGACCTCCCCCGACGACAGCGGGAAGTCATTCTGCTCCGCTATTACCAAAAATTTTCGACCGAGGAAATCGCCCTCATCATGAGCATCACCGAAAAGACCGTCCGCAACACCCTCTTCAATGCCATGACTACGCTGCGAGGTAGTTCCAGTTTACTCAAAGCCTGTTTGGGAATAACCCTTACTATTCTTTTATTTTTCTGATTATCAGATTTTTCAAGGCCTATGACACACTTGGTAGGCGAAACAAATATTCCTTTTTGCAAAAAAGTAGCATTCTGAGTGGGTCAGATTTCTGAGCGAGGCCTTTATCCCCTTAGAACTGCCGATAATCAGCCGCTCAGCTTTGGAAAAATACTGCCTTTTTACCGTTGACGAATTCATCCGGGATGACCATTTCCGCGCGTGGATACTCGCCAGTCATCCCGAAGTCGACCGTTTTTGGCTGGATTTTCAGACGCGCTACCCCGAGCGGAAAGCATTTCTCATGGCAGCCAGGGTACTTTTCATTTCTCTGCATGAGTTACAAGCCATCCCCACCGACGCGCAGGGAAGGCGTATGTGGGCGGTCATCAACGAATCAACCACTCCCGGCGCTTACACCGGAAGGCGAGAAGAAATGAGAACAGGCACTTTGTGCCCTATCTGGCGCTGGCTTTCGGTCGCCGCCGTAGTGCTGGCCACGCTGGGCTTGGGCTGGTTTATTTTTCAGAAAAATATTGGAAAATCTGCTTTCCGGGCCGGGCAGATTGCAGAATCGGCGCTTCCAGCGATTGAGAGAAAAAACTCCACTGACCTACCCCAGTATTTTCTTTTGAGCGACGGTAGTCGCCTCATTGTCTATCCGGGCAGTCAGGTCAGCTACGCCAGTTCCTTCAAGGCAGATACGCGGGAGATAATTCTTTCGGGAAAAGGATATTTTGAAGTAACAGCGGATGAAACAAAACCCTTCATCGTGTACGCCAATCAGTTGGTCACCAAGGTAGTAGGAACAAGCTTCATCGTCGACGCCTTCGTGGAAAGTACATCGCCCAGGGTGGAAGTACACACGGGCAAGGTGAAGGTTTTTACGCTGGAAAAGTTTCGCGCAGCGCAGCGGGGACGGCTCGAAGAAATGGTGCTACTTACCGCCAATCAGCAAACCAGCTACAACGCCACAAAGAAGAACTTCACTACCAGCCCAATTCCTATTCCCAACACAACCAACGCCCAGGGCACCCGCCGCGACTTCAATTTTCAGAACGTAGCCGTGGCGCATGTGTTCAAAACGCTGGAAGAATCGTACGGGGTGACGATCGAGTACAATCAGCAAGCTTTGAAAAATTGCAACATCACCGCGCCCCTGGACATTGAGCCGCTCTTTCGCCAGCTCGACATCGTGTGCCAGACCATCGGGGCCACCTACGAAGTATTTGAAACACGAATCGTGGTATCGGGGCCGGGATGCGATCTTTGATTTGCAAACGTTTAACTCAACTAATTTTTCATTTACCAAACTCAAACCTTATGCAAAATTTACTACGATTTTTTTCACCACCGCGCCGCCTGATGGGCATCGCCTGCTTGCAATGCACCTTTGTGCTGGCCTTTGGGGGTCTGTCGCTGGCCAGCGATGGCATGGCCCAGCAAGTGTTGGATCAGCGAATTACGGTGCAGGTTAAAAACAAACCCATGTCTACCGTGCTGCAAAGCCTGGAAAAAGCGGCCAAAGTGCGCTTTGCCTACATTCCTCAGTTGATTACGGCGGGTCAGAAACTGTCAGTCGAAGCGGAGAACGAAACTTTGCGGTCGGTGCTGGACCGGGTGTTACTACCCAACGGCCTGGCTTACGAAGTGTCGGACAATTTTATAGTGTTGAAAAAATTGGAAAGCAAAAGTTCTTTCAAAACCACCGAGCGAAATGCGCCCGAAAGCGCAGACGTCAGCGTTTCCGGTAAAATCACCGACGAAAAAAACAGCCCGCTGCCGGGCGTGAGCGTAGTGCTGAAAGGTACCCAGCGAGGCACGGCGACCAACACCAGCGGTGAGTACACGCTGAACGTACCCGATCAGTCGGCGGTGCTGGTGTTCAGTTTCGTAGGCTACAAGAGTCAGGAAGTGACGGTGGGTAGCCAAAGCAGCATCGACCTTTCGCTCCTCCCCGACGACAACGCTTTGGACGAGGTGGTGGTGGTAGGCTACGGCACGCAGAAAAAAGTAAACGTCATCGGTTCGGTTTCGCAGATTACCTCCGAGAACATCGAGAATCGGCCCGTCACCCAGGTTTCGCAGGCCATCACGGGGCAGATGCCGGGCGTCACCGTTACCCAAAGCACGGGCCGTCCGGGCGCGAGCGGCGGAACCATCCGGGTGCGGGGCGTGGGTTCGTTCGGCGCGACGCCCGACGCGCTGGTGCTGATCGATGGCATTCCGGGCAGCATGAACGATGTCAATCCCAACGACATCAAAACAATCTCGGTTCTAAAAGACGCTTCTTCGGCGGCGATTTACGGGGCCAGATCGGCCAATGGAGTAGTTTTGATTACCACCAAACTGGGCGTTTCCGATAAGTTGTCCGTCAGCTACGATGGCTACACGGGTTTCAATAGCCCCACCAAATTACCCGATTTTGTCAATTCGTGGGAATACGCCGATATGTTCAACATTGCCTCGGGCAGCAATAGTTTTTCGGCGGACGACATTGCGAAATACAAGTCCCAAAGCGATCCCGACAACTACCCCAACACCCGGTTCCTGGAAGATTTGCTTTCGCGAAATGGTCACCAGACCCAGCACACGATTACGCTCAACGGCGGCAACGAGAACAATAAGTTCTTTCTTTCGGGCGGCATTTTGCAGCAGCAGGGTATTGTCCCAAAGAATAATTTCAGTCGCTTCAACCAACGGCTGAATTTGCAGAATAAAATCGGACGAAATTTGGAGTTAATCACCCGGTTGTCCGGCTCGATTTCGAAGCGGGAAGAGCCTCAGGCGACGGGTAATAAAGGGGGCGACCTTCCCAGTCAGCTTATTCAGAATGCGGTCAGGTACCCGGCCATATTTTTGGGACAGGCCTCCAATGGGGATTTTGGCGTCGGACCCGAAAGCGGCGGCACATCTAAGGCTTGGTTGCAGTCCGACTCTTACTTCCGGGCCCCGAACTATCGCTTCGGTATCAACACCAAACTGGACTGGAAGCCGCTGGCGGGGCTAACGCTTTCGGCCATTGGAGGTTATAACTTCACGCTGCTCGAGCGTCGATCGTATTTGGCTTCGCAACGGCTCAACGACCAGGTTACGCTGAATCAATCGTCGCTGGATCAATTCAGTAACAAGGAGATATACAAAACGATGCAGTTTATCGGTGATTACAACAAAGATATTGGCCATCACTCATTCGGTGCCTTGATCGGTTATGCCTTTGAGCAGCAGGACTACTCCTACTTCGACGGCTACCGCCAGAATTTCCCCAGCAATCAGTACACGGTCCTTGATTTGGGAGGGCTGGAAAACCAGCAAAGCGGCGGTTATGATGCCGCCTGGGCAATCCAGTCGTTGTTTTCCCGCTTGAAGTACAGTTTCATGGAAAAATACCTTTTTGAGGTAACGGTCAGAAACGACGGCTCGTCGCGCTTTCCGAGCGGGCAGAAGTATGCCTTGTTTCCCTCCGCCGCCGTGGGCTGGCGCATCGCGCAGGAGCCCTTCATGAAATCCCTCAACTGGCTTTCTGATTTGAAGCTGAAGGCTTCTTACGGCGTGCTGGGCAACCAGAATATAGGCAATTACCCCTACCAGCAGGTACTGGCGGCGGGCCGCAACTACCCCTTCGGCAGTACGCTCAATGTGGGGGCCGCCTACTCCAACTACACCGATCCGAACATCAAATGGGAAAGTACCAAAACCTTTGATTTTGGGGTCGAGTCGGCATTTTTCAATAATAAGCTGACGTTCAACGTCACGTATTTCGACCGACAGACCAGCGACATTCTCTTCAAGCCTTCTTCCAGTGTGTCGTCGGTTTTGGGCGTGACAATCGGAGAGACCAACACGGGGGGCATGTCGAACAAGGGTTGGGAGTTCGATTTTGGCCACCGGAACCGCTTCAAAGATTTCAGCTATTCAATAAATGGCAATTTTACCATTATCAATAACAAAGTCGTAACGCTGGGCTTAGGCAATGTCAATCAGCCCAACGGCTTGGTGGGCAACGGTACCGACCTGTTTATCGGTTACCCCATGCAGATGTACTACGGCTATGTTTCCGACGGAGTCTTCCTTAATCCCGACGAAATTAAGCAGTGGCCGGATCAGACCAAGGTGACGCCAAAGGCCCAGGCGGGAGACTTCCGCTATAAGGACATCAGTGGCCCGGACGGAGTCCCCGACGGGAAAGTCGATCCTACCTACGACCGCACCTACTTGGGCAGCCAGATTCCAAAATACACCTTTGGCACAAACCTTGGTTTTACCTACAAATCCTTTGACTTCTCGGCCTTTCTCCAGGGGGTTTCCGGCGTAAGCGGTCGGCTCGACGGCTACGCGGGGTTTGCCTTCAATAATTTGGGTAACATCCAGCGGTGGCAGATGGACGGCCGATTCAACCCCGACAATCCGACGCGTTACCCCGACTACCCACGCCTGGAAGTGATCAGTAACAGCGGGACGCCTAACACAGTCGTTTCGGATTTTTGGACACTCGATGCATCGTATCTTCGAATCAAGAATATGCAAATCGGGTACAGCCTGCCGGAAAAATGGCTGAAACCTATTCGCGTAAGCAGAACCAGGATTTACGCCAGCGCCGAAAACCTACTGACTTTCAGTAAGTATCGCCAGGGCTGGGACCCTGAAATCAACGGCGGCGGGTCGTACTACCCCATTCTGCGAACCATCACTTTTGGCATCAACCTTAAGCTTTAACCGACCATGAATTTATATAAAAAACTTACGAAGCAAGCAGGCCGGTGTTCACTCGTTGCCCTGGTGCTAATTTCGCTTTCTTGCGGCAAAGAGCTGGAACAATTTCCCAGCAACTCTTTTTCTAAAGACAACTTCTGGACTTCCGAGGCCAACGCCAATATCGCTCTTACCGGGGCGTACCGGGGAGCCATCAATTATGGCACCCAGACCGTGCCTTCTGATTGGTGGACCTACTGCGGGGTCATTTTCATTGAATTCGCTACTGATAACGCCTACGACCGCCGGGGCGACAATTCTACCCTGAATCGCCTCACGAACGGCACTTTGTTGCCCGACAACAACGTCATCTACGGCTACTGGGAGGGTTCTTACAAGCGCATCGCTATCTGCAATGATTTTCTGGAAAACATCGACAAGGTGGCGATGGACAAAGGTAAAATCGCCCGCATGAAGGCCGAGGTAAAGTTCATTCGGGCGACGCAGTATTTCTATCTGTCGCAATACTTCGGCTCAGTCCCGCTGGTGCAGAAAACACTAAAGCCCGACGAGGCCAATAACGTGGATAAGGCTTCAAAGGCGGAAATAGTGCAGTTTGTCATCACCGAGCTGACTTCTGCCATTGAGGCTTTGCCCTATTTTGGAAAACTGAGCAGTAACGAAATCGGCCGGGCCAGCAAGCAGGCGGCGCAAGGGTTTTTAGGCCGGATGTATTTGGGCGAGAAAAAATACGCTGAGGCTGCTGCCGCTTTCAAACAAATCATCGACAAGGGGGATAACAAAATTGACCCTGATTATCAGTCACTTTTCCTGCCTTCCAATGAGAATAGCAGCGAAAACATTTTCAGTGTCCAGTTTCTGGCCGGACAGGCCCCCAATTCTCTCACGCAACACGCATTACCAGCGGTGTCTTCGGGCTGGCATCTGATGAATCCGCTTGGCAATCTGGCCGACGCCTACGGGTTCGATGACGGTACCCCTCTTTCCTATGCCGATCCACGCTTCAAAGTCAGCGATATGGGGGCCAACCGCGACCCGCGCTTCCGCTACAATTTCCTGTGGGATGGCGCTAAGTTTGGCAACAAGACCTACGTTTGCCACCCGGACTCCACCAAGTCGCTCGACCAGTTGACCTATTCCAAGCAGGCCACCCGCACGGGTTACGGGATGCGAAAATTCCTGGACGAAAACTTCTCCGGCAACCTCCAAACCGACTACGGTACCAACCTCCCCGTTATTCGCTATGCCGAAGTTTTGTTGAGTTATCTGGAAGCCGAACTGGAAGGTGGCAAGCCCGTTTCGCAGGAGTTACTGGATTTGACTATTAACGCGATCAGAACGCGGCCTTCGGTGAAGCTGCCTCCCCTGAAAGCGATTTCCGCCGAGCAACTACGCCCCCTAATGCGCAACGAGCGGCGCATCGAGCTGGCGTTTGAAGGGCAGCGGCTTTGGGATATTTTCCGCTGGGAAATCGGCGAGCAGGTGTTGAAAGGCGATTTCTGGGGCGCGCCTTTTCCGAATTCAACACTACTACCGAAAGTATCCAAAAAGCCTGATCCCCAAAAAAGGTGGTTCGTGACGACCAAGAATTTCCGCAAGCAGGACTACGTGTGGCCCATTCCGCAGTCGGAGGTCAACGTGAATCCGAAGCTGGCGAAGTAGATCTTTCTCATTGATAATGCAAAAAGCTGTCGGGCGATTGCCGACAGCTTTTTGCATTACCGAGAGATGAGTTCAGGCCCACGTATCACTCAATAACCGGAGCCAGTTGCCGTGCAATATTTTCTCGATATCCTTTTGCGAATACCCTCTGTCGATTGAGCATTATTGGCAATTGACAGAACAACATTGGCCTAGTTTAAAGAAACGGGGGTAGTGTTCCAGATTACTGGACATGAGACGGTATTTGAAAAAAGCGGGTGACCCGTGGTAAATTTGTGTTCGCTAAAACTTATCAACCTTACCCCTATGGCCAAGCCATCGCACCGGCGGCCCGGTCTTCACCAAATGTAGAAGGTTCTTTCCTGATCTACCAGAACACATTTCCCAAAATTTAATGCTGGTCTGCTCAGCCATCGTTTTGGCTCGGTCTACCAATTTGAACGTCCTTAAAGATTATGGCACGGGCCACCCCGCTGCCTCAACTCTTGGACAATGATCGCACCAAAGCAGATTCGCACTACAAGCGGCTTATCGCAGCGGCGACCCGGCCGCTTCTTCAGATTAGCGAGGCCCAATCGATTGGTCATTTGTATCCTTCAATTCGTTTTTCGGCTCTTTCAAAGCCGCTTCACTCATATGATCCTGGACGCCACAACTTGGCGGGTTGGCCAGAAACCAATCCACTTGTTAACCTTGTGCATTCTCTATCGGGATACCGCCATTCCCATCTATTGACGGTCGGCCGCTGCCGCTTCAACTCAACAAGAAAGGCCACAGCAGCGAGGTGGAACGACAGCAGTTGATGACCGAGGCATTGCTTTGCCACCGCTTACGGGGTAAAATTTTGTTGGCAGACCGAGAATATATTGGCGAAAATCGGACCGCCGATGCGGTGGCTTCGCTATCTTTGCCTGGAAGGAATCGACTTTGTGATTCGGCTCAGTGCCGGTTGTTATCGGCTACCGGTCAGCGCAGCCCCTGGCCCAGTTCATCCTGAATGGCTGTTCGTTGTCTATCGTGATGCTCAAAAACCCAAAAAACGATCCTGACGAACCCCTTTTATACTTCATTTCCAGCCTGGTTCATAAAGTCAAGATCACGGAAGCTTACCGTCGTCGCTGGCGGATCGAGACGGCACCGGCCGCCCGGGTGCTTCAAGCATTTGAAAACACAGGGCTTCAACCGCGCGGGCGGCCCCGATTGAGGATCTCAATTTTAAAAATGATGGCAAAATTATGTTGCTCATCGCTATTGTGGTGATGGCATATGTTCTGTCCTTACGTGAGGCATTTGTGAGCGGCTCACTGAAACAAAAGGTGTACCGGGACGGTAGCTCCTCAATGGCCATATCGTTCTTTCGTCAAGGCATCACTAGTTTGCGCCGTCACGTTCAGTCACTGGTGATATTTATCCGCTACTTGGAAACCATCGCGCAAACGCTCAGAACGCCCAGATGGGTCTATGTCCAGTAATCTGGAACATTCGCCCCGTTTCTTTAAACTAGGCCACAATTCCGGTGCGAAGCCCAGAATATCGATAACGCCTGGAAGAAGAACACTTTCAGTTGATATTCTCGCAGCCAACCAGTCGGAGCAGCCACCTACAATCAACAGCAGTTTGACCACAACAGCTTTTAATGGTTGGACATTTGTAACATAAAAACAGGCTCCGTTTTACTTCCTATATAAGGAAGTAAAACGGAGCCTGTCCACGCGTCCCTACTCTTGGGATGCGCTGAGTTTTGACCTATTTTTTTTTAGTCACCTTCCAGATCACGCCTGTGCCGGGCTGATAGACAACGGGCGGTTTTCTCGACATATCAATTTTCACCACACCATAGTCAACAATATACATAGCCCCATCGGGTCCAAAGCGCAAACCGAACGGCCGTTCAATTCCTGCCTCCTGGCTTCCTTGAATTGAGGCCGGACCGGGTACTACGTTCCTGATAAACGCCTGAGTTTGGCCATTGGCGGGATCTACCATGACGATTTGGCTACCAGCGGGCTTTTTTCCGCGCAGGGGGTTGGTAGGCGGGGTCAAGTTACCCCACTCGGCCACAAACAGTTTTCCGGCCATAGCTCCCCAAGACGCCGGGGCAACGTCCAGCATACTGGGAGAAGAGTTGATTTCATGTTTTCCTAATACTACGGAAGGATCGGGAGCAGTAAGACCACTGGCCTTATGATCAATCAGAAAGCTCAGGCTCTTCCCTTTGGGTTGGCCGTTGACCACCACCAAAGCTTGCAGACTGTCGGGTACTTCAACGGTCGGGGTAGTAATCGGCTTACGGGCAGCAGTAAAATCCGGGACTCCATACCACATCCCCTTC
>JBBSSJ010000054.1:0-18834 GCA_038242095.1 Cytophagales bacterium
ACAAAATCTTCTTAATTTTGTCAACATTAATTAATCTTCAATCTTTTGAAAGAATACGGCAGTAACGTAGAAAAACTCGCGGAACACATCGTGCAGATGGAAGACCCCGAGAAGCGTAACCTATACGCACATATTTTGGTGGAACTGATGCGTCAGATCCACCCCGGCATGCGGGATAATCAGGATTATTACAATAAACTCTGGGACGACCTATTCATCATATCGGGTTTCGAACTGGAAGTGGACGGACCTTTTCCGCCGCCTTCCAAGGAGTCGCTGGGCAAGAAGCCGCAGCCCGTCAGCTACAATCAGCATAAGCTCAACTACCACCATTACGGCAAGAACATTGAGTTGTTGATAGAAAAAGCCATCGAAACCGAGGACGAAGAGGACCGCCTGGCGTTCGTGTCGTACCTCTACCGCTTGATGCGCTCGTTCTACAATGCCTGGAACCGCGACAACCCCGAGGACGCCGTGCTGCTGGAACACCTCATGGAGCTCTCGGAAAACAAGCTAAAACCCGAAATAGACTACATCCGCGAGCACGGCCCGGTGGAAGCATCGCCCAAAGACCGCAATAGCAACGCCGACAAAAGCCGGGGCAATACGCTCACGGGCTACAAGGCGCAAACCACTACCGCCGCGCCCACCAGCAATGTCAACTTCAACAATGACCGCGCTCGCAACACTAGTATCGCCGGGGGTAATACTAACAGTAACACTAACCGCGGCCGCAATAAAAACACCAACCGCAATAATAACAATCGCAATCGGCGGAAGTAGGTTGTTTGTTACTGGGTACTGGGTTCCGAGTTCTTAGTACAACGTACTTGGTACAAGGTTCTGGGTTCGTAGTCAGTCACGTTGTCCGGTAGTTCAAAAATCTTCTAGCAAAGGCAAATAGGGTAGTTGCATCCTCGCTTGGGTTCCTCTGGCGGAGCAACTCTCCATTCTCCATTCTCCATTAAAATAATGTCTTCATTTAAAATAACCGGCGGTCGTCAAATGAAAGGCGAATTGCAGCCGCAGGGGGCCAAAAACGAGGCGCTCCAAATCCTTTGCGCGGTGTTGCTGACCGCCGAGCCCGTCACGATTCACAACATTCCCGGCATCCGGGACGTCAACCAACTCATCGACCTGCTGGGCGATTTGGGCGTGCGCCGCACGATGATGAGCGATTCTTCGATCCGTTTCGAGGCGGGCGATGTCAATACCGACTACATGGAATCGGAGTCTTTTAAGCAGAAAGCGGCCGCTTTGCGCGGGTCGGTGATGCTGCTGGGGCCGATGCTGGCGCGCTTTCGCAAGGGCCGCATTCCGCGCCCCGGTGGTGATAAAATCGGCCGCCGACGTCTCGATACGCACTTTATCGGCTTCGAGAAACTGGGCGCGGAGTTTAGCTATACTCAGGAAGACGGCGGGTTTTACCGCGTCGACGCCAAGAACCTGAAAGGCGCCTACATGTTGCTGGACGAGGCATCCGTGACCGGAACCGCCAACCTGCTGATGGCCGCCGTGATGGCCGAGGGTACCACGACGATCTACAACGCGGCCTGCGAACCGTATTTGCAGCAACTCTGCAACATGCTCAACCGCATGGGGGCCAAAATCTCGGGCGTAGGTTCCAACCTGCTCACCATTGAGGGCGTGGAAGTGCTGCACGGCACCGAGCACACCATGCTGCCCGACATGATCGAGATTGGCAGTTTCATTGGCCTGGCGGCCATGACGCAATCCGAAATCACGATCAAAAATTGCCAGGTCCCCATGCTGGGCGTTATTCCCGACGTGTTCAAGCGGTTGGGGATCAATCTGGAAATTCGGGGCGACGATATTTTCGTACCCGCCCAGGACCACTACCGCATCGACAGTTACCTCGACGGCTCCACGCTCACCGTGGCCGACGCGCCCTGGCCCGGCTTTACGCCCGACCTGCTCAGCATCGTGCTCGTCACGGCCGTGCAGGCGCAGGGCACCGTGCTAATTCACCAGAAAATGTTCGAGAGCCGTCTGTTTTTTGTGGACAAGCTTATCGAAATGGGCGCGCAAATCATCCTTTGTGATCCCCACCGCGCCACGGTCATCGGCCTCAACCGCGAAACCCAACTCCGTGGCATCCGCATGACTTCGCCCGACATCCGGGCGGGCGTCGCGCTGCTGATCGCAGCCCTCTCGGGGCGCGGCGTCAGCATCATCGACAACATCGAGCAAATCGACCGCGGTTACCAGCACATCGACACGCGACTGAATGCCATTGGCGCGGAGATTATTCGGTTGTAAAAAATAAAAAATGGTCCTCCCTACGGTCGATACCCTCCACAACAATAACGAATACAGTCTCGTCGAGTCGTTCACGATTGACGAGATGACGCTGTTCTTGGCGCGGGAAGCGGGATTGCAGCCTAAAAGTACTGACAAGCCCGGCCAAAAAACTCCGGGTTTTTGGTTTTTGATGTTAGGGTTGCTGTTCTTTGGCGGCGCGCTGGGCTGGCTGATCGGGGCGGCTTTCAAGAGTTCGGCTGATGCGCAGCTATTGGGCGCGGGATGGCAACTCGGATTGGGTGTAGTGGTTTTCTGCGCCATTGTACTGCCCGTGCACGAGCTCATTCACGCCGCATTCTTTAAGTTGCTCGGCGCGTCCAAAGTGGGCTTCGGGTACTCTGCCAAAGGTTTGATGGTGTACGCCTACGCCCAGCGATTTGTGATGAAATTGCGGGAAAACGCCCTCGTGGCGGCGGTGCCTTTCCTGCTTATTACATTCCTACTCGCCGCGCTGCTGGTTTTTATGCCGGAGTTGCAGTTTCTCTGGCTGCTGCTGCTTGTCTTCCACACGCTGGGCTGCATCGGCGATTTCATCCTCATCAAACACGCCTGGTCCAACCGCCGCCGGGTTATGCTCACCTACGATGACCTGGAAGAAAAGCGTACCTATTTCTTCGAGAAGCGCGATCTGATTCCTAGGTAGCCCCCGAAAGAATCGGGATATAAGCCACCTTTATCGTAGGCCACTTGGCCCAGCAATCTGAGGTTGCCCCGGCGCAGCAGCGGCGCGTCGAAAGTCAGCAGGGAAGAAAACTGCTCGACGGCGGGCTCGAAAGGCTTGTTGTAAGTACCTGAGTAAAGGCCGTATGAAAACTTGGCCATTAGGTTAATTTTATCCAACAGCACCGCTTCCAACCCCAGGTGATATACTTTGTTGCGGTTACTGGGAAAAGCGAACACATTAAGCTCCGGCCGCGCCTCCCGGGCGGGCGGAATGAAAGGCGTACCCAATCCCTGTTTTCGGTACGACCAGCCTTCGCGGTATTGCGCGTGGTTGAAATAATTGTCACCGCCTTTGAAGCGCGAATCCACTATATCGAAGGTAGGACCCGATTGATTTTTGGTGTAGAGAAATTCCAAAAGCAACGCCTTCAAAGCAAACGCTTTACCCGCTACAGCCTCGCGCCGCAGGCTGAGGCCGTAAAGGCCGTCGGGCAGATTCTGGAATTGTAACCCTGAGGCGTCCTCGAACGGATGCTGTCGGTAGAGCAGCAGGTTCGTTTTTTTGAGCTGCCAGTCGAATGCCATGTCGATATGCCCCACGTGGTTGCCGATGCGGTTGGTCCCGTCGAAATCGGTAAAGTGCCCGTTGGCCTTATCCTTGGGAATTTGCGCCAGCACCACACCCCGCACGTAATCCCCAAATTCGGTGGTAAGCTTACCCTCCACGGCAAACGGGCTATTCTTGAGATAATCCGCCGCCCCGCCCCAGGTAACGTGATGCACCAGACCTAGCTGAAAGTGCGCTTTGGCGGTAGGCTTGCCCAAACGCCCGTAAAATGTCTTTTGGTGAAAATAAGCGCCTTTGTAAGTATGGGTCGTCGTACCAGCCGTGGACGAATGAGCCTTTTAGCGAAAGAAAATTCCCCAGAAAACCCAGCGGCAGATACTCAGCCAATTCCAGCCGAAGCATCGGGATAGGCAGCGCATTGCCCGACAGCGAGTAGGAGCCCGTCGACAGCGTGGTGTCCACGAAGCCCACGATGCGGCGCTCGCGCCCGGCCAAGAGCGCCCACTTGCCCCAGCGTAGTTTGGCGTAGGCTTCGGGCAGCAGAAATTGACCCGTGCGGCCGGGTAAAACATTGGCTACGCCTTCTAACCCAAAATCCCAGCTCAGGCGCGCGCGGTGGCGGCTCGTATCGGCCCAGATGTGGGGCGTGTGATAATGTACGCCCAATCGCGCGGTACCCAAGGGTGCGGCCAGCGGCACACGGCCCCATTGGTTGGCCCGGAGCCAAAAAGGCGTTTGATTGCCATTGGCCACGTAACCGCCTAACTCGGCGGAGGCGTCGAGGGCGGGAGTTTGCGATCGTACCCTCGCCAGGCCGCAAAGCAACCACAAACCCACAACGAGTACGACCAGTTGTTCTTTTTTCATTTCTTCTGCTTCCCGTAGGTACAGAGCGCGTTGTCAGCCTTGACGTAGTACGACTTGAAGTTGGTGGCCTTCGGGTCTATGCAGCCTTTCAAATCCAGGACTTCTACTTTCCTGAATTCGACGGGGTGGCTTTCGCTTTGCAGCGAGATGGAACCGTGGTCGAGCAATTGACCGTCGATCTTCTGGGCAGCGTTAAAATTGCCGACGTTGCCGCCGCCCATTTGGGGTTTAGTATATTCTAAAACCTTCTCGCCGTTGACAAAATGCTGAATTAACGAATCGCCGTACACCAGCACTTCGGCTCGCACCCACTGGTCACCGTTGTAGGTTTGAGACGTGGAATTGATGCAGTGGCGGGTGTCGAGCTTACCGTCATACACGACGTTGGTACCGGGCGTGCAGAGGTTACAGGTGGACCGCTTGCCGTTATCGAGGCCGCCCAAAAGCTGCACCTCGATCGAAATCGGGAAATCCTGGTCTTTGCCCATGGTAGCGGCCGGTTGTCCGTGTACCATAATGCCGCTGTTGCGCGTAGCCCAGCCCTCACCGCCGGTCGCCTGCTCGCCCACAAAGCGGTACTCGGTCACGAAACGGTAGTAAGAGAAATCTTTCTTGTAAAAAAGGTGGCCGTAGCGCTGGTTGAACTGATCGTACTTATCATAGCGCGTGACAATCTTGCCATCTTCCACCCGGAAGGTGTTGCCAAAATTATCGTTCAGGTCGTAACCCGTAATCTTGACATCCCAGCCATCGAGATTTTTACCATTGAATAGCGTTTGCCATTCCTCATTATCTGGCGCACTGGCTTTGGTACCTGACGGCGTACGGACGGTGGAACAGGCCACAAAAAGTAGTGGGAGGAGGAATAAGGGGAGAATTTTCATAGTGGTTAGGTATAGGATTTTCTTGGATGAAATGGTTTTCGTTTTTTATTTTAAAGTTGAGGTTTCCGCTTTTAAATCAAAAACCTGCGCTATTGGGGAGAAAACAGGGGTAGAAAGTTAAAAGTAAGGCAATTGCTCCATAACAGAAGCAAACAAACGCTTTTTCTACCTTTGTACCTCCGCCCTTTGTCATTCTGAGCGTACCGGACCGCCGGGCGATCGAAGAACCTTCTGCCCCTCAAACAAATGAAAAAAGTCTATAATAAAACTACCAAAAAAGGTCATTCCGAAGACTTCTTCGGCGACTACCGGGATTTTTGGTGGAACCAAAGCTTCCTGCAATCCCTGGCGCGGCGGCTCGAACTCGCCGATTGCCACAGTATGCTCGATGTGGGCTGCGGCCAATGCCACTGGAGCAAGCTACTCGTGGAATTTCTGGCCCCATCCGGCGAGCAGCAATCCCGGCGCGTCTGTGGCGTGGACAACGACCGCAAATGGGCCAAAGGTAGCCGCGAACTGCGTGACTACTTCGCCGAACGCGGTGCGACGCTCGAACTCGAAAAGGCCGATGCCGACGCCTTACCCTACGAAGACGATACTTTCGACCTCGTGACCTGCCAGACGCTGCTCATCCACGTGCCCGACCCGGTGGCCGTCATCGCCGAGATGAAGCGCGTCCTGCGGCCTGGTGGTATCATGCTTTGTGTGGAGCCTAACAATTTGGTGCAGAGCCTCACGCGAAACTCCATTTCCAGCGACGACCCCATCGATGCCGTGCTCGACCACGTGAAGTACGCCCTGCTTTTCGAGCGCGGCAAGAAGGCCCTCGGCCAGGGCGACAACTCCCTCGGCGACCTCGTGCCGGGTCTCATGGTCCAGGCGGGATTGGAAAACATCGATGTGCGGCTCTCCGACAAAGCCATCGCGATGTACCCGCCCTACGACACCAAGGAGCAGCGCGCTACCATGCAGCAATGGCGCACGGGCGACCGCTGGAACTCCGAAGAATTCAGCGATTACGATTACTTCAAAACCCTGGGCCCGGATCCGCTCGAATTTTACGAAACCTACGTCCGCCGCTACGCCCACCTCAGCGAGCGCACCGAGCGCTACATCGACGCCCAAAAGTACCACGCGGCGGGCGGGGCCATGTTGTATGTGGTGTCGGGGACGAAGACGGTGGAACGGTAGAGAGGGTGAAGGGTGGAAAGGTATACGGGAAGGTACTAGATTTTTTTACCAATGATGTTCCTCCTCTCCTGGCAGCCGGTCCTTCGCTTGGGAGAGGGATTGGGGTGAGGTAAAAACGCATCATTCAACCTGCTGCCACAACCTTTTTACCATGTTCCTACCTGAAACCGAAAGATCGGCTGGAATCAAATGAAGCGGCATTTCGGACGTGTAGAAAAGCGGCAGTGGAGCTATGGCAAAGTCAGCTGTTTTTGGGTAAATCAAGGCCAGTTCGACTCGTTTGCCTTCGTCGGCGTAGCGCTGGCCGTAAGCGTGAAGTTGGTAGAGATCGGCCGCGCTGAGTTGTCCGGCCCCGGCTTCGTCGCCCCGGATGAGTTTCCATTTCGTGTCCAATACCCAAATGGCATCACCCCGGCGTATGACTACATCGGGTCGAAGCCGGTGGGTGGCGCGGCCCGCCGCATCAGTGAGCAGGTGGTGCGGCGATTCCTGGATACGCAAACTGAATTCGGTGGGCAGATAGCGTTTCAGGCTCGTCGCTACGTAATATTCGAACAAACTTTGGGTTGGAAAAAGAAGACCCGGTAGCTGATCGGGGCCCGCGCCGGTACCCGGTGCCTGTGCGCCCAACAGCCACTCGGCCCAGGACCACAGCCAGGCGTAATCCCCGAAAGTGCGGTCTTGCTGTCGGGCTCGGTCCAGGTCACGCCGCCAATCGGCAGGCTTGGGCACTTCATCGAGCATAAACAAGTATTGCCGCACAGACCGAGCGTAAGCGCCGCCGCTCAGCCGCTGCAAACAAGCTTTCAGCAGACGGTTAGGGGCGTTGTCGCGGGTACGCTCGTCGAAGGCGACGGGCAAGCGGCCGGGCCGCATGAGTAGCGCGAAAGGGTTGCGCTGGATCAGTACTTTGCCTTTTACAAACGGTTGATGGTCCTCAACGGAGTGGTAGGCGGTGACGAGCCCACGGTGCAGTAGTTTTTCGGCGCGTTGCAGGAAGAGCGCGGCGAGTACGTCCGGCAGCGGGAAGTTAGCCAATCGATTCAGGCGGGCTTCGGGCAGTAGGCGCGGGAACAACTCCGAAGCGCCCAACAGCATCCGCAGCAAGGCTGCGCGGGCGGTATTGACGACAGCGGGCGTGAAATCAGGCGTAATTTTGGGTAGGAGCTCGATACTCACCGAAGCCGAAGCGCGCAGTAGCCCCACGTACGGCCCCACGCGCAGGTAAGGCCGCCCCCGCTGCACAAAGTACCGCAGCAATGGTTCGGCATCGTCCCGCAGGGCGTAGACTTTCAGCGCCGCGAAGGCGGCTTCCGGCAGCACAACGTGGGTTGGGTCGTCGGTCGGGCGGTTGGTCAGGATGCTGTGTTCGGTGGCGAAGTAGTGCAAGGGCAGGTTGGGAGATGAACGGGAGAGTGGGTATATTTGGTTTCGTTTGTAATATAACCCAACCCCTCGATGATGCGCTCCTATTTGATCAAAAAGAGCTTGGTTGCGCTTTTGTTGTCAACTCTTACCATCCCGACCATCGTGGCTCAGGTTTGGCAGGCCGCCGAACCGATGAACCTACCCACCAAACGGCACGAAAGCGCCATGACGGAGGCCAACGGCAAACTGTATCTGTTGGGCGGCCGGGGTGTAAAACCCATCGACGTGTACGACCCCAAAAAGGATACCTGGACTACCAAAGCGATGGCTCCACTCGAAATGAGCCACTTCCAGGCGATCAGCTACAAAGGAGAAGTGTACGTGGTAGGGGCTTTCACGGGTAGCTATCCCCACGAAACGCCCATTCCGGCGATGTACATCTACAATCCCGAGCGCGACGAATGGCGGGAAGGACCCAAGATTCCCGCCGATCGCCTGCGCGGGTCCGCCGGAGCTTTCGTGCATGACGACAAGATTTATATCGTGTGCGGTATTCAGGACGGACATTGGGATGGTCAGGTAGCGTGGTTCGATGAATTTGATCCCAAAACCAGCACCTGGCGCAAGCTACCCAATGCGCCCCGCCCGCGCGACCATGTGTCGGTGGCAATGGTCGGTGATAAATTGTACCTGGCGGGCGGGCGACTTTCTACGGCCAAAATCAATCAGGTACTTAATCGCACCATTCCCGAAGTGGATGTGTACGATTTCAAAACCAACGTTTGGACTACCCTGCCCGCTGACCAGAACCTACCTACCCTCCGGGCCGGCAACATGGCCGTAGCCCACGGCAATAAAGTATTGATCATTGGCGGCGAAAGCGACAAACAGGTACCTGCCCACAGCGAAGTGGAAGCCTACAATCCCAAAACCGGAAAGTGGGAGCGGATGCCGACGCTGATTCAGGGGCGGCACGGGACGGGCGCCGCCACGTTAAACGGTAAGGTGTACGTCGTGGCGGGTTCGGCCAACCGGGGTGGCGGACCGGAACTGAATTCGATGGAGATTTTGGTGAAGTAAGGGGTTAATTGAAGATGGAAGGTTGAAAATCATCAGCCTCTTTGATGCCTTACTACTTTTGCTGCCTACAATTCGTGATTTTAGATAAGTACGGCATTAAAAACGTAAAAAAATTATAAAAATCACTACAAGAGTTTCGCATATTTACGAATTAATGGCTATTATATATGGTACCTGAATACAAATCTGATTTAGCGAAAGTGTATAGTGGGTTGTCCGAATCAATAGACAAGCTAAACAAGCTTCCTTTAAGAGAATTTAAAACTGAAACATTTAAAGCTAGTGTTTTATCCGCAATAGTAAAATGTTATGAGTTCAATTTAGAAATAAATAAAAAATATGGTAACGAATATTCATTTTATTTAACCTCATTTTTGAGAGGAATTTGTGAGGACTTAATTTCATTAAAATTTTTATTAAATCTTCCACCTGATAAAAGAGAAGCTATTGTAAATGAATATATTTTGTATTTAATGACAGCTTCTATTCAATCCCAAAACCATTATTTTAAAAAGGAACGCCCCTTTCAACCGACTGTTCATGTTCCTAACGTCGACACAATAGTAAATGCTCACACTAAAACCTTAAATTCTCTGTGGCAAAGTTTAGGACATAAAAAGGATAAGATTTTTCCTGGCGTAGCGCAAATGGCTATTGATAGTAAACTTAAATCACTTTATGACTTTGTTTACCATGCAACTTCAAGAACTGTTCATTTTAGTCCAAATGTATTGTTAAGAACAGGGTGGTATAAAGCCCCTGGGGAGAATCAAGTAATAGAATTTTCTGTAAATAACTTTTCGGATTACTACATTCTATTCAATTCACATTATGGGACAACTCTTTTTATTGAGATTATTAAATCATTTAAGAAATATTTAGGTATTGAAAAAGTAATATCAGTAGCAGTTAAAGAATTATTAGAGATACAAAATAGACTTCATTTTTTTCCGGAAATCATAACATATGAAGAACTTAATCTAACGAGACCTTCTAATATTGAGTATAAGGCTTTAGAAATGGCTTCCAAAATGGACGCAGAAGAACGTAAAGAATTTCTTGAAGAATTACCAGAAATAATCAAAGAAGTGAAGAAAAGAGCTTCGAAAAAATAACTACGTCTATTTGCCGTGGTCTGAGGGGACTCAACCCTTGCGGATATGCTGTGTCAAGTTATGTTTATAAAGCACTATAAAACGAATTTAAAATCAAACTCTATGCCCAAATATATACTGGCAATTTTACTAACCTTTGTTTCAATCAGCCTCTTTGCCCAGACCCCTACCTTCACCCATCAGGACACCCTGCGCGGCGCCATTACGCCCGAGCGAGCCTGGTGGGATTTGACCTATTATGACCTCAGCGTCGCCGCTCATCCCGCCGACAGCAGCATTGACGGCAGCAACACGGTGTACTATAAAGTATTGCAACCGTACCAGACGATGCAGATCGACTTGCAGCCACCTTTGAATATTGAAAAGGTATTGCAAGATGGACAAGAATTGAAATTTCGTCGCGACGGCAATGCCTATTTTATTTCCCTACAAAAAAAACAGAAATCCGGTCAGCACGAAGCGGTGCAGGTTTTTTATTCAGGAAAACCCAAAATCGCCACCAATCCGCCTTGGGAAGGTGGCGTACAATGGGAGCGCGACAGCCAGGGACAGCCGTTCGTGGCTACGAGTTGCCAGGGACTGGGCAGTAGCGTGTGGTGGCCCTGCAAGGATCACATGTACGACGAAACCGATAGTATGCAAATTAGCATCAGGGTACCTAAGCCGCTGATGGACGTGTCGAACGGACGGCTCCGGCGCGTCATCGAGCATGATGATAGTACCCGGACCTTCGAGTGGTTCGTGGCTAATCCGATCAACAATTACGGCGTCAATATGAATGTGGCCGACTACGTGAGCTGGCAGGAAACCTACGCCGGTGAGAAGGGCAAGCTCGACCTGAGTTACTACGTCCTGCCCGCCGATTTGATGAAAGCCAAAGAACAATTCAAGGAGGTACCCCGGATGCTGAAAGCCTTCGAGCACTGGTTTGGGCCGTATCCATTCTACGAAGATGGTTATAAGCTAGTGCAGGTACCATACTTGGGCATGGAACACCAAAGTTCGGTGACCTACGGCAACGGCTTTATGAACGGCTACCGGGGGCGTGATTTGTCGGGCACGGGCTGGGGGCTGAAATGGGATTTTATCATCGTGCACGAAAGCGGCCACGAGTGGTTTGCCAACAACATTACCTACAAAGACGTGGCCGATATGTGGGTTCACGAAAGCTTCACTAACTATTCCGAAAATCTGTTTACGGAATACTATTACGGCAAAGAAGCCGGGGCCGACTACGTGATCGGCACCCGAAAACTAATCAAAAACGAGCGTCCGATCGTGGGCGTGTACGGGGTCAACCAGGAAGGCTCGGGCGACATGTATTACAAGGGCGGCAACATGCTGCACACGATCCGGCAGATTATCAACGACGACGAGAAGTGGCGGCAAATCCTGCGTGGTCTGAACAAAACGTTTTACCACCAAACCGTCGACGGTTCCCAAATCGAGCAGTACATTAGCGAGCAAGCAGGCCGAGATCTGAGCAAAGTGTTTGACCAATACCTGCGCGATATCCGCATTCCGCAGTTAGAGTACACGTTTGCAAAAGAAGGTTTGAAATACCGTTGGTCCAACGTCGCGCCAGGATTTGATATGCCCGTAAAGGTCATGCTGTCGGGCGATGGTCTGGCTGAGACGATTTACCCCACTACTTCCTGGAAAACGCTGAAAGTAAAAGATGAGCAAAAGGCTTTCCTGACGATTGATCGGAATTTTTACGTGACAGGGAAGGAGGTTAAGGAATGATTTGTTAAATTGTAAAATCACGCAATTACATCTAAGCATGAACCTAATTTCAAGAATCACTATCGACCCACTAGTTTGCCACGGAAAGCCCTGTGTTAGAGGTATGCGTTGGCCCGTTGAGGTAATACTTGATATGCTGGGAGCAGGGATGGATATTGAAGAAGTACTTGAGGATCATCCCGAGCTGGAACAGGGAGATATTCTGGCTTGTCTTCAATTTGCCAGTCGCATGATAGCTGGTAAATCTTTTCCCGTTGCCGCATGAAGGCTATTTGCGATGTTCATATCGCTTTCAAAGTGATGTATTTTTTACAAAAAAATGGCGTTGAAGCGAAACACATCAACCGACTAATGGATAGCTATTTTACTATTGACCGTGATATTTGTGATTTTGCTGATAGGGGCGACTATGTAGTAATAACTAAGGATTCCGATTTTCTGGATTCGTTTCTGCTTATGAATTCACCAAAGAAGCTTTTGAAGATAAACCTCGGAAATATTTCAACTTCTCGATTGATAAGTATTTTGGAAGAAAACATGAGCTACCTTAAAGAATTCTTTGAGAAAAACGATGGTTGTATTGAAATTTACGAAGATCGGATATTTACCCATGATCCTGCGTAACCCAAAACCGATCCTATCCATGGTCCAATTCAAAAGACGGTTGTGCTTGCTGTTAATTCTTGCCATAGCAACCACCCACACTCACGCCCAAACCTTTACCAATCCGCTGCTCCCCGATGGGGCCGACCCGTGGGTGACCTACCACGATGGCTATTTTTACTACACCAATACGGTGGGTAACAAACTAATCTTGTACAAGACCCAAACCCTGGCCGATCTGGGCAAGACGTCCCCAAAAACCGTGTGGACGCCCCCAGCCAGCGGCCCCAATTCGCGCGACATCTGGGCCCCCGAGCTACACCGCCTCGATGGAAAGTGGTACCTGTACTATACCGCCACCGATAAGGACAAACCCAGCGACGAGACCCGCTTTGTGTTTGTATTGGAAAATACTGCCGCTGATCCGCTGACGGGCACCTGGACCGACCGGGGCAAAATAAATACGAAGTACCCCGGCCTTGACGGTTCAGTGATGCTGCACAAGGGGCAGCGGTACTTTTTGTACTCGGCTTACGATGGGCCGCAAAGCGTGCTGAACATTGTAAAAATGAAAAATCCCTGGACACTCGCGGGACCGGAAACGACGATCGCGCGCCCCACCTTGGCTTGGGAGAAGTACGATGGTCGCGAAATCTGCGAAGGACCGGAGTTTTTGCAGCGCGACGCCCGTAGTCCGCTCTGCATCGTGTACTCGGCTTCGGCCTGCTGGGACGACAATTACGCTTTGGGCCTGCTCACCGCCCCGGCCGATGCCGACCCGATGGATGCCGCCGCCTGGACTAAAACGCCCAAACCAATCTTTGAAAAATCAGTGGAAAATGGCGTGTACGGGCCCGGTCACAATGGTTTTTTCAAGACTAAAAAAGGACAAAACTGGATTGTGTACCATGCCAAGTCGGTGGCCAACAAGCAATGCCGGGCGCGTAATCCGCGAATGCAGCCCTTCGGCTGGCATCCCGACGGCACGCCGGATTTGGGAGTTCCGGTGGCTGCTACCAAATCCCTGCCCGCGCCGGGCCGCTGAGGGCTTTTGGTAGGGTGGCGGCATTCATCCCAAAAAAAACCGCTAACTTCGGCTCCCAAATTGGCCCATGAGTAAGGGCACCGTGCGTCGCTGAGGCCGGTTTTAGCTATTTTTTTGTCAAGTAATATGAGTCAACCCAAGATCCATTTCATTTCGATTGGCGGCAGCGTGATGCACAACCTTGCCCTCGAACTTCACCGCAAAGGTTACCGGATTACCGGCTCCGACGACGAAATCTACGAACCTTCCCGCACCCGCCTGGCCGACAAGAACCTGCTGCCCGCCGAAATGGGCTGGTTTCCCGAAAAAGTTACCGACGATTTGGACACCGTCATCGTGGGGATGCACGCCCGTGTCGACAATCCCGAACTCCTGCGTGCCCGGGAAATGGCCCTGGACATTTACTCTTACCCTGAATTTATTTTCCAGCAAAGTGCTGATAAGCAGCGCGTCGTGATTGCGGGGAGTCATGGCAAAACCACCATTACGTCCATGATTCTGCACGTGCTGCGGCACTGCCAGCGGAAGTTCAACTATCTGGTTGGGGCGCAATTGGAAGGCTTCGACACGATGGTTCGGCTGGATGCCGACGCGCCGGTGATCGTCATCGAGGGCGACGAGTACTTTACTTCCCCCGAAGACCCCACGCCTAAGTTTCTGCATTACCACCCGCACGTGGTGCTGGTGAGCGGCATCGCCTGGGATCACTTCAACGTATACCCTACCTGGGAATCGTACGTAAAACAGTTTGAGCTGCTGGCCGATGCCCTGCCCAAAGCGGGCGTGATGGTGTTCGACGAAACCGACGACATGCTCGACGTGATCGGTCAGAAAGACCGCCCCGATGTGACGCAGGTGCCCTACGAAGCACACCCCTACCGCGTGGTCAACGGGCAGACTTCACTCCTGACCAAAACTCAGGGTGAGGTGCCGCTGTACGTGTTCGGCGAGCATAACATGAAGAACATCAGCGGGGCCAGGGCCATTTGCGAGCGACTGGCCGTGACCGATGAGGAGTTCTATCGCGCCATCCAGACCTTTAAAGGCGCGGCCAAACGGCTGGAACTACTGGCGAAGTCGTCCGTGTTTAACGCTTACCGAGACTTTGCCCACGCGCCCTCCAAGGTGGAAGCCACCACGCGGGCCGTGAAGGAGCAGTTTCCGAAGCGGAAACTCGTGGCCTGCACCGAGTTGCACACGTTCAGCAGCCTGAACAAGACTTTCCTGCAACAATACCGCCGCAAAATGGACGCCGCCGATGTGGCGGTGGTTTTCTACAACCCCGAAACGCTGGAACACAAGCGCCTGGAACCTATTTCGGACGACGACATACGCACCGCTTTTAAACGCGACGACCTCAACATATTCACCGACCCCACCACCCTCGAAGCCTTCCTGAAGGCCCAGAACTGGACCAACGCCAACCTGCTCATGATGAGCTCGGGTACCTTTGGTGGGCTGGATTTGAAAGCGTTGGGCGGGGAGTTGATGAGTTCCAACTCATAAATTCATAAACTTTAAACTCATGAAATCAATCGTCGTTTATTGCGGCTCGAATCCTGGCAAGAAGCCGATTTATCAGGAAACCGCCTATGCGGTGGGTCAACACCTGGCTTTGCACAAAATTAATGTCGTGTACGGTGGCGGTGACCGGGGCCTAATGGGCCTGGTTGCCGATGGTGCGCTCGAAAGCGACGGTAGCGTGACGGGCATCATCCCTAACTTCCTGGCTAAGCTGGAAGTAGCCCACAAGACCCTTACCGAAATAGAACTCGTAGATACGATGCACGAGCGCAAATCCCGCATGGTGGCGCTGTCCGACGGCGTGATCGTGTTGCCGGGCGGCTATGGTACCATGGACGAATTGTTCGAGATTCTGGCGTGGTCGCAGCTTCAACTGTTCGATGGCCCGGTGGGTGTGCTGAACACGGCGGGTTTTTACGACCACCTGATTGCCCACACCGACAAGATGGTCGAGGAAGGGTTTTTGCGTCCCAAAAACCGCGCGCTGATGCTGGTAGCTGAAACCGTGGAGGAGCTATTGGAAAAAATGCTGGGCTTCTCGCGCCCCGCCCCGGAAAATATGCCGCTGGATCAGACGTTGTACGTTGGGAAGTGATGAATTACAAGACAGTAAACCCTATTCTGCCCAAATGAAGCCCCTCTCCTCTGAGGAGAGGGGTTTAGGGTGAGGTTAAAATGAAGAAATCAATATCCCTCCTCCTGCTATTCCTGTCAGTAATCCTGGCCCAAGCCCAGTCCCCTAAGCCGCAAAACCTGGGTCCGGCGGTAAACTCGGAGTACAACGAGATCGCGCCCGTCATTGCGCCTGACGGGCAAACGCTCTATTTCTCGCGCATCAGCCATCCCCAAAACTCCTTTGGGGACAAGGGAAGCCAGGATATTTGGTACGCCGAAGCCATCAACAACGGTGAGCAATGGGGCCTCGCCCGCCGCCTGCCCGCACCGCTCAACAAAGAAGAATATAACAGTCTGTACAGCATCACGCCCGATGGTAACACGATGCTCATCAAGGGCGCTTACAAAAACGGGCGCTACGAAACGCGGGGATTTTCGACCAGTCAGCGGCAGGCCAAGGGTTGGTCGCCCCCGGAAAAACTGGATATTCCCGGCTATGAGAAAATGAGTAAGGGGCAGTTTGACTGCGGTGTGTTGTCCAACGATGGGAAGGTATTGGTGATGTCGTTCAGCGAGAAGAAGAATAGCAAGCAGGACGATATCTACGTGAGTTTTAAGGAAAAAAACGGCTCCTGGACCCGCCCCCAAGACCTGGGCCCGGAAATCAACACTGATCAATTCACCGAAACTACGCCCTTTCTGGCCGCCGATGGCGTGACGATCTACTTTTCCAGCAATCGCGACGGTGGACTGGGTAGCAACGATATCTATTACACCAAGCGCATCGACAAGAGCTGGAAACGCTGGTCGAGACCCGTGAACCTGGGCCCGGCCGTGAACACCGACGGATACGATGCCTACTACACCGTCTCAGCGCTGGGCGACTTTGCCTACATGACCTCTTTTAACGAAACCATTGGCAAGGGCGATGTAGTACGCATCCGGTTGGGCGGAGGAAAATCCGATACGGATACCGATTCTACGCTAATCTCCACCCTACCCGTGGCTCCCGCACCCGATCCTGTGGTGATGATCAGCGGCAAAGTAATCGACGCTAAAACGGGCAAACCTGTGGAGGCCAAAATCATCTACGAAGATATGGCCGACGGCGAGGAAGCTGGAACCGCCACCACCAATCCGCTTACGGGCGAGTACAAGATCGTGCTGCCCTATGGCAAAAAATACAGTCTGCGGGCCGTGGCGCCTAACTTCATTGCCGAGGGCGAAAACGTCGATTTGACCGATTCGGCGGCCGCCGTGCAGGGCAAGGGCTTCCGCGAAATCGCCAATAAATCGCTGAAGCTGATCCCAATCGAGGCCGGCCAAATCGTGCGGCTGAACAACATTTCTTTCCAGTTTGCCAAGGCAACGCTCACGCCCGAGTCCTTTCCTGAACTCAACCGGATTGCCAACACCATGATTGAAACCACCAAGCTAACCATCGAACTCGGGGGGCACACCGACAACGTGGGCGGCGACGCGGCTAACCTCAAACTATCCCAGGACCGCGCCGACACTGTGCGCGAGTACCTCATCGGCAAAGGCATCGAGCCCGACCGTGTCGCCAGTAAAGGCTACGGCGAAGCTCGCCCCGTCGCGACCAACGATACGCCCGAAGGCCAGGCCGCAAACCGCCGCGTGGAATTCACGATTCTGACGAAATAGCTTTTATTTTCTACACAAAACAAAAATGGCCGAAACCCTTTCGCTTCCCACCACTACTGATCGCGCCGAAATCTACGACGCCTTGTTGCCCCAAATTGAAGCGCTGATCCAGGGCGAAAGCGACCTCATCGCTAATCTCGCCAATGTGGCGGCTGCACTAAAAGAAGCGTTTGGCTTTTTTTGGGTAGGTTTTTACGGCGTAAAAGAAGGCCAGCTCGTCCTCGGCCCGTTCCAGGGTCCGATCGCCTGCACCCGGATTCCTTTTCACAAGGGCGTCTGCGGCGCGTGCTACACCCGGCGGGAAACGATCATCGTGCCCGACGTGGAGCAATTCCCCGGCCACATCGCGTGCAGCTCAGCTACCCAATCTGAAATCGTTGTCCCCATCTTCCGCCTTAACGGCACGGTAGCTTTGGTACTCGACGTAGATAGCGATCAACCCAACGATTTCAGCGAAACCGACAAAGCGGGGTTGGAGAAAGTGGCGGGGATGGTAGCCGGGAAATTATGAAAAAGGAGAAAAGAATTCGAACTTTGATTTCCTCTCCTCCCTTTTTCCTCTAATAAAAAGCATCCTGAATATGCCTCACATCCACGTCCCCGTTGGGCAGGATGAGGACAGCGACGATGTCGAAGCGGACGTCGAATTTCCAATCGTGGTCGAATATGTAGTTCTCGGCGGCTTTCAGGATGAGGCGGGTTTTCTGGTAGTTCACAAACTCTTCGGGCATTCCAAAACCCGTCCCGCTGCGGGTCTTGACCTCCACGAAAATCAGCAGCTTGTCTTTTTTGGCGATCAGGTCGATCTCGGCGTGGCGGTGGCGGTAGTTTTTGACCACGATCATGTAGCCAGCCTTTTGCAGAAACTCCGCCGCGCGCGTTTCGCCCCAGTGTCCGGTATCGTTGTGTGCTGCCATCTGAACATTTTTAGGGTAAAGTACTGTTATTCCAGGCAGAAACAAAGTTGGAGCGGTCTCGCTGTCTTCCGATTGTGTTTTTATCTATTTTATCATGAATGAATTCCAATATCAATAAACAAGCCCGGTTCCGGCATCTGGGCCTAGTTGACTATCAGCAAGCCTGGGACACCCAGGAGGCGCTTTTCGCCGAAATCGTCGCCGTCAAAATTGCTAACCGCGGCCTTTCTCCCGAAACCCAAAGCGCGACGCCCAACTTCCTGCTCTTTTGTGAACACCCTCACGTATATACGTTGGGAAAAAGCGGTAAGCAGGAAAACTTATTGCTAACCGAAGACCGCTTGCGGGAAGTAGAAGCAAGTTTTTACAAGATCAATCGGGGGGGCGACATCACCTACCACGGGCCGGGCCAATTGGTCGGGTATCCGATTCTTGATCTCGACAATTTCTTTACCGACATCCACCGCTACATGCGGACGCTCGAAGAAGCCATCATCCGCACCCTGGCCGACTATGGCCTGGATGCCGGACGCATCGACGGCCTCACGGGCGTCTGGCTCGACTATGAAACCCAGCGGAGCGCCACCCGAATGAACCCGCGCAAAATCTGCGCCCTGGGCGTCAAAGCCAGTCGCTGGGTCACGATGCACGGCTTCGCGCT
>JBBSSJ010000055.1:0-18485 GCA_038242095.1 Cytophagales bacterium
CGGCTACGATTTGGAAGATGTGCTCTACCGTTGGGAACACCACGTAGCGCCCACCTACGACAAGTACATCAAGCCCCTCCGCTCCGAAGCCGACGTCATCATCAACAACCACGAGCATTTTGATCGCGGGCTGGATGTTGTCGTGGCGTATTTGAAGACGAAGGTGTAATTTCACCCCAAATAACCCCTCTTTTCCATCATTCAGAATGACTGGACAACGGGTTTTGGAACAACACATCGAACGCCAGGTAGGAAACGGGCTTGAAATGCCCGCCACTTTTGAACTGCTCCATCACCCCAATATCTAATATCGTCGCTGATTTTTTGAAAACGTGGCGGAAGTACAGCGCCAGGCGGTCCTCCGTAAAATGGTAAGGCGACCAGGTATGGCGGGGTAAAGAAATCACATCCGAGCGGTACTCGTCCAAAGCCGATAGGACTTCGTTTGAGCCGATAAAAAAATTGGTCTGACGGTTGTCGAGCGGCACATTGAGTTGTCCTTTGAGTCGAAATCGAAGTTCCAGCGGACGGGAAGTAGGTTGCCAGGTGGGAGTATAAAACGTACGAATCTCAGGCCGGAAAGAATAGGTCGCGGCGACTTTGCCCAGCGAATGTTTGTAGTAGAGCCTGGCGTAGTATCTGATTTCGTACTGGTGTGCCGGTTCATCAGCCTCGTAGGGCGCTTGTTTATTGTAGAGGTTTTGTGATCGGAAACTCTGGGCCAGCGATGCCTGCCAACGGCTACTGAACTTATATTGAAACTCTTGATTATAAACAAAAATTCCTGGCTTCTGCACGAGATCCCAGCTATTGGGATTACTCACACGCCCCAGCCCGGCGTATGCGATGAGCGTTACCTTCTTCCCCAAACTTTGATTGAAACCCACGGCGCCCCAGCCAACGGCGTTGGTACCGTCTAACCCCGGCGGAGAGAATTGGGCGAAAAGCGGGAAGGTAGCGAACAGAGACAATGATAGAATCAAGTAACACTTTACCGTCTTCATTGATTTTTGTCAGGATAAGTATGCACGAGGTGTCAGAGCATTAAAGATAGCCTGTAAATTCTTTCTACTCTACGGAAGACGGCAATTTTTGTCTGGTGACCTCAGCCTCCGATCGCAATCATCGAGCGGTTCGTCTCATACTCCGCCTTCGCGCCTTTCTCGGCAAAATCGCTGTGGCCGCCGTGGGCGAAGTGCTTGGCCTGGAAGTGGGAAAGAATCAGGCTTTTCACGTCTCCGCCCTGGCGCAAAGCGGTAAGCAAATCCGCTTCGCCGGTATCAAAAAGGCAGTTTTTCAACTTGCCGTCGGCGGTAAGACGGATGCGATTGCAGCCCGCGCAAAAGTGGTTGGTGATGGTGCTGATAATACCGAAGGTACCTCGTCCGCCCGAGATGCGAAAACAGCGGGCCGTGTCGTGCGCCTCTCCGGTTAGCGCCTCAAATTCAAACGCTCCGCCTATAGTACCCAGTAAAGTCTTATAAGGTACCATGCGCGAAAAATCCCACTGATTGCCGTTAAAAGGCATGAACTCAATGAACCGCACATGCAGATTAGGTTGGTCGCGGGTCAGGGCCACGAAGTCGTTGATTTCCTCAACGTTCAGATCGCGCATCACGACCATGTTGAGTTTTACGGTGAAACCTTCGGCCAGTAGCAGGTGAATATTGTCGAGCGTTTTCTTGAAATGATCGCGCTTGGTAATCGTCTGAAAGCGCGCTTCCTGTAAGGTATCCAGACTAATATTTAATGACCGAACGCCCGCTGCCTTGAACGTATCCAGATACTTGTCCACAAAAACCGCGTTGGTCGTGAGTGTTAGCTCAACGGGCATATGGCCCAGTGAAGTAATGATATCGCCCACGTCTTTCCGTATCAGCGGCTCGCCGCCCGTGAGCCGGATTTTCTGCACGCCCATCTCGACAAAAATTCCCGCCAACGTGCGTATCTCGTCCGCCGACATCAGCCATTTGTTCGGCATGAACTGCATATCCTCATGCGGCATGCAGTAATTGCAGCGCAGATTACACTTGTCCGTCAGCGAAATACGAAGATAGGTATGCGTGCGGCCGAAGGTGTCGGTAATGTATGGAGTTGATGATTCTATGAGTCTATGCGTTTATGAATTCAGGATGTGAACGGGATCATAGCCTATGAGTCTAACCTCCAACTCATAAACTTTAAACCGCGCGGGCGGCCCCATCATGAACTCCATTAGTGTTTTTGCCCCTCCATAACGCCAAAGACATGTAGAACGTGCGGGAAGAGGGCATTCATGGTATCGATGACGCCGCCGGTGCTGCCGGGCATGGTGATGACGAGCGTGTTTTCGATCAATCCAGCTACTGATCGCGAGAGCATCGAAGTGGGAATACGCTCCTGTCCGTATTGCCGGGCTACCTCGGCGATGCCGGGTATGGGGCGGTCGATAAGTTCGGTTACGGCTTCGGGCGTGACATCGCGCGTCGAAAGGCCGGTGCCGCCCGTGAGCAGAATTAGTTGGTAGCCTAGCGCTACCAGGCTTTTTACCTTTTCCTGGATCAGGATTTTCTCATCGGGCACGATACTATAGTCGCTCACTTCGATGGCGAAGGGTTTCAGTTTTTCGATGATCTTTTTGCCCGATTTATCTCCCCCCAAACCTTTGGTGATGCTGTCGGAGCAGACGACTACCGCCGTTTTCAGGTCGGGCATCGACGCCTTACGATCGCTCTTGCCGCCTTTTTTCTCCAATAATTTGATGTGGTGAATCTCAACGCCCTTGTCGATAGGTTTGAGCATATCGTACATCGTCAGCGCTACAACCGACGCCCCATGCATGGCCTCTACCTCCACCCCCGTCTTGTAAATAGTCTTGACGGTTATCTCGATTACGATCGTCAATTCCTCGATGCGGTAAGCGATCCCCGTGTACTCAATGGGCAGCGGGTGGCAGTCGGGCAGTAGGTCGGGCGTTTTTTTGACGGCCAGCATCCCAGCCGCTTTGGCCATCTCAAAAACGTCGCCCTTGGGCACGGTGCGCTCCTGAATGGCCGTGATCGTTTCGGGCCTGCTCACTTTTACGGTGGCCTGAGCGGTGGCGACGCGGAGGGTATTGGTTTTGTGGGTAATGTCGACCATGAAAGGCGATAATTCTGGTATCTAAGCGTATTGGTTTTAAAAAGAACCGCCCTGAATCAATCAGGACGGCTCTTTCGAGTATTCAAGAAAGACTTGGCCTTAGGCCATCGCCTCTTCCTGAATCGTAATTTTCTGGATCTTATCGCCTTGCTTGATGGCGTCGATCACATCCAGGCCGTCCACTACTTTAGCGAAGCAGGTGTGGTTGCGGTCGAGGTGGGCGGTGTTGTCGCGGCTGTGGCAAATGAAAAACTGTGATCCGCCCGTGTTACGGCCCGCGTGGGCCATCGACAGTACGCCACGTTCGTGGTGCTGCTTGTCGCCCGTCAGCTCGCAATCGATCTTGTAACCGGGTCCGCCCGAACCGGTGCCTTGGGGATCGCCGCCCTGGATCATAAAATTAGGAATCACGCGGTGGAACGTCAGGCCGTCGTAGAAACCTTTTTTCGACAAATCCACAAAGTTTTTCACCGTGTTCGGCGCGTCGTCGTCGTAAAATTCAATTTGCATTGTCCCCTTGTCGGTGACCATTTCTGCCTTCGTCATATCGGTTATTTTCTAGGTTTTAACATAAATTTAGCCACAAAGGTACGACTGTCTGGGCGGGTTTTAAAATTGATCCCTTAAATTGGGGACTCAAACCGAACCAACCGGACTTCCTATATTTTTTATGAAATTTTTCTCCTCTCTGCTCGCCGGATTACTCCTGACCGGCACTGCCTTTGCCCAAACGCCCGAGGTGTATTTTGCCTCCTCCCCCACACTCAGCCCTGATGCCGGCACCATCGTGTTCAGCTACGAATCGGATCTTTGGAAAGTAGATGCCAACGGCGGCAACGCCACGCGTCTCACCGCCATGCAGGGCAACGAAACTAACCCGCACATATCGCCCGACGGCCATTGGCTGGCGTTTTCGGCCACCGAAGGCGGCAATCCCGATGTATATCTGATGCCGCTCGGCGGCGGACCGATTCGGCAACTCACTTACCACAGTAGTGCCGATTTGGTCGAGGGCTGGTCCTGGGATTCCAACACGATCTATTTTGAGTCGACACAACAAAACGGCGGCACCACCTTCACCGTCGCGCGGACGGGTGGCACACCGCAGCGGATGTTTGGCCATTATTTCAACCGCATCCACAGCGTAGCTGAAGCACCCAATGGCGATCTATATTTCAACGATACCTGGGAAAGCGATAATCAGGCGATGCGGAAAGGCTATAAGGGAGAATTTAATCCTGACATTCAATACTATAATCCAAAAACAAAAGCTTACAAACGCCTGACCGAATACAATGGCAAAGATATGTGGGCGACCATCGACCGCAACGGTACCGTGTACTTCGTGTCGGACGAAGGCAACAGGCAGTACAACCTGTACACCTTTAAAAGTGGCGTGAAAACAGCGCTGACCACTTTCCCCGAATCAATCAAGCACCCGCAGGTGAGCGCCGATGGTCGGAAGATCGTCTTCGAGAAAGGCTACCAACTCTGGCAATACGACGTGGCTACGCAACAAGCCGCTGCTGTACGCCTTACGCTCCCGCAGAACGCTACGCTGCCCAATTTGCAGGATTTTAACGTCAAGAGCGAAATTCAAGCCTTCGATGTGGCACCTGACAACAAAAAACTGGCCTTCGTTTCGCGTGGTGCTTTATTTGTTTCGGACAAAGAGGGTAAGTACATCCAACGCCTCGATACCCGGCCGGGCGAGCGGGTTGGTGAAGTGAAGTGGCTGGCCGACAGCCTAACGCTACTGTATAGCCAAACCGTTGGCGGCTTTCCCAACTGGTTCACCCAAACCGCCGACGGCAAAGGCACGGAAAAGCAAATCACCACCGATACCCAGGGCAACCGCAACCTGACCATGAACCCCAAACGGACGCAGGCGGTGTACCTCAGCGGGCGCAACGAGGTGCGGCTGTTGGACCTTAAAACCATGAAGGGCGAGACCGTCGCCAATGTCGAACTTTGGGCTTTCCAGAACGGTACGCCCGTGTTTTCGGCCAACGGTGAGTACCTGACATTCACGGCGCACCGCGATTTCGAGCAGGACATTTATCTCTATCGCCTCAAAGACAAGAAACTCATCAACCTAACCAAGTCGGGCGTTTCGGAGACTGAAACTGCCTTTTCACCGGATGGCAAGTATTTGTACTTCGTGTCGGATTTATTAAAACCACAATATCCGTTTGGCTCCGATCAAACCAAAGTCTACCGCCTGCCGCTCACCAAGATGGATGAGCCGTTTCGGGGGGAGAAGTTTGCGGAGTTGTTCGAAAAGAAGGTAGAAGGGACCGGGCTGGCGCACCAGAAGGGGGAAGGGGGGAAAGATGCTGTCAAAGGCAAAAAGAAAAATAAAAAGGAAGACGAGCCTAAGAAAAAAGATGATGAGGTACCCATGGTGGCGGTGGGGCTGGATACGGTGGATATTATGGAGCGGATCGAGCAAATCGGACCGGAATTTGGGGCGCAGGGAAACATCACGGTGATTCAGAATGACGAAAAGACGCATATTTTTTACGTCTCTAACCACGAAGAAGGCAAAGAGGCCCTGTGGCGTACGACGCTGGAACCATTTGAGCAACCCAAGACCACCAAAGTAGCTGACGGGATTTCTTCCTACGACATCGCGCTGGCCGATAAATCGTATTATTTGCTCTCGGGCGGCGTGCTCAGGACGCTCGATGTGGATGGCGGCAAGACCAAGGACATTGCCATCGACTATACTTTCCGCAAAAATTTGAAAGACGAGTTTCGGCAGATGTACTACGAAGCCTGGGCGGGCGTGGAGGAGAATTTTTACAGCGATAATTACAATGGCACCAATTGGCAGGCGATGCGCGATACTTATGCCAAGTACTTGCCTTACCTGACCAATCGCGAGGACTTCAGAACGCTCTTCAACGATATGCTGGGCGAGCTAAATGCTTCGCACCTGGGTTTTTACACTAATGGCAGTGAGGAGAAAGTCTTTTATAAAAATGCCACGATGGAAAGCGGCCTGCTGTTCGATGCTGCTAATCCGTACCGCGTCTCGCACGTTGTGAAGCGAAGCGCACTCGACAAAGACAAGAAAAATGTCAAGCCCGGCGATATGCTTCTAGAAGTAAACGGTGAGGCTGTGGACACCACCCAAAACCGCGACCGCTACTTTACCCGGCCCTCCCGCGACAAAGAAATGACGCTGACGTTACGCCGGACTGGTGCCGACACAAACTACACCGTACGGCTACACCCGCAGAGTTCGCTCAGCGGCAACCTGTACGACGAATGGATGGATTGGAACCAGCATTTCGTGGATGAAAAGAGCCAGAAGCGCATCGCCTACGTCCACATGAAAAACATGAGCACGGGTGAGTACGAAAGTTTCGTGAAAGACATGACGCGCGACTGGTACAACAAGGAAGCCCTCATTCTGGACCTCCGCTACAATACCGGCGGCAACGTCCACGACCTCCTGCTACAATTTCTGTCGCAGAAACCTTACCTGAAATGGAAGTACCGGGGCGGGGCTTTCGCCATGCAGCCTAACTTCGGCGTAGCAGCCAAGCCGATCGTGCTGCTCATCAACGAGCAGTCGCTCTCCGACGCCGAAATGACCGCCGCTGGTTTCAAAGCGCTGAATTTAGGGAAAGTAATCGGGACCGAAACCTACCGTTGGATCATCTTCACCTCGGGCAAGGGCCTGGTCGACGGCTCGTTTTTCCGGTTGCCCTCTTGGGGCTGCTACACGCTCGATGGGCAGGATATCGAGCGCAACGGGGTCAAGCCCGACATCTACGTCAAGCAAACATTCGTCCAGCGGCTCAACGACGAAGACCCACAACTCGACCGGGCGATTGCGGAGGTGATGAAGGAGGTAAAGTAGGTCGGTCTACTTCGCGCTCGCCAGCAGCATCGCTTGCGCTACGTCTTCGGCGTTGTGCTTGCGCTTCATGTAGCCCGCGATTTTGGCGACGGTTTCGCCCTTCGACCAGGTGCTGCTCCGCTCGGGTTGGTTTACCCACTCCTTCACGGCCACCAGGCGGTAGACGTACTTGGTCGTTTCGCCGTTCAGGCGCAGGGCGAAGTAGTTGTCCTCGTCCTGCTTATCCAGGTGCCTTATGATGCGGTTGGGTCCGGCGTTGAAAGCTGCCGCGACCAGCGTCCAGTCACCCAGTTGGCTGTACATCCATTTGAGGTACTTAGCGGCGGCTTTGGTGGATTTCGTCAAATCCTTACGCTCGTCTACCTTATCGTTGATGACCAGCCCGAGGCCCTCGGCCGTGGCGGGCATAAACTGCCAGTAGCCCGTCGCGCCGCGTGGCGATACCGCCTCGGGGTTCATCGCGCTTTCGATATAAGGTACGTACTTGAAGTCGGCGGGTACGCCATAGCGCGTCAGAATAGATTCGATCTGTTTGAGCTGCTTCTTGGTACCCTTTCTGGAACGCGCAAAAGCGGGATGATCGTAAAATTGCACGGCTTTTTGGTAGCGCTTCGCTACCGTGGATTTGTACAGGGGCAAGGTATCGCCGCAAAACTGTACGTGGAGAAGATTGGTGTCAAAATTGTCTTTTTCGATCACTTCCGAAACTGTTTCAGAAGTTGCCTTGGGGGCGTTGTCATTATTAAAGGTAAATACTCCCAGCGACATGATCGACACTATCAACGACAGTAATCGTATCATACATTATCAGGTTCGTTCTACTTAATTTAATAGGCAGCAAAGATAACGTAATGGTACTAATAAAGTTTCGTGAAAGCGTAAAAATCTGATTAACAGGCTTTAATGTGTCCGGTTTTTAGCACAAATCCTTAATGAATCTTTTTAGGATTTATTAGAATAGTACAAAAAAATAGACATTTTAAAATCTGGGTTTCAAGCCAAAGAATCATCGGAGGAAAGAACAGTTTTTCGACTATTTGCCCGGAAAAGCACTTTTATTCGGAAGAAAGCAGGGGGAGTAAAATGCTAAAAAGTCAGAAAGAGGAATTAAAACCGACAACTCATGGGGAGGCGGGTTCAACGGAGCTGAAAAACCTAAAATTTCAGCCTTTTCGAAAGAGTAATTTTGAATTATTCCTATTGAAAATATAATCGAAACGATAACAAAAATCAGCGTTCATGAATGGTCGCAACTCGTTCGCGTAAGAATTTACCTGTACGACCCGAAAAAACGGCCCGAATTTCGGCCACCATCGACAGCGCGATTTCCTCCGGCGTCACGGCACCGATGTCCAGACCGGCAGGGGCAAAAATCCGTCGCTCCTCCTCATCCAGAATCGTCCGACCGGCTTCGGCCAACTCGTCGAATATCTTTTCGGCCCGCACCCGTGGCCCCAGCATTCCGATGTAGGGCGCCGACAACACGCGCTGTAAGTTTTGCAAATCGGTTTTGTAATCGTGCGACATCAAAATTACCGCAGTGTAGGGATCGATGAGATCAACAGAGAATTCTTCCGGCGGCACCACGGCGTTTACCAGCGCAGCCACCTCGCGGTGGATTTTGGTAGGATTCGCCACGATGGTCGCCCGCCAGCCAGCTTCCGTCACGACTTTGACCAGCGGAAATACGTCGTACTGATGCCCCATAATGATGACGTGTAGTTCGGGCAGCAAAAATTCGGCGAAGATTTCTAACGCCCGGCCGTCGGCCAAAGTGAAGGCCAAAGCCGCCGACTTTTCATTCCTGACTACTTCCTGAATCGTCTTATCCAAATCCTCCACCCAAGTACCTTCGCCCAAACTATTCAAACTCGCGCGATCGTTATAGCGAATAATATGGCCGGCCTCGTAGCCCTTCAAATCGCCTTCCAATCGGCTGATCGTCAATAATACGTTAGTTTGGCGACGGTCGGTCACGACTTCTTGCAACACAGCAATCGGATTGCGGGGATCGTCGGGCAAAATCGGGGCCAGCAGCACATCGATGATTCCGTTGCAACCCAGCCCGACGCCGATTTGGTGGGCGTCGTCTTCGGTAGTATCGTAGGTGACCAAACTGGCGCGCGAGCGGGCCATAGCCAGGCGGGCACGCTTGAGCGCATCGCCTTCCAAACAGCCGCCACTGATGCCGCCGACCCAGCTCCCATTATCAAGCACCAGCATCCGCGCCCCGCTCCGGCGATACGACGACCCCTCCACCCGTACCACCGTCGCCAAAGCGGCCCGCGTGTTCGAATGGTCGATAGCGTCGTAGGCGCGCAGGATGGCTTTAATTTCCTTCATAGTTAATGTGCAATAGTGTAATTGTTGATTTGTGTAATTGAAGTTTATTTAGAGAGGAAGGAACCCTCGGTTACCCGCTCGCTACTTTCTAGTCAAATCAAAAACTCAAATCACAGTTAATATATAAAGTGTACCATACCGATTGGCCGTTCACCGTTAGCCCTTTCTACCCTTCACCCTTTTCCCCTTCGCTCCGCTACCCCGCCCCGCAAATGCCGGAAGCGATGATGAGGTAATTCCTGCACCAGCAGCTCATAAGCCTTGCGGCTTCTTACACCCGACTGGCAGCAGAGTACCACGCTGGTCCGGGCGAGGAGTTCGGGAATGTGCTGCGGCAGCGTTTTTAGGGGCCAATTAACGCCACCCAGATTGAACTCCAGGTACTCGTGCGGTTCGCGGACGTCGACGAGCAGCGGCGGAATGAGTTCTTGCATAACCAATGCGAGTTCTTGAAAATCTATTTCTTCCAGACCTTCCGTAGTTACGGCGCAGGTCTCGCCGTAGTCGGGTAGCAAGTTGGTAAAATGACGGGATTCCGGGCGGGCAGCGAAGCTGTACGTTTGAAATAAGGTTCGCAGGGAATCGTACACCAGCAATCGACCGGAAAGCACTTCGCCTAATCCGGTGATGATTTTCAAAGCCTCCATCGCCAGCAACGACCCGATGATGCCGGGCAATACACCCAGTACGCCGATTTCGGCACAATTGGGTACTTCGCCCGCATCGGGCGGCGTCGGGTACAGACAGCGGTAAGTCGGGCCATTTTGGTAGTTGAACACGCTAACTTGCCCTTCAAATTTGTAAATCGAGCCAAAAACCAGCGTTTTGTTAAGTAACACACAAGCGTCGCTGACCAGGTAGCGGGTCGGAAAATTATCGGAGCCGTCGACTACTATATTGTATTCTTTAATGATCGTCATCGCATTTTCCCTACTCAACCCTTCGGAATGCGTTACTATTTCGATGTGTGGATTCAAGCCTTGAAGCCGTTCCGTCGCCGCTTCGGCTTTGGGTTGACCGATGTCGGCGACCGTGAAGAGTACCTGACGGTGCAGGTTGCTGGCCTCGACGCGGTCGAAGTCCACGATACCCAGCGTCCCGACGCCCGCCGCCGCAAGGTAGGTAAGCGCCGGACAGCCCAAACCTCCGGCCCCAACGACCAGTACCCGGGCGGCTTTTAACCGCTGCTGGCCATGTTGGCCAAGTTCGGGCAAAGTCAGTTGGCGGAGGTAGTGGTTTTGTTCGGCGGATGAGAGCATGGCTTTACGGAGTTTTTCGTAATCAGAAAGGATTTGAACCTTCTAACGCAAAATAAAATTGGTAAGTTTGAATTAATAAGAACAAGCATTTCCTCCGATGATCAGCGTACAAGAAGCCAAAAGTCTCATTCTCTCTACTGTCAAGCCGCTTAACGCGGTGTGGTTACCGCCCTCCGGAGCCGTGGGCAGCGTGTTGGCCGCTGACGTACTCTCGCCGCTGGCACTACCGCCTTTCCGGCAATCGTCGATGGATGGCTACGCGATTCACCACGAAGATATCACTCAATCCGGCACCACGTTGCCCGTCGTGGCCGAATCGCGGGCGGGCAGCGCGACGCCGCTGGTATTGGCGCGCGACACGGCGGTACATATCCTGACGGGTGCCCCCGTACCCGATGGCGCGACCGCCGTGGTGATGCAAGAAAAGGTAGTCCGCCAGGGCCAAAATGCCACGATTCAGGAATTTCCGGTGCGGGAAGGGCAAAACGTCCGGTCGATCGGTCAGCAGATTAAGCCCGGTGATTTGGCGATGCCGAAGGGCGCTTATCTCACGCCCGGTTCGGTCGGTTTTTTGTTGGGCATGAATATTAAGCAGGTACCCGTGCACCGCAAACCCCGCGTCGGCATCCTCGTTACGGGCGATGAATTGGTGCCGCCAGTCGAAGGTACTACGCTGACTTTTGGCCAAATCTACGAATCAAACTCGGCCATGCTGGCAGCTACACTCCGGGCCGAAGGAATTGTCGAGATCGACATTCGGTACGTACCCGACGACCCGCAAGTCACGACTGATGCACTCCGCGCACTATTTCTACAAAATGACCTCGTCCTCAGTACGGGCGGTGTGTCGGTTGGCGAGTACGATTACGTGGGTAGTTCATTGGCCGAAATTGGCGTGGAAACGCTGTTCTACAAGATTCGGCAGCGACCCGGCAAACCGCTGTTTTTTGGTCGGAAGGTGGACGCGTTGGTATTTGGCCTACCCGGCAACCCGGCCTCGACGCTGGTGTGTTTTTATGAGTACGTACTGCCCACGCTCCGGCTTATGGTGGGTAGGCCCGATTGCTTTTTACCCAAAATAAAACTCCCGATCACGCAAGCCTACGAATTTCGGGGCGAGCGCGACGAATTCCTGAAGGCCATCGCCACCACCGAAGCCGTAACGCCGCTCGACGGGCAGGAATCGTTCGCGCTGCGCTCTTTTGCGATTGCCAATGCGCTTATTTATTTGCCTTCTTCCCAGAATTCCGTAAAGCCCGGTGATTTGGTGGAGGTACATTTATTACCCTTCTTTTTTTAACTTCGCTCCCATGACTTTATCCATTCTTTATTTTGGCATGATCGCCGAGGCGACCGGCCAACCGCTTGAAACCTGGCACTCGCTGGACGCGATGACGGTGGGCGATTTGAAAAACGACCTGCTCGAAAAGTACCCCGTGCTCCGCGACCGCAAGTTTCAGATCGCCATTAACCAACAAATTGCCGACGAGTCATTCCCTATTCCACCGTTGGCCCAAGTAGCTCTCTTACCTCCCTTTGCGGGAGGATAACTATTAGAAGCGCTGAGAAATTTTATAAATAACTCAATTTTGAAATGGGCCATAAACCTAAAAAAGTATTTGTAGAAGGTCCCATCAGCCCGCAATTTGTGGCCGAGTCAATTGCCAAACACCAGTCCAAAACCAGCATTGGGGCGCACAACATTTTTCTGGGCCAAATCCGGGCCGACGCCAAGGTAGGTGGTGTGGTAACGGGCATCGAGTACTCGGCTTATCCTGAAATGGCCGAGCAGATTTTTCATCAAATCCGGGAGGCGGCTTTTGCGCAATACGAGCTTACCTGCCTGCACATTTACCACAGCCTGGGGCTGGTCCCTACGGGTGAGATCAGCCTGTTCGTCTTCGTTTCGTCGCCACACCGCCGTGCTACTTTTGAGGCACTGGAATTTCTGGTCGAGGAAATCAAAGCCAAGGTGCCGATTTTTGGGAAGGAACTGCTGGGGAATGAGGGGGATTTTGCTTGGAAGGAGAATACGTAAGCGCAAGATGTGACCATAAGAGAAGCCCCGCAACTGCTGAAAATCTGTTTCAGCAATTGTTGGGCTTCTTTTTAAAGTATTAGTCCTCTACCAGAAGTACCCGTACAAGGCGACGATCAACGCCACGATAAAGGCGGCACCGATGGCAAACGATGTGCTGGTTTTGAACATAGAGGCGTCGATTTCGAGTCCTTTGCGCTCATCGGGCATCGTCAGCCCGAGCGCAACCATCACGGTTACGCAAATCAGGTACACGTACCCCATGCGGGTGAGGAAGGGAACTTCTTCCATATAAAAGTGCATTGCCAACGCGATCAGGAACCCGCCCACGATGGCAAAAAGTGCGCCGGCCGAGTTGGTACGTTTCCAGAAGAAGCCCATAGAGAAGGCCGCAAACACACCCGGCGAAACGAGCCCGGTCATTTCCTGAATAAACTGAAAACCGCCTTTCTTGTCAATGCCCATGTAGGGCGATACGATGATCGCGAGTACCATGGCAATCACAATCACGATGCGGCCAGTCTTGACCAATTCGGCCTCGGACTTATTCTGACCCATGTATTTCTTGAAAATATCGAGCGTAAAAATCGTCGAGATACTGTTCGCTTTTCCGGCCAGGGAAGCGACCACCGCTGCCGTCAAGGCCGCAAACGATAGTCCTTTCAAGCCCACGGGCAGCAGATTTAGCAAGACCGGATAGGCTTTATCCGCTTGTAGCGTACCATCTGCCCCCATCATTTCGGCCTGAAACATGCCTTTTTGATACAAGGCGTAAGCCGCAATTCCGGGGAGTACCACGATCACGGGCATCAGCATTTTAAGAAAGGCCGCGAAAAGAAGTCCTTGACGGGCGGTTTTCAAATCGGCACCGAGCGCCCGCTGCGTGATGTACTGGTTGCAACCCCAATAGTTGAGGTTTACGATCCACATGCCGCCCAACAGCACGCCGAGTCCCGGCAATTGGGAGTAGAATTTATTATCCTCATCGAAAATCATGTGGAAGTGATCGTCGTGCTGGGTGGTCATCTCGCGAAAACCCGTCCAGATGCCGCTCATGCTATCGACCATAGATTGGTTGGGGTCCGACACCAGATTAATGGCCAAATAAGTCGTAGCCAAACCCCCGATGATCAGGAATAGCACTTGAATGACGTCGGTGTAGCCGATTACCTTCATGCCCCCGATAGTGATGATGATGGCGAAAACGGCCAGTCCCCACATGCAGAACCAAAAATTCAGGCCCGAGATGCCCGAAACGGCCAACGCCCCCAAATAGAGAATGGATGTGAGGTTGACCATGATATACAGTCCCAACCAAAAAACGGCCATAATCAGACTCACCTGAGGGTTATACCGCTGGCTGAGGAATTGCGGCATCGTGAAAATCTTGTTCTTTAAATAGATGGGCATGAAGAACACCGCCACGATAATCAGTGTCGCGGCGGCCATCCACTCGTAGGTCGAAATTGCCAAACCCATCGAAAATCCGTTGCCCGACATGCCGATAAACTGTTCAGCCGAAATATTGGAAGCGATCAGCGAGGCACCAATGGCCCACCAGGTGAGCGACCCTTCGGCCAGAAAGAAATCTTTGGTAGATGCCTCGGCCGATTTCTTGCGATTGTAGATCCAATAGCCGTAACCCGCTACGATGATGAAGTAGACAAAAAAGACGACGTAGTCGGTAGTTTGCAATTGTTGCATTCTCAGGAAGGGTTAAAGTGGGGGCAGATTGGGGTTCGATTTTTTTAAGCGAAGGCGAAAGTACGTTTTTTGTTAAAAAAATGCACGATTTTACATTTATCCTGCAAAATCACCGTAAAGGGTAAAACGAAGGCGGAAAACGTTGCTGGGCTTGCCCGGCTATTTTCAGGTTGACATAAGTGGTTGAAAAGTCACGGCCCTTTTCTACTTCTTTTAGCAAGGTCCGTACACTCCTGGGTCCGGTCAGCAACAGCCAGTACGACACCTCCATGCCCGCTGTCATGTAGGCCAGCATCACGCGCCGCTGGTTGCCGCCGAAAAAGCTGCGCATGGATTGCAGATCCCGCAATTCCAGTACTTCCTGCGCGCCATGGGTCAGGTACAGCCATTCGTCTTTGTAGCTGATGTAGCGCGGCATCGGGTCGGTCTCCGGCACGAAGCGGCGGTCGAGCATCAGGGCAAGTCCTTCGTTGAACCATTGCGGCACTTCGGTGGTGGTTTTCCACCAGCCCAGGCGGCTAAACAGCTCGTCATGGCACATTTCGTGGCTCACCACATCGACGTTGAGGCCGTAGGGATTCAGTACAATGTAGGAGTCGCCCCAGGGCGTGCCCAGGCTGCAACCCGCACCCTCGCGGCTATGGCAGTATTTCTGATATTCGGCGGGGTCGCTGCACAGAATGAGCGTCGCTTCACCCACAGATTTTCCCCAAAAGGCCCCGATCCTTTTTCGCGCTTTGCTGATGGCTTCGTACATTCGCTGCCGTTGCACGGCGTCGATGCCACTGCTTACGTACAGTTTGGAATTTACTTTTTCAAAAGATGAAAAGCTGATTGTCTGACAGTAAAATACGTGGGAATACAGAAAATAATAGCTCACGGCGGCCACGAATATTCCCGTAAGCAGAAATTTTGAAACCTTAAATAAACGAAGAAGTGCGGGGGAACGATCTTTCAACAATGCGGCTGAGTTCTTGTTGAAGGTAAAAGTAATACCTAGCCGACATATCTACGCCAAATCATTCATCACTCATCATTAGTTAAATGAAATCATGTATTGTTGTTGGCGCGGGCATGACCGGCCTTTCCGCCGCCCGCGAACTTACCGCCCAAGGCTGGGACGTGACTGTATTGGACAAAGGCCGGGGCGTCGGCGGGCGCATGGCCACGCGACGGATTGAAGATTCGCGCGCCGACCACGGGGCTCAATACTTTTCGGTACGGACGCCGGAATTTAGGCAGCTTATTGAAAAACTAGAAGCCGAGGACGTGGCGCAAGCCTGGGATTTGGCGGAGGCGGACATCGAACATCCTCGCTACTTCGGCGTAAAAGGCATGAGTACCATTCCTAAGTACTTAGCCAAAGATCTCAATATAAAATTGCAGGAACGCGCCACGCTGATTGAGTCCGACGGAACACGTTGCCGCGTCACGACCGAGGCCGGACACACATTTTCGGCCGATGCGTTGATCCTGACCATACCCGCCCCGCAATCTTCGGCGCTCCTGGCCGACAGCCGTATCGCGCTGAATGAGGCCGGGCAATACGCTTTTGAAGCCATTCATTATCAGCCTTGTTTAGCGGTGATGGTGCTGCTGAACGAATCCAGCCGCATGCCCGCGCCGGGTTTGATGAAATTTGCAGACGGTGACCTTGGAACCGTAACCGACAATCAGCAGAAAGGCATCGCGACCGAGCAGCCGACCATCACGATTCACGCCTCACCTGCGTTTAGTCTGGCTTACCTGGAAGGCGATTTGAAAGCCGCCGGACAACTATTATTGGATCAACTTACAGAATGGATTCCCGCCGATAGCATCGTGGAATACCAAGTACATCGCTGGCGTTACAGCCTGGCCGAAGTGCGTTCGCCGGAGCCTTTCGCCAAGATGGATACGCCATTCCCGCTATTGATGGGTGGCGATGGCTTTGGCATGGGGAATGTGGAAGGGGCGTTTCAGTCGGGGTTGCAAATGGGAAGAAAATTGGAGGAAAGGAGGCAGGAAAATCTATAAGCGTTACGAATCTGCGAAGTTCCTCACGCTACCTGTACAGCCTTGGTTTTCTGCTTAGGGAAATTGCGCTTCTTCCACCAGATTACGAAGCCTGTGACGGTCATGGTGCCCAGGCCGATGCCGCCCAGACCGTAGAGAAGTTGAATAAGTAGTCCTCCGTAATGCCCGAAGTGGACTTGCTCCATGAAGGCTTCGGCGTTGGACTCGAAGTCACCGTCTTCGGCGTGTTCCACCTTCACCACTTCGCCGTTGGCAGAGCTAATTTCCACCGACGACGTGTAGACGCCCAGCAAGCGATTGCTCTCGGGGCGCGTTCCGGCGATGACCACGTTGTCGTCAGCGGCTTTGGGGTACTTGATTTGGGCGGGAGTAAAGTTTGCGATCGCTCCTTCGGCGGTTTTCAGGCTTTGCGCCAGCGAAAGACGGGTATAATTCGGGGCGGCAGGCTCGGCTTTGGGCGCTTGGGGCTTAGCCTCGGCGGCGGGCTCGGGCTCAAACATTCGCTCCACTTTTTCCCAGTGCATAAAGCTGCCCGTCACGCCCATCAGCAGCAGAAACAGGAAACTCAGTACGCCCGTCAGCTTGTGCAAATCGGAATTGGCGAGATACGTATTACGGTTTCGCATGCCAATCTTAAACACCGACAGCAGCGACTTCCGGTAGTACCATAATCCCGATAACACCAGCAGAATTAATGCTATACCTACCACCAGCATAATGGCATGACCCGTTTGGCCCAGTGTAAGATGCTCGTGGATGTGCAGGATTTGCTTCATCAAAGTCTCGTTGGGTTCGCGCTGGCCCAGCACGGCCCCGGTAGCGGGGTTTTGGTACACCCACCAGTTTTTCCCATCCTGCCGGAGCTGCGTCATGGGTGCACGGTCGGGTGCACCGGGATAAAGAAATGTGCTGCCCAGCGAAGCCTCGGGGTACTTTTGGACGAGCGCCGTTACCAAGTCATCGACGGGCAGGCGATCGCCTGCGGGATCGACCCGCACCATTTCGGCGTTGGTAGCGGTGTCGATTTCGTCGTTAAAAATGAGCAGGGTACCCGTGATGCTGAGCATCAAGATGAACAATCCAGCGATTAGACCGCTCCATTTGTGGATGGCGTAAACGAGGTTGTCGAGGTTGGAGGACTTGGCCATTTTTAGGTATTGGGTTATTAAATGTTGAGTTGTTGGGATCTTTTAAATCAGAATATTTATCGGATTGAAGGCGCAAAAGTAGGAAATGAAAAGATCGCTCAGAAGCTTTGAACGATCTTTTTTAGAATCTTTCTAAATAGATTCTTGACTACTCCCATACCCTTACAAAATGAACCACTTGACCGCCGCCTGCGGCTAGGTTCGCTTCAAGTGCATCGGCGGCGGTTACGGTCTTTTCTACGATGGACAGATGATTTGGATTGACAGCCACATCAGCTGCGTCGGAATATATTTTTGCCTGATACTTCCCTTTGCCTAAAAACGTCAGCGGAATACTGATTTTACGGGCGGTGCTGCTGTTGATCGTTCCCATGAACCAGTCGGTGCCGCTGCGGCGGGCGGTGGTGGCGAAGCGATCGAGTTCTGCCGCCGGGACTTTGATTTCATCCCAGGTAGTGGGGATTTTTTGCAGGAAATCGAAACCGGGTTGGCCCAGATACGCCTCGGGATAGTCGGCCACCATCGTCAGGTAGCTTTCCAGCACCACGTACATTGCCAGCATGTGGGCGCGGGTACCGCCCATGAGCGGGCGGGTGTATTGCGTTTTGAAATCACCCGACTTTATAGCCCGAAAGCCGCCGAGGTGGTAGTCGGTTGGCCCGGCCAGGCCGCGCGTGAAAGGGATGTCAAGGTCGTGGTCGACGCTAATGGGTTTGGAAAGCCATTTGTTATTTTCGTAATTAAGCGTGCCTTCGCGGGTCAGTTCATTGGGGAAAGTGCGGCTCAGACCCGTGGGTTTGAATGTGCCGTTAAACTGAATGAACAGCTTGTGCCGCGCCGCTGCCTGCAAAATTTCCTCATGAATATTGACCATCTCCTGATCATCACGGTCCATGAAATCGACCATCATGCCTTTGATACCCCACTTTTCGAACTGCGTGAAAGCTTCTTCCAACTGCCGATGCAGCGCGTACCAATGCACCCAC
>JBBSSJ010000056.1:0-18426 GCA_038242095.1 Cytophagales bacterium
AAGGATAAAGCCAATTTCGTCAGCTTTCCTTTTTGCCCGTTTGTAGCTCTCGAACTCTCCGGCAATCACTTCGTAAAATCCGTCGGCAGAATTTGGCTCAACCAATTTGGCAGGGTAATTGCCCTGCCCCAGCTCGCGGATCCGCGACTGGGCTGAGCCCCGGCTTTTGAATTTGCCCGCAACGATTTGGTAGGTTTTCATGCCAGATGGCGCCTCATTCCTGACCGGAGGTGCAGCAGGCGTATTATCGAGAATGGGGACGGGCGGTGGCGGCGCTGGACTGGTAGTAACGGGCTGTTCGCCCTGAAAAGGCTTACTTGATACCGGATCGGGATTTTCTTGTGGCTCCGTATTCCACAGATTGTCACCGGGCGAATCGGGTTCAGGTGCGGTGCTAATCAGCGGAGATTCACCCCAAATTGCAAGTGGATCGGAGGAGGCAGTCGATGGATCGACCGCAGCCTTATCGCCTGAATTACCAAGCAGATAAGAGAGTACATCGCCCCCGTTAGTGTTGTCGGGCGCATTCAGCCAGCCAATGTACAAGACAAGCAAGGCCAAGCCCAGTACGATGAACACCACCAATTCCCAGGGTTTTTCCGTGGGATAGCGTTTTTTCTTACTATCGGACTGCCTCCTTCTTTCTTTTCCTGAACCAGCTCGCTCCTCGTTCGCAAGTTCGCGCTCTTCCGCCATCTATACGGATCTTAAAATTTATTTCTATACTTCAAAGTCAATATCACTCGCTTTGTGAATGTCAAATACAAGGCCATCTTTTGTATTTTAAAGAAACTTTGTGCTTGCGAAAAAAAAGACCGCCTATAAAAGCGGTCTTTTCGTGCCTTGTATAAGCGATCTTTATCTTCAATTCTCGACCTCTTCGGCTTTCTTACGCACGGTAATGTTGAGCTGCTCGCTTTCACCTTCGTGATCGGCCACCAGGACGTCGCCATCGCGAAGGTCGCCTTTCAGGATTTCTTCGGCAATCGGGTCTTCCAGGTACTTCTGAATGGCCCGGTTAAGAGGACGCGCTCCGTATTGCGGATCGTAACCCTTCTCGGACAGAAAGTCTTTGGCAGGAATGGTCAACTCGATCTCGTAGCCCAGGCCTTTGATGCGGCTGAAAAGCTTGTTGAGCGAAATGTCGATGATGCGGTGCAAGTCTTCACGCTGCAAAGAATTGAACACGATCACGTCGTCCAAACGGTTCAGAAATTCGGGCGAGAATGCCTTGCGCAACGCACTTTGGATAGTGCTACGCATCACTTCGTCTTGGCTTTCGCTTTTCTTGGTCGAGAAACCGATGCCACTACCGAAGTCTTTCAAATCACGCGCACCAATGTTAGACGTCATGATGATGATCGTGTTGCGGAAGTCGACCCGGCGGCCCATACCATCGGTCAGGATACCATCGTCCAACACTTGCAGCAGAATATTGTACACATCCGGGTGCGCTTTCTCTATTTCGTCCAGCAGCACCACGCTGTAGGGCTTGCGACGGATTTTCTCGGTCAACTGACCGCCTTCTTCGTAGCCGACGTAGCCCGGAGGCGCTCCCACGAGCCGCGAGACACTGAATTTCTCCATGTACTCACTCATGTCGATGCGCACCAGTGCGTCTTCCTTGTCGAACAAATAGGTAGCCAGTACCTTAGCCAATTCCGTTTTGCCCACGCCCGTCGGGCCCAGAAAGATGAACGAACCGATGGGCTTCTTGGGATCTTTCAAGCCGACGCGGGTCCGCTGAATCGCTTTGACCAGTTTCTCAATGGGTGGGTCCTGACCAATAACCTTGCCTTTCAGCTCCTCGGCCATGTTCAGCAGTTTCTTGCCTTCGTCCAGCGATACGTTGGTGAGCGGGATACCCGTCATCATCGCCACCACTTCGGCCACGTTTTGCTCCGTAACGGTGTAACGCTTCTGCTTGGTTTCCTCTTCCCAAAGCTGCTTAGCGCGGTCAAGTTGGTCGATAAGCTTCTTCTCGCGGTCGCGCAGTTGGGCGGCTTCCTCGTATTTCTGGCTCTTGACGACTCGGTTTTTCTCTTGCTTGATGTTCTCGATTTGCTCTTCGAGTTTCAGGATATCCTCGGGAACGGTAATGTTACTGATATGCACGCGGGCACCCACCTCATCCATCACGTCGATGGCTTTGTCGGGCAGGAAGCGGTCGGTAATATAACGCTCCGAAAGCTTCACGGCCGACTCCAAAGCTTCGGCGGTGTAATTGACGTGGTGGTGCTCCTCGTATTTGTCCTTGATATTTTCCAGAATCTGGATCGTCTCTTCGACTGAGGTGGCGTCGACCATGACCATCTGGAAGCGACGGGCCAAAGCACCGTCTTTCTCGATGTACTGACGGTACTCGTCCAGCGTCGTGGCGCCGATGCATTGGATCTCGCCGCGCGCTAAAGCGGGCTTAAACATATTGGAGGCATCCAGCGAACCGGAAGCGCCGCCCGCACCCACAATGGTGTGCAATTCGTCGATGAACAGAATAACGTCCGGCGATTTTTCCAACTCGTTCATCACGGCCTTCATGCGCTCCTCAAACTGACCCCGGTACTTGGTACCGGCCACCAGCGAAGCGAGGTCGAGCGTGACGACGCGCTTGCCAAACAGCACCCGCGACACTTTTTTCTGCACGATGCGCAGGGCCAGGCCTTCGGCGATGGCGGTTTTACCCACGCCGGGTTCACCGATCAGAATCGGATTGTTTTTCTTGCGACGGCTCAGGATCTGGGCCACGCGCTCAATTTCTTTTTCCCGGCCCACAATGGGGTCAAGCTTACCTACTTCGGCAAATTTGGTTAGGTCACGGCCAAAATTGTCGAGCACCGGCGTGCGCGATTTTTCGCCGCCTTTCGATTCTTTACCCGTCGAACCGCCACTGCCGAACATGCCCGAGCGTGGGTCGTCGCCCTCGTCGTCGGTGTCGGAGCCCATGCGGGGGGGGGTTCCTGATGATTGATATTCTAGCATTTCTTTAATTACTTCGTAGTTAACATTAAACCGGTGCAGAATCTGGGTAGCCACATTATCCTCGTCGCGCAGAATCGACAGCAATAAGTGCTCCGTGCCGATGAGCGGACTTTTGAAAATTTTGGCTTCCAGGTAGGTGATTTTAAGCACCTTCTCCGACTGACGCGTAAGCGGGATGTTTTGCAAATTCTTGACATTGTTGGTGACCGAGCCCTTTGTAGCCTGCTCGATGGTGAGCCGGATCTCTTCCAGTGACACGCCCAACTTCTTCAAAAGGCCAATGGCCACGCCATCGCCTTCCCGAATCATCCCCAGAAGCAGATGCTCCGCGCCGATGAAGTCGTGGCCCAATCGTAAGGCCTCTTCCCGGCTGAGGGTGATCACTTCTTTTACTCGATTTGAAAATTTAGCTTCCATGTGGGTTTGTGTAGGCAGGAATAATGACGTATGTTCTAGTGTATTTATAACGGACCTTAGGGAATCTTTGTTCATTCAACAACCCCAAGGCACAAATGCCGACTGCCTGAGTACTTGCCGCGCTTCCGGTCCCTTATTAAATAACAGGTCAATAATACTCAAATTTGCTACAAAATCATTGCCAAAGGTTTGATGGTAAGGGACAGGATTATAGAGATGCGCGCTATTTGAAGCTTTCCTATTGCTAATCAATGATTTAGCATCGAATGCGTCTTTTTCTACTTCAAGAGAATGTGACAATGTGTATGTAATGGGCTTTTTAACCCCCAAAAATCCAAGACATAATGTCAGCAAGGCAGCATTGAAATCAAACAGGGTATCGAACTCCCGGTTGTAAACGGCTTCCAAATCCGCCGCGTAATATTCATAAAAAGGAGACTTTCCGTAAGCCGATTGCAGGCAGCCCCAATGCCGCCGCATCCACGGCTGACGGTAATCAATGCGGGCTTCGCGGATAGGCACAGCCCGGCGGCTTTCAACGAGAGGAACGGTAAGTGTATCGACTTTATTGGCTGTTAGCACGTGACAGCGGTTACGGTAGGTACGGCGCGGCAGGGGTTCGCAGGCTTCCAGCACCAAGGTATCGAATGGCAACAGGGCAGCAAAATATTCCAGATTCGGCAGGAAATACAACGGCAGCAGAATCTTCGTTTTTGCAGGCGTTTCCCCTGTGTCATCGGTCATTTCCAAATATGGGAAAGAGAAAGGGAAATTCAAAAAAACACAATAACCGATTCACGAAGCTCAAAGGTATAGGGAAAGGTCGCCCAGCCCCTCCCGCATGATTATGAAAGCGTCGGTGGTGGCGTCCACAATCGTAGAACCGACGTTGCCGCCGTAGCCGCCATCCACCACAATGTCCACCTGATGCTGGAATTTCTCGAAAATCAGTTCAGGATCAGTCGAGTACTCGATTACCTCGTCATCATCCTTAATAGAGGTCGTGATGATCGGATTGCCCAATTCGCGGACAAAAAAACGGGGAATGTCGTTGTCAGGCACCCGAATACCAACCGTTTTCTTATTGGTATTGAGCAGTTTAGGGACGTTACTTGTCGCTTCCAGGATAAAGGTAAACGGCCCCGGCAGCGTCTTTTTCATCAATTTAAATGCCGCATTGCTCACGCGGGCGTAGTCGGCAATGTGGCTCAAATCATGGCATATAAACGAAAAATCGTTTTTCTGGGGCTTTATGCCTTTGATTAGCGCCACCCGTTCGACCGACCGGGCGTTGTGAATGTCGCAACCCAATCCGTACACGGTATCCGTGGGATAGATCACCAGCCCGCCATCGCGCAGGCAGTCGGCCACTTGCCGGATGCGGCGTGGGTCGGGTTTATCATGATAGATTTTTAGGAATTCGGCGGACACTTGGTTGAAAGTTTAAAGTGACTCTGAGATTGAAACTATATTATCCTTGTAACAGCAATCTCAAAATATTAAAATTAGGTCTTTACTTATATCAATCTTCTGGATAATATCCTTCTATTCGTATGCCATTCTTGTAATCACCATCTCCTAATTTATTTACCGTAATTTGTGTATTTAAATTTATATATTTTTCATAATTACTTACACCATAAATATTCTTTTGAGATAACTTCTCAACTAAAACGAATCCATTTTTTTTTATATCTTTTTCATATTTATCTATACTATAATTTGAAGATAAGGATACACGTTTTCCTGCTATATTTACTACAAGGGAATTACCATCCATATCTTCAAAAACTTGCACATAATTACCTAAATTATTTGACATTGTAAACCCAAGTTTTCTGACTCGTGATACCTGTCCATCTGTGCCTCTTGCAAGATAAATATCAAGTAGCTGGTCAAATGATGGTAGACTTTTTGTCTGTGGTAATGTTCTTGTTGGAGATAGGGAATTTCTATCAATAGCGTTATTTTCTGCTGTATTATTCTGACCGCTAGATAATTGACTTTCCTTGTCCATTACCTTCAACTCCCTCCTTTCAAGTTCTTCTTCCTTCATTTTCAATTCATCTGATTTATTTTCATAGTTTTGGTCGCAGCCAATCAAAAAAATAAATATAACAGTAATTATAAATGATTTGTTTAATTTCATGGTCTTTTTAAAATAAACTTATTCGTTGATATATAATTCCGGTAGTATTTTATTTACAGTATTTCATGTACTGCAATAGTAAACCGATATGAAAGTTTTTATCCATAAGTAATTTTATCACAAAAATGAAACATAAATATTAAACGACAAATATATAGCTTTGACGTTTGTCAAATTCACGCGTAGCTCAACTTTCCTTTAGGCCGAGGAATATCCCTTCCCATCGACCGGGCAGTTTCAATCCACTCGCTAATAACGTTTTCTGCGGCAGCAAGTGCCTCCTGATAGGTGCTTCCGTCCGCCATACACCCGGCTAGTTCTGGTACTTCGGCGATGAAAGCGACATCTTCTTGGCTCCAATAAAGGATGATTTCGTATTTGAGACTATCACTCATTCATGTTTAGGTTTAGATGATATTTCAGTATAAGATTCCTTATTTGCTTCACTTGATAAGGCTTCGCTTTGCCTGATTTGGGTTGAACGTTCAAGATTTCGTCTATCCCTTCTTTACCAGAATGTGGTGGCTACCCTTGATTCTCTCTTCAAAACCTAAACGAAGCAGTAAGGTTCTCAACTCGTCAAAACCGATATTGCTATCTTGCATACCGCGTAGTAGCTTCATCAGGGTCTCGTCGTGCTTGCTCATACCACCAAATATAAGAGGAATCTGGACTACATTATGGATGTACAGACTAAAATCCCTAATAAATCTGCCTCACCCCCGCACCACCCCTTTCAACTTCCAATCAAAATAAATCCGGTACAACCTATTGACCGGCAGGCGCATTCGGCAAAGCAACACGATTATTTCATCACTAAGTGAAGGAGTTTCGATGGTACTAAGCATCTTACGAAACCGAATAGCGAGCGCGAACTCCTCGGTGTAAAAACTTTTGCGAATGTACGTTTTGATGCGGCCCGCCAGCGCGTCGAACTCGCCCTGGGTACGGTTGAGATGGTAGGCTTTGTCGCATACCGCGTAGGTACTCTCCAGCATCCCACTGCCGGGTCGGTACGACAGGTTGGAAAGCGAGCCGAGCAGGAGCCTTTTTTGGGTAAGCACTTCATCCTGATATGCGTAGTGGCATAATACAGCCGACCGTACCCAAAAATCAAAATCTTCGTACGCCAGCGTTTCGTCGTAGCCACCGAGCGTATCCAGTACGGTTCGTCGCATCATCATCGTGGGCGTACAGATGAAGTACTTTTCCAGAATTTCCTTGTATACATCGCCCGATGGGACCTCCGCAACAGCCCGACCATCTGAATCGGTGGGATAGTGCAGATGTAGCAACCTCCCTTCCTGGTTGAGATATTGCGCGTTAGAGAACACCACCCCATAATCTTCGGGCAGGGTTTCAAAAAAAGCGACCTGGCGTGCAATCCGCGTGGGTAAAAGCACATCGTCGCCTGATAAGTCGATGACGTATTTGCCGGTCGTCATGCCCAAACCTTGGTTAAAGGCCCGGCAAAGGCCTTTATTGTAAGCATTACGCACGATCCGGATGCCGGGATGCGCTGCGCAAAACGCTTCAATACGGTATAAAGAAGCATCGGTACTGGCGTTATCGATCACGATCAATTCTACATGAGCGTACGTCTGCGCTACGACCGATTTCAGCGCTGCTATGATGTAGTCTTCATGATTGTAACACGTACAAATTACCGATACCAATGGTTGAGCAGCGGTTCCCTTTCGCTGCTCGCTGCCCAAATGTGTATCGCCATCCTTTATCTCGTAGTCCATTCGTTTCCAAGCACTTTCAACTCACTTCGCTCCCACTCACTATACGCCAAAACACAGAAAAGTAATACATTATTGATTTAACGGTAAAAAATCCTGGCTCAGTTGGGAGCGAGAAATCAAAGAAATCGGAGTTTTTGGCACGGTATTCGATTGAAACGGTATAAACCGCTGTGAGATCCGGAGAATATCTGATACTGAATTTTTATGGGTTAGGGTAATGTGTACAATGCCGGCCTGAGACAGGCCGGCATTTATTTTTTCTCAGTCATGGCATTCAGGGCTTTATCCGAGCGCGCCATGATAATGCTGGCGTTGATTTCGAAGCCAAAAATGAGCAGCAGCGCGATCAGATAAATCCAGACCATAAAGGCGATCATGGTCCCGATGGAGCCGTAAAGCTTGTTATACGTGCCGAAATGAGAGAGATAGTAGGAAAATCCGAACGTCGCCAGCACAATCAGCGCCGAGGCGATAAAGGCCCCGATGTTGAAAAATGAGAGCCGCACCAGTCGATCGGGCGCGAAGCGGTAAATCAGCGATACGCCCACCGTGAGCGCCGCCAACGTAGTGAAATAACGCAGAAAGTTGACCAGCCCGATGATCCATGTTTCCTGAATGATGTTCCAGGCGCTGAGGATATCCATGACGCGGTCGCCAACGACGAGCAGTACCACCGACAAAAAAATGACCAGCGCCAGCAATATTGTGAGCATAAAAGCAATTGCGCGGGTTTTAAGAAATCCGCGCGTATCCTCGTCGCGGTACACGATGTTAAACGACCGCATCAGCGATACCATGCCGTTGGTAGAAGTCACGATAGTGATGATGAAACTGATCGACAATATCGCGCGCCGGGGACGACTGATGATATCCATGATGGTCGTTTGGGCCTCGGCATAAATGCTGCTGGGCATGATTTCGCGCAGGAAATCCATGATCTGCGGTTGCAGGTTCTCGACCGGAATGTAGGGGATGAGCGTAAAGAACGAGATCAGCGCCGGAAACGCCGACAGCGTGAGACTGAACGCCACCGCCGTGGCACGCTGGTCGATGTCGTAGACGATGAGCTTGTCGATCAGGTTGACCAGGATGTCGTACAGCGACACCGAACCCCGGAACAGCGTGGTGCTTTTCAACCAGCGCTTGAATTGGCGTACCTGACGATATTGGAGGAGTTTTTCCAGCATAGGGGTCGGTCGGCAGTCAGCGCATGGCAACTGTTTCCTGCCAACAAGAACGCAAAGTACTTCCTGACCTACTCCTGTGCCAAATAATACGGGCGAAGTTTTTCAAGCAATGTGTCGGGCGCCGCACACAAACGGCCCGTTTCGCGGTTTTGAAATACCAGCGTTGTCTCGGCCGAAGTAAGTAGTTCACCAAGCTGATTTCTGATTTCGTACTCAAACCGTACCCGGACCCCCGGCAGCTCGGGCAACTGCACCAAAATTGAGAGCAGGTCGTCGTAACGCGCCGGACGGTGGTACCGATTTTTCAATTCATAAACGGGCATCATAATTCTCGCGTCTTCCATCGATTTATAATGAAAATCCAGCGAACGAAGCGCTTCCACGCGCCCGATTTCGTAATAGCGGGCGTAATTCCCATAGTACACGTAACCCATTTGGTCGGTGTCGGCGTAGCGCACGCGGATGTCTTTTACTTCGTAACTAAACACGTTTTTTAATTGAAACGGGGTCGCCCGTGCGATTGAGAAGTGAAAATTGACAATGAGGCGAGAGTAGCTGAAAAGCACATCATTTCATAATCTGCCTACGATTTAGCTCGGCCTGGTACAGGCGGGCGTTGGCGAGGTGGTCCTGGTAGTTGTTGGCGAAGGCGTGGTAGCCCGACAGGTCGGCCTTGGCGCACATATAAATGTAATCACTCTTCTCAGGATTGAGCACCGCGTCGATCGATACTTGGTCGGCCACGCGGATGGGACCGGGCGGCAGGCCCGTATTGCGGTAGGTGTTGTAGGGCGAAGGCGTCATTAATTGGGCGGTCAGAATCCGCTTGATGGCAAAGTCGCCGAGCGCGAACTTCACCGTTGGGTCGGCTTGCAGGGGCATGTCAGCCGCGAGACGGTTGAGGTACATACCCGCCACTTTGGGACGTTCGTCCTTTTTGCGGGCCTGCTCTTCCTCAACAATCGAGGCTAGAGTGGATACTTCCACGGGCGTTAAACCCACGGCTTTGGCTTTGGCGCGGCGCTCGTCAGTCCAGAATTTCTGGTATTCCGAGTGCATCCGGTCCAGAAAGCGTTCCGTGCCTACATTCCAGAAAATATCGTAGGTATTGGGCAAGAACATGCTCACGATGGTGGTGGTATCGAAGCCGTACTTTTGCGCAACGGCGGGATCGCTAAGTGCCTGCCGGAATTCTTGCTGCCCGAAAGCAAATCGTGGGCCGATTCGCTCGATCAGGTCGTTTTTCAGCCTGATATTGTTAAAAGTCAGGCGCACGGCGTCCTGGTTGCCCTCGCGGAGCTTTTGGATGACACTGTAATTGGTCGAATTGGGCTTTATCACGTAGCGGCCGGCCTTAACGCGCTCGGGGTATTTAAGCAACTTGGCCAAAAAACTGAACGACACCTGATCGTTGATAACCTCATGCTTTTTCAGCGTATCCAGCACCGATTCGTAGGTGGCGCCTTCGGGAATGAGGAGCGCGAAACTATTCTCCGCTTCGAGTTGCAAATTTGGCGTCTTGAATATCTGCCAAAAGTAGAACGTGAACGTGGTCGTGATCACTGCAACCGCGATAAAAGCCCCAACTTTGAAATTTCTCGACATATTTAATTAGTTGATAATGGATAGTTGTGGTGACGCTTGCAACCAATTCCAAATAAAGATACTCATGAACTCACAGATTATATGGGCAGCCGCCTCGGGGCGACCCGCCGTCTAGACTTTAAACTCAATACCAAAACGCTTGGCTAATTCCATCAATGAATCGACAACGGGCGGGAGCAGCGGGATGCCGTCATTGCGCCGCCGGGCTTCGGTTTCGCGTTCGGGATCGCCGGGGATAAGAACCTTCTGGCCCTCAATGGCGCGCGCGTTGCGAAAAGCCCCGATCCAGCGATCCATGTGGTCCTTAAACTCGTCGGCGGGACGAAAACCATCAACGCGCATGGCCCCTAAAAAGTGTCCGGTTCCCATGCCAACCGCCGCCTGCGCCGCCATAAAGCCCGCCGTGGCAAATGGCGGCACCCATGGCCCATAATTGGCCCCGGACAGGACGCCAGAAAATATATCTACGATCGCACCCAGTCCGTAACCTTTGTGACTGCCGTGCTCGCGGTCGGAACCCAGCGGCAGCAATCCGCCGCCACTTTCGACGGCATCAGAATGGTCAGTGGGGTTGCCTTCGGCGTCCTGAGCCCAGCCGATGGGCGCGGGCAAACCCTGTCGTTGCAGTATCTCGAATTTGCCGTAGGCCACAGCGGTGGAAGCAAAATCGGCCACGAAAGGCGGCTCGTGGCGGGCGGGCACGGCAACGGCAAGTGGGTTGGTCCCCAGCAGTTTGTCGAGTGAAAAAGTAGGCGTCACCAGTGGTGCGGCGTTGGTCATGGTCCAACCGATCATGTCCTTTTCGAGGGCCAGCATGGCGTGGTAGCCCGCGATGCCAAAGTGGTTGGAGTTGCGGACCGACACCCAGCCCGAGCCCGCTTTTTCGGCTTTTTCCATCGCGATTCCCATTGCTTTGGGTGCCACGACCAGGCCCAGGCCCCGATCCCCATCGACGGTGGCGGTACTGGGTGTTTCGTGAACGATGCGGATTTGGGGCGTGGGATTGAGGCGATCATGATCGTAAAGCCGCACGTAGCCCGCCAGGCGGGCAATGCCGTGGGAATCGATGCCGCGCAGGTCGGCACTAATGAGTACTTTGGCGGCCAATTCCGCATCGGCAGGCGGACAACCAATGGCCAGAAACACGGACTCCGTAAAATTCTGGAGGTAGGTATAGAGGTAGGTCAATTTTGAATAAGTGAATGAGTGAATTTAAACCCGCAAGTCTATTCTGGCTCAGAAAAGTAATCCGACGACTAACAAACTCAGAAAATAATCTATAAATAAAGTAGCCTTATTAGCCATGAAAAAAACATTTTTGGGCCTTCTTCCCTGGGCTCTGGCGGCTTCGGTGTCCCTTGCCCAAAGTACCGCTTCTCAAACAGTCGCCCCGACGCTTACCCATGCGACGGTGTTTCTGAACCGCGCCGAACTGACGGCCACCGCCAAGGCCACCGTCCCAGCCGGGGAGCAGCGGTTGGTTCTCGAAAACATTCCGCTCAGCATTGATCCTAACAGCATTCAGGTGCGGGGCGCGGGCGATGCGGTCATCACGGGCGTGCGTTTCGTGCAAAATTACCTGCAAAATGCGCCCCGTCCCAAGAATATTCTGCAATTGGACGATTCCTTGCGGAGCGTGCAGGATGACATTGAAGCAGCAAAACTAACGCAATCAGTGCTGGAAGATGAAAAATCGCTTATTCTAGCAAATAAACAAGTGAGCGGCTCGGCTACGGGCGTTAAGGTAGCGGACCTTAAACAGATGGCCGATTTCTACCGCGAGCGCCTGACCGACATTGGCATTAAGCTTATTAAAGTAAAGGAACGGCTCGCTGTTTTGTTGAAACAAGAGGGCGGAATTAAAAGCCAACTGTCCACCTGGCAAAACAGCCGCGCCCTGCCCAGCGGCGGCATCGAGGTGAGCCTTAAAGCCGCCAACCGCACAGCGCTTAATCTGGAAGTATCGTACGTTGTGATGGGTGCAGGCTGGCGACCAATTTACGATGTCCGCGTGAAGGAAACCAACGCGCCCGTTTCGCTGGCTTACAAGGCGGAAGTATTCCAGAATACCGGTCAAAACTGGGACAACGTCAAGCTTACTCTTTCCAGCGCAAACCCAGCGCAGGGAGGAATGATGCCGACACTTGGCGTGCAATACGTGGATTTTCCGCAACCAATCGGGATGGATCAGGCGGCCCTGAATGAGGTGGTACGTGTGGGCTACGGACAACAAAGGAAAGCCGCAGCAATGGATGCCCCGGTGCAAGCAGAAGCTCTCGCAAAGCCGATGCAGAACAGCGCCGACTTTACCCAAATCGCCGTTAACGACTTGTCGGTTTCCTTCGATATCGCGTTGTCTTACGACGTACCTACGGGCGGACGGCCGCAGTTGGTGGATATTGCACAGCACGAGGTACCGGCCACGTACCGCCATTTTGCCATTCCCAAACTTGACGCCGATGCCTTTCTGGTGGCCCAGCTCGTTGAATGGGAAAAATACAATTTACTAAACGGCAAGGCAAACGTCTATTTTCAGGGAACCTACGTCGGTGAGACGCAGTTGATTACCCAAAACACTAACGATACGCTCAACGTTTCGCTCGGGCGGGACAAGAAACTTGTGATCAAGCGCGAGCGGCTCAATGAATACAGCAGCAAGCGATTTATCGGCAGCAATATCCGTGAGACGGTCACCTACCGCATCACGGTTCGTAATACCCGCCCCGACGCCGCCAAACTCACACTTGAAGATCAGGTACCTATCTCGCAAAACAGCGACATTGCGGTGGACGTGCAGGAAACCACCGGAGCAAAGTACAATTCCGAAACGGGCAAACTAACCTGGGAAGTGGCCCTGAATCCTAACGAGTCACGTACTTTTGACATCCGTTTTGAGGTAAAGTATCCTAAGGGGCGAGCGGTGGTATTTTAATTTTGAATGCGTGAATGTTGCTTTCGCGCCACACTATCATTCACTCATTCTGTAATTCAAAATTGACCTTGAATGAAAGACGGCTTCCTGAATCGTATTTTTGGCTATTTCGTCCGGGGACTGATATTGGTGGCTCCCCTCTACTTTACCATCCTGATTATTTGGACGGGCGTGGAGGCTATGGACGGGATTCTGCCAATCTCAATTCCGATTTCGGCCAATAAATCCATTTACCTGCCGGGTTTAGGAATGGTTCTTATTTTGGGGGGAATCATCCTGCTGGGCTTTTTCTTTTCAACGGTTGTACCACAGTCCTTCTTTAAATTCACCGAACGGATCTTGCGAAAAATCCCGTTAGTAAATATAATTTTTTATTCCATTAAGGACCTTATTACCGCCTTCGTGGGCGACAAGAAGAAATTCAACCAGCCCGTGCTGGTGACGATCTACCGCGAATCGGACGTCAAGAAACTGGGTTTTATCACCCAAACCGACCTTAGCCATCTGCAAATCAAAGATTACATCGCGGTGTACATGCCGCACTCCTACGCTTTTTCGGGTGAATTGTTTATTGTGCCTATCGCCAACGTTACGCTGTTGAACGCCAACAGCGCCGATATCATGAAAATGATCGTGTCGGGCGGCGTTTCGGTGCAGGCGCACGTAGAACCCGAAGCGCTTTGAGCGCCTGGAAATACTTTTTTGCTGGCAACAATCGGGAAAATCGGGGCGTTTATGGAGCGATGCGCTATATTTGAAACCGCTAACGTTTTGCCATATGAAATGCTTTTGCCTGCTATTGCTGCTATTCAACTTACCCACTTTTGCCACCTTTGCGCAGGATCATTACGATCCGGCTAAGGCGTTGTCGAGTGAAGAGTTATTCCTGAAACAGCAACAAAATAGCCGCGCATTCACGAAGCCCGGTGAACGCTACCTCGTATTGGATGCCTCGCCGATGCTGGGCAGTTTTCACCGCTTCCGCTATTTCCCCGGCGATCAGATTCGTTTCAACGCTAAAGGACTTCCGGGAAGGCAACGGCAGGAGATTTATACCATCACCGACAGCAGCTTTACCTTCGCGTACATCAATGAGGCCGCCCGCCGCATGGTATCTAAGGAAGTATTGTTAAAAGATATTCGCCGCATTAAGACCTACCGCCGCATTCCGTGGGTCACTGAAGGTGCGGTGTTGCTTCCGCTGGCGGGACTTGTTTTTATCGGAGCCGATTTTTTTAATAAAGGAATCGACGACAAGCGCTTCACCACCGACTCTCAGGCGCTGGTCGTCGGCGGAGTTCTGGCGGCCACGGGTTTCGTTTGTTACAAACTCAGCTTCGCTTCGGTAAAGGTGAATGGCCGCAACCGTGTTAAAATCATGAAAACGTATTAAAAGTTTAAAGTTTAAAGTTCTCAGAAAATCCGATTTCTCAGTTTTCTTACCTATACACTTTAAGCCATACGGGCCATCCGTTTAAACTTTAAACCGCCAAGCGGCCTTGTCATAAACTCATAAACTTTAAACTACTTCGTGTCCCAAGTCACCATATACCCTCCTGAACACTCAATAAAGGCCGAAATAAAGCTCACCGCTTCCAAGAGCGAGTGCAACCGCGCGCTCATCATCGACGCGCTCACAGGCTTTGAATGCACCCTCACCAACATTTCCGAAGCCCGCGATTGCCAAACCATGCAGCGGCTTCTGGCTTCGGATGCGCCGGTCGCCAACGTCATCGACGCCGGGACCACGATGCGTTTCCTGACGGCCTATTTCGCTATCACGGGCCAGCAGAAAACAATGACCGGAACGCCCCGCATGTGCGAGCGTCCCATCGGTTTGCTGGTCGATGCGCTGCGGCATTTGGGGGCTACGATAACTTACGAGAAGCAGGAAGGCTATCCGCCGATGCGGTTGGCGGGCTTTCTTTATTCAGGGGAAAACGCGCTTTCCATTCGTGGCGATGTAAGCAGCCAGTACATTTCGGCGCTGCTGATGATCGCCCCCTTGCTGCCCGACGGCCTGACGATCACGCTGGAAGGCGAAGTGGGTTCGCGGCCCTACATCGAGATGACGCTGGAACAGATGGCCTATTTCGGCATCAAGTATCAGGCCGACTGGGACACGCAAAAACTCACCGTCGCGGCGCAAACCTACCAGCCCCTGCCCTACGCCATCGAGTCCGATTGGTCGGGGGCAAGCTACTGGTACAGCATTGTTGCCCTAGCCGACGACGCCGAGGTGGAACTACTGGGCCTGAAAGAAAACTCGTTGCAGGGCGACAGCGCCATCGTGGACATCATGGCGCATTTGGGTGTCAAGAGTACTTTCACCGAATGCGGCGTTCTCCTGCAAAAAACCGCTGCCGATACCAGCCTGGCCTGGGATTTCACCGATTGCCCCGATTTGGCCCAAACGGTGGCCGTCTGTTGCGCTATGAAAAATATCGACTTGACACTCACCGGAGTAGAAAGCCTGAAAATAAAGGAAACCGACCGTATTTTTGCCTTACAACAGGAGTTGAAAAAGTTGGGCGTGGAATTGCGCGAGGTGGAAACCAATCAACGCTACGAAATAAGCCGCACGGAAGAAATTTATGCGGCTACCATGCCTTCTATCGATACTTACGATGACCACCGCATGGCGCTGGCCTTTGCTCCGGCGGGAATGCGGCAGCCGGTCGTAATCCAAGAGCCGGGCGTCGTCGTCAAATCTTACCCGAATTTTTGGGAACATTTGGCTTCGGTGACCACGCTGGAAGCGGCGGCATCATGAAGTATGTAATGGCGTGGCTCGTACTCTGGGGAGCGCTTATCGGCTGTACCGAGCGCGACGCCCCGCCCTTACCCGATCCCGGTTACGGCTATTTCCCGCTGGAAATTGGTTTTGTGCGGGAATACGAAGTTTCCGAAACCAATTATGCGCTCGCCCAACCTAACCAAACCAGAATCTACCGCCTCCGCGAAACCATCGGCCAGCCTTATACTGACGCCAGTGGTCAGGACGTTTATCCTATCGAGCGCGCCGTGTTACGCAACAGCGGCGCGTGGGAAGTCGATGTGGTGTGGAGCGCCTGGCGCACGGTAGACCGCGCTTTCCGGCAAGAAAATGGCTTGACTTTGGTTGAACTTGCCTTCCCCGCTCGAGATCGCAACCGCTGGGACCGAAATCTTTTCAATCCCTTGCCCGCAGCGTTCTCCACGATTGAACGAAGTGGTGAATCCCGCAAACTTGGGACGCTGGATTTTGTCAAAACCCTCACGGTAGTGCAGCAAAATGACTCCACGTTGTTATCGTTGCGCCGCCGTCGTGACCTTTATGCCGAAGGTATCGGATTGGTACAACAAGAGCGTATTTCAGTGCAGTATTGCGGCACGCCCGATTGCGTGGGCAAAGGAATCATCGACTTTGGGTCGGTCAAAACCGTTACGCTCAAAATTTTTGCCCGATGAAAAAAACCTATACCCTTTTGGCATTGGCTTTCCTGCTTCTGGCGGGTCATTCGGGAGAAGCACAATGCTTACCCCGTTATTTCATTTATTTCAAAGACAAAACCGCCAGCCCTTTCTCGATCCAGAAACCCACCGAATTCCTTTCTGAGCGGTCCGTCGCCCGGCGGCAGCGACAGGGCATCGCGGTTGTGGCTGCCGATTTTCCAGTCAATCCCGCTTACGTTCAGGCTTTAAACAAAACGGGCGCACGCGTTTTGTTCACTTCGCGCTGGTTCAACGCCGCGCTGCTGGAAGCTACCGACGCGCAATGGGCGGCAATCAAAGCTTTCCCTTTTTATAAAAGTACCGAGCGAAACCTGCCGCTCACTAGCACCACCACGCCCGGATTAGCGCGTTTGGGGGTGGTGACCGATAAATTCGGCACGACCGAGGCCATCGACTATGGCCGGATGCAAGGCCAACTCGCCATGTTGGGCGTGCCCGATCTACACGAAAAAGGCTACCGGGGCCGGGGCGTGCTGATTGCTGTGCTGGATGCGGGCTTTCCCCGCGCCGATGAGCTTACCTATCTAAAACCGCTGTTTGACGACAAGCGGTTGGTCGACACCTTCGATTTTGTAAGCCGAAAAGCGTTTGTCTACGACAACCACCCGCACGGCCTCAATTGTTTGTCGACGATGGCGGCTAACCAACCGGGTTTTCTAGTTGGCGCGGCTTTCGAGGCCAGCTACGCGCTCTACCGCACCGAAAACGATTTCAGCGAAACGCCTTACGAAGAAGCCACCTGGGTACTGGCCGCCGAGCGCGCCGACAGCCTGGGTGTCGACATTATTTCGTCGTCGCTGGGCTACAACCAGTTCGACAATCCGGTGTACGACTACACTGTTGGCGATCTCGATGGCCTCACGGCGCTCATCAGTCGCGCCGCGCTCCACGCCGCCCGGCGGGGCATGCTGGTGGTGGCCTCGGCCGGCAACTCGGGCAGTGATCCCTGGCGGCTCATCACCCCACCCGCCGACGCCGACTCAATTGTGAGCGTAGGGGCCGTTTTCGCCAACCGCAGCATCGCGCCGTTCAGTTCGGTAGGGCCGACGACCGACGGCCGCATCAAGCCCGACGTGGCGGCGCAAGGCGTGGGCACGGTCATCGGCAACAGCGTTGGTTTGGGCGGCGTATCTACCGGCAACGGCACGTCCTTTTCGGCTCCGCTCATTGCCGGATTGGCGGCGGTACTTTGGCAGGAATTTCCTTTTTTGAGCGCTCAGCAATTGCTGGAGGTTTTGCAAAAATCCGGCGATCAGGCCGTCCGGCCCGATTCGCTGCTCGGTTACGGTATTCCCAGCGCGCAGCGGGCCGAGGAAATCGTCCGCCGCGACTACGCGCCCCTGGCAGTAGAACCGGGTACCGGACTGAATGCCACGCTCTACCCTAATCCTGCCCGCGATGAAGTAGTGCTTGATTTTGGCGAGAAGCACTTGCCCGAATCCGCCGAAATTCAGCTCATAAGCGTGACGGGCCTGGTACTTCGACAGCAGATTCCTTCTTTCGGAACCAGCGTTCACATTTCTGTTTCAACCTTGCCCGCTGGTTTTTATTTTATTAAAATCCTCTCGCCGAAAGGCAGCCGGGTCTGGCGATTTCTCAAATATTGACGATATCCTTGCGCTGCATCCGCAATAGCGACTCGGACGGATTGTAGAGCCGCACTTCATCGAGCGGTACCCAGCGCACTGCTTTGGCCTCATGATTCCGGGCCACTTCCAGCGCCGGGTCGGCTTCCAGCAAGTACCGAATATCGTAGTGCAGGTGTGCCGCTTCGCGGCTGTTGCCCGGAATGGTGTGGACATCGATGTCGAATATACTTTGGCGCAGCGGCCGGGCCGCGACGCCTGGTTCCTCCCGCACTTCTTTCAGCGCCACTTGCAACGTGTCGGGATTGCCGTCGCAATGCCCGCCGGG
>JBBSSJ010000057.1:0-18233 GCA_038242095.1 Cytophagales bacterium
ACCGGAAACCACGATCCTGATATCTTGTATATTTTTACCTACTATTTCCAGCGCGTTCAACAGGGCGGCACCGCTGATGATGGCCGTTCCGTGTTGGTCGTCGTGCATGACCGGGATCTTGAGGTCGCGCTTCAGTCGGGTCTCGATTTCGAAACACTCGGGCGATTTTATATCTTCCAGATTGATCCCCCCGAAGGTAGGTTCCAGAATCTGGACGGTGCGCACAAATTCGTCGATATCCTTGGTGTTCAACTCTATGTCGAAAACGTCGATGTCGGCGTAAATCTTGAAAAGCAAACCCTTGCCTTCCATCACGGGTTTGGAAGCCTCGGGACCGATGTCGCCCAGCCCCAGCACGGCCGTACCGTTGCTGATAACGGCTACTAAGTTACCTTTGGCAGTGTACTTGTAAACATCTTCGGGATTTCGGGCTATTTCGAGGCAAGGATCTGCCACGCCGGGTGAATAGGCAAGCGAAAGGTCACGCTGCGTATTGTATTCTTTAGTGGGAATGACCTGAATTTTGCCGGGCCGGCCTTTGGCATGGTAGTGCAAGGCATCCTCTTTCCTGATTTTCTGGTGCATGTGCGGGGGTTACGGTGGAGTTGATTACCCCACGAATATACGAACAAACCCGAAAGTGTAGGAAGTCTGGAAATGTTTTGAAGAGAAAAGTCCCCTGCCTGACAGAATATTTTAAAGGTCTTTTAGGATTCTTTTGGTAAAAGAAAGCGACTCAATGGGGTAGGAGGGGCTTTTACGAAGGCCTTTCCGACTCTGAACAAAACTCGCTCTTTTTTTCAAAAAATAGGCCGCCGCCATGTACAGAAAGAACATCGAAATATAAATGCAGACCGATTCGGTGTTGGTCAGGCCGCCGTGGAATGCAAAAAACAACCCGGTGTTCAGCAAGGTGACAGACCACAGAATGGCCGAGACGCCGAAATGCGAAAGTCCGTTATCGATCATAATGTGGTGCAAATGGTTGCGGTCCGCCTCGAAGGGCGAGTTTCCGTTGAGGATACGCACCAGAAAAACCCGGAGCGTATCAAAAATAGGCACGATCAGCACGATCATTACGATGATAGGTGCATTGAAAAAAGCATTGGGATCGTTGCGGTAGCTGACATTGAGCCGCAAAAATTCAATCGTGAAAAAGGAAAGCAGATAGCCGACGATAAGCGACCCCGTATCGCCCATGAATATCTTGCTGGTCTTGGAAAAATTGAAGCGCAGAAAACCAAGTAACGCGCCGGAGAGCGCGAAAGCGAGGCAGGCGAAAGCGTAATGGCTGTTGAGCAAAAACCAGACGCCAAACCACAAACCGGCCAGCAAACTGATTCCCCCAGCCAGCCCATCAACGCCATCGATTAGATTGATCGCGTTAATGAGGGCGATAAAAATGAATACGGTAAGTGGTATGCTGACTACATCGGGAATAAAGTACCAGTTAAAAATTCCATAAAGGTAATCCACTTTGAATCCGCCGACCACCACGAGCGTAAGCGAGGCCAGAATCTGAACGGCCATCTTCTTGCCCGAATCGAGCACCATAATGTCGTCCTTTACGCCCAGAAAAAAGAGCATGGTCACCCCTACCATGGAAAGGTTAGCCAGGTTGGAATCCGCGACTTCTTCCGAGTGGGGCCAAAGGAAATACGCGATCAGGGTTGCCGCAAACAAGGAAATGCCACCCAGATTGGGGGTGGCTGTTTCGTGCGAACTGCGCCTGTCAACCTTAGCTCCAAGATGGAGTAAGTCCGACATTTTGATGACAATCGGAATTGTAACGATAGAAATAAAGCAGGAAATCAAAAAGGAAAGGGCACATTGGTATACCTCCCTGTCAGCCAGGTTGCCGAAGAAATTACCCGACTTAATATCGGCAAATAATATTTGTTCCATGAGCATGTGGGTGATTTCAGGATGGCCGGAGATCAACACCCGGACCGCAACATCCTCAAAGATGCCACTATTATCAAATAAAAGACAAGCTTAGCGCGTAAAAGGTGACACATACCTATCAAACGATCTACTGAGTTGGGAATTCTCGACGCAAATTTACTTAATAAACTGCATAATTTTACGTAACGGTTTCATTGCCGTGGTCCAGAGGTAGGGACGGAGTTCGTTTACTTTCCAGGCTTTTCGGTCGCTCATGTTAGCCAAAAGGCGATTTTTGAAGCTTTGGTTGCTGGCCCCTCCCGTCCGCATGTGCACCAGTACATTTTGTACATAACTCAGTTTGGCTTCGTATTTGTGTGCCATGCGCAACATCAATTCGTAATCGGCGGCAGTTCCCATGTCCAAACGAAAACCTCCGTGCCTCTCATACCATTTCCGGCGAATGAAAAACGTCGGATGAGGCGGCATCCAACCCGACAGAAACCTGCCCGCCCAGTAGGCACCCGCCCGCCAGTTGCGCCGTACCACCTTGGGATCCAGCCCGTCAACGTAAAGCAAATCCCCGTAGACGGCATCCGCAGAATCCGCTTCAAACTTGCTCATGACCTCCGAAAGTACGTCACCGGAGGCGTACATATCGTCCGCGTTGAGCAACCCGATCACCTCGCCGGTGGCCAGGCCGATTCCTTTGTTCATGGCGTCGTAAATCCCGGCGTCGGATTCCGATACGAAACGCGAAATTCGACCGCCGTAAGACTTGCTGATCTCGATAGTAGCGTCGCGCGAATTGCCGTCGATGATAATGTACTCTACATTGGCATAATCCTGCGCCAGCACCGACTCGATGGCGTCGCGCACGGTAGCCGCGCCGTTGTACACGACGGTAATAATGCTAATTTTCACTTTGCAAAACGCGCTTTCTGATGAATGATGCGGGATTACCTCCATAAATTCCGAAGGCCTCCAAATTCTTGGTAGCCACTGAACCCGCCGTCAATACGGCATGGGCGCCGCAGCTTACCCCAGGACAGACTACCGCCTGCGCCCCGATCCAAACGCCTTCCGCCAAGTCGATGGGCTGCGTCATCAGATCGAAACGCGGGCTTTTGTAGTTGTGGTTTCCTGTCAGCAGCATAGCGCCCTGCGATAGGCAGGCATCGGCTCCGATGCGCACAGGAGCTAAGTTGTCGATCCAGACGCATTCGCCAATCCAGGCGTTTTGACCCACCGACAAAAACCAGGGGTACTTGACATTTACCTTGGGCTTAATCATCACATTTGCAGCAATTTTTGCGCCGAATAGTTTCATGATGAAGACCTTTATCGCCACCGGAAAAGGCAGATAGGTGTTGACGAAAATTCGGCCGCAAACGAACCACGCTATCCGCCGGACCGGGCTGCCGGGACGATACCAGCGGTTGTCATACCTCGACAGATCGGTTCTTGGCGCTGAGGTCTTTTCCATATTCGTGCAAAAAATGATCCATGATACGTTGCTTGTCCCGCCCGACGGTCTGATACACTTCGTAGACCTTGGCATCAACCAGAAACCGGTACCAAAAACCTTGTAAAAAATGCCAGATCATGCCCTTTTTTCCATCTAAAAAGCCTAGTTTAAAGAAGTAGCGGTAAATGAAATAAAGAAAAGGGCGCGTAAAAAGCGGAAGGCCGGCGTACCTGACTTTCAAAAAGCGCTTTCGCTGCTCCTGACTGCCAAAAAAATCTGGGGCGACAGTCTCGCGATTCTCAAAATCGTATTTGATGTTGAGCAAGTCGATTACCTCCCGAATGGCGTAGTTGTTGTGCTTTTGGGTCCACCAGGTGAGATTGTTAAGGTTGTGATCGACCAAATCGTGTTCCAGGCGAGTCGGATTTCCGCCCTTTACTTTAATATGTTCGTCCATCCAGAGTTCTTCGCACATACCCTGGCCCCGCCGCCATATCCGGAGCAGCCAGGTAGGATAGTAGCCGCCGTGCCTGATCCACTGATTCATGAAAATCACGCGCCGTTTGATGTACAGACTCGATGTATCGTGGGAAGCAGCGGGCAAAACAGCATTGATTTCCTGCGCTAGTTGAGGTGTAATGTACTCGTCGGCATCCATCCGCATCAGCCAGTCGGTGGCAAAGGGATTGTGCTCGATACCGTAGTTGAACTGGAAGGCGTAAGAAACCCAGGGGTTTTGCACGACCGTCGCGCCCAGCCGGGTAGCGATTTCAGGCGTGCCATCGGTTGAAAAGGAGTCAACGATGAAAATCCTGTCGGTGATGGCTTGCAAACTACTGATACAGCGCTCGATATGCAGCGATTCGTTGTATGTGAGGATGATTACCGTAAGGTTGACCATTGACAAGTAGAAAGGTAAAGACGCAAAAGTAGGCAATCGGGCCAATATTTCTGTCTATTTTTGCCTCGAACCCAACGCCCGGCATGCGAATACTCTTCAACGTAGGCTCACTTTATCCCGCCCAAATTGGTGGTCCCGACAATGTAACCTACTGGTGGGCTAAATCCATGGTGAAGCAGGGCCACACCGTAACTATCACCACCACCGACGACGGAATTAATGGGCAGGCACCGCTCGACCAATGGCTCGAAACTGACTACGGCCGGGTGATTTATGTAAAAACCGCCGTTCATTTTGTCCCGTTTCGGCTGCTCATCAAGTCGCTGGCTCCGCTCTGGAGCACGCAAATCCTGCACGTCGGAGCCATATTCTATCCTACCTCCTGGCTTCTGGCAACGGTCGGATTAATGCTGGGCAAGAAGGTGATTTGGACGCCGCACGGCGAACTCGACCCGCCCGCTTTAGTATACAGTACCGCAAGAAAAAAGCCGATTTTGTGGTTTATTAAAAATTTTATGTCCTCCCGAGTCCTGTTTCATTCTACCTGCGATGCCGAAACCGATTATATCCGCCATAACTTCGGGCCAGACGCGGCCATCGTTCAAATTCCTCCTAAAATGGAACTGCCTGAGCCGCTGGATCGGCCCACGGAGCGTTACTTACTATTTATCGGCAGGCTGCACCCCAAGAAAAATGTTGAGAGTTTGATCGAAGCTGCCGCCCAATCCAGTGCGTTTCGGCATTCTGATTTTACGCTAAAACTAGCCGGAACGGGCGAACCTGATTATGTGCAGAAGCTCAAAGATAAGGTTGCCACATTGGGACTAAGCGAAAAAGTAAGCTTCCTGGGTATGGTGGCCGGAGCAGCCAAACAGGAACTACTGGCACGGGCTTATTTTAGCTTCATGCCTTCTCACACTGAGAATTTCGGCATTGTGGTGACGGAGGCACTGGCGCACGGTACACCCGTGGTGGCTTCCCGAAGTACCCCCTGGGCGGTGTTAGCGCAAAACCGTTCGGGCTACTGGGTTGAAAACTCGGTTCCATCGCTCGCTCAAACCATCGATACGATCCTGAATCTGGATCCCGAACTGTACCGGCAGATGCGCCGCAACAGCGTGGAAACTTCGCACTTATTCGACATTGAAAGGCACGGGCAGGACTGGGTAACGATCTACGAAGATCTCCTGTCTGGCGATACCAAACACCGGTTTCCTTTTCGATTCACTTAATCTTTTGCAAAACTCATTTTCCTAGCCGCTGGAAGCTATCCACCATTTTAGCCGCCGCCGCCGCGGGGGAAAAGGGCGCAATCAGTCGTAATGATGCCGCGCCGTGCCGGGTAACTGCGTCCGGATTTTGTGCGTAGAACTGCATTGCTTCGGTCAATGCTTCAACCGACTCGGGGTTGAATGTGAAACCATTCACGCCATCCTGCACGAGATCAGCCGAGCAGCCGCAACGCTCGGAGACGATGACCGGCATTCCGCAAGTCAAGGCTTCATTGACCACCAGGCCCCATGGTTCCGAAAGACTGGGAAGTACCAATATTTTCGACTGAGCCAAATAGGCCGGTACCTGGTGCCATAGTAGACCCCCGACAAACCGGACTCCTGCCAGATTATGGAATTTTACGTAGGCTTCGAGTTGGGACCGCATGGGGCCTTCGCCCACAAAAAGTAATTCACGGGAAGTATCCGAGAGCAGGCGATACGCTTCCAGAAGCCGCAGCAGATTTTTTTCTTCGGCCAGGCGACCAACGTAAACGAAGCTAAGCGGAGCGCTATCGGTGGAATGCGCCTCTGATTTCGCAAGAGCGTAAACTGCGGCAATCCGATCGTTGTCCACCACAGCGGCTTTTTTGACGGTTATTTTTTGTTCGGATACGCCCAGCCATTTCAGATAGGCCACCGAGGTTTGGCCAAAACAGAAGTAATCATCGGCGCGATCAAGAATAAGCTTTTTCAATCGCTCCTTCAAACCTGAACGCTGGTGGTCGGCTAGCGAAGATTCCACCGATATGACCACCTTGACGCCCACCATTTTGGCGTAAAAAGCTAAGGCTACCTGAGCGGGGTCGAAATAGCCGGTAATGTTGAGCACGTCGGGCCGGAAATCCTTAAAGAGTGAAAAAAGCGCCTTCATGCGCTCTGGTAAGGTGACCGAGTCAAGACTACGGGGGAAAAGGACTTGATAAGGATAGTCGTACTCGACTTTTTGAGCGGAGTCGACCATGGCGGCCCGGCTCTGTTCGTGCAGGGCGATTTGAGCCACGAGTAACTCGCTGGTGGGATCCCGTTTCTGAAATTCACGGTAAATTTCCTGGAATAGTACCGATTTGTAATGGGCCCACAGTTGGGTATGGACGATCAATACCCGCATCTGCCCGTTAAATCAATGATAAACATAATGGAAAAGGCTTTTGCTGCGATCTCAATCAAAAATGCCTCAATTAGTCAGTCAGCTCATTGAACCGACTGTAATGCGCCAGTCTGAACCAGGGTAGGCTTGGCGCTTTTATATTTATCGGAATCGAGGTAATCAACGCCCAGAAAACGAATCATGATCGCAAATGGAAACCAAAAATAAGTATCGTAGGGTCGACCGGTGGTCAACAAAAGTACGGTAAGGTACATGTAGAAATACGCCAGAAAAATCGTGAGCATATTAGTGGGGTTCCTAATCTCCCGCACACTGAAAATGAAAGCGTAAAGACAAAAACCGCCGAAGAAAACAAGCCCGAATATTCCATGGTTGACGAATGATTCCAGCAGGGGGATATCCATGTAGAAGTCCTTATAGCCCCGGCCCAAAACCAGAACGCTGGGGTTATAATAAATGGCCTCTCTGAAATAACCAAAACTCGATACCCTCCCCATGGCCGAAGCGTCGATGGTAGCGTTACCGGCCCCCACCTGCACACCCGTGGCGGTATATAAAAGATCATACGCTTTGTCCACTAGTACATCGGAGTAATTGGTAAGATACCCGAATATATCGCCGTAACGGCTTAAAAAGAAATTGACGCCTACCAATAACAGCACCAGCATGACCAGATTTCTAACTGAAAAAAGTCCCTTAATGGAACTGACAACACCTGAGAAGGTAAGGTTATAATACACAAAGAAAGCCATTACAACGCCCAAACCCAGAATGGAGGATTTTACCTGGGCAAAAATGATAAGGGCCGCACTGAGCAAGGCCATGAAATATAAAAACAGTTTCAGTAAAACGTTACCGTAATGTCTTGCCATAATAACTGATGTCATCAGGCAGATGATAGCATTTCGGGCCGCGATGTGGGGGTTGGAGGTACTTTCGCCACCGTCTGCCGAAAGCGTTACCGCCGCCCTCATGCCAATACGCCAGGAAGGATCTGTGATGAGGGAGTAAATAAGCGTCATGTTTCCTACTAATGAAATAAGGAATATCATTGGTATGAGTGTATCCTTTACGTCGTTAGGCACATGGAATAGCAGGAAAATGAAAACGAGTATATAGACATTATTCCCCAATTCAGTGACGTAGTCCGAGCCGGAGGTATTGAACAGAAAGAAATGGTAAAGCATCAGCGCCAGAAAGAGGAGCGCATATTTTAATAGTGTAAAGTTGACTTTGTAGATCCTGACAAACAAGTGAAATGGCAACATCAACACTAGTCCCATTCCCAAAAAAGCCGCTGTGAATATGGGCCCCGCCGGACCAATTTTGAGTGTATCCCGAACAAAGAATACGATCGGATAGGCGTCAAGCATGATGGCTATTCCCGCCGAATAGCGCAGATAATTGAAGTATTTAAATAAAAAGCCTATACTCATCACTTTTGATTTCTTATATGGCCGCATCCGGGCGTATGGGGTGGGGACGTAGTTTCCGGCTGCAAAGGTAATCGTTTTTGCGGTGGTTGGGGTACCCGTTAATAGGTGAGGTCGTAGGTGTCGATTTGTTGAATGAGTGCTTTCAGGCGGCACACTACTTTCTTGCGGAGGCTCCGGCCTGATTTGATTCTTGTCGGCCGGCCGTAGCGGGGAGCGCTACCGGACGGGGGGGGCGCTATTTTCGGGAGGGCTGCGCGATACGCACGACTTAGTTGTTGGAAGAGCGGTGCTTTGGCCACCAACGCCACGTGGTCGGACCATACGGGATGGTAGCTTTCCAGGCCCGCAAAGTCGACGGTGAGCAGCGCTTCACCATCAATGCTGTATTTTCCGTCGAGGTATTGAATCGGCAAATCAGTAACGGCATGCAGACCATAATGCCAGCCCTGCTGCCGGATGATTTCGACCCGGTCGTGGTAGATAGGCAGGTAGTTGAGCCAAAGCTGGTCAAGGCACATGCCCTGACAGAGGTCGAAATACGCGCGATCCAGCGTGCGGGCGCACCACCAATCCAGCAATGACATCGCCGCCGGAACCGTTGACAACACCCAGCTATTGCTATGAAACATCCCGATGTTGAGAATCCGCTTGTCGTCGAGCGGCATGCCTTCTGGCAACGGACTCAGGCGGTGTGGTGTGAGCCGCAAAAGAGCATTGTCCGAAATGATGGGGGCTAAGGAACCATAAATGTAAACTGTCGGAGCCAGAAAAAAGAGGTGTTGGAGCCCTGGAGTGCTATTTAGGATATGTCGGGCAAAAAACGGCCGACAGGACACGGTGAGCTCAAAATCAGTGTAAATTTGCTGCATCGAAGCCCAAGACTCACTTGGGATTACGGATTTGACGTCGATCAGCTCCATCCAATCCGGCAAAGCAGGAACCGTCCACGGATCTACCCAGCCGAGGATAAAAGCATAGTGAGGGTTATGCAATCTTAATGATTTGCCAAGGGCAAGGGCGTGGGGAAGTTGGCTCCGGTCGGCTACCGTAAGTACTGCGTTCATAGATCGTAAAATCGCGGCAGAACCGATTCATCAGTCAGGCCGGTGTAAGCAAATAGCTGACTCGCGGGTTGGTCTTTCAGCGCGGCGTCGGCATAGGGTTTAGCGAAGAAATCGCGCCCGATTTGATTTGGAACCAGCAATTCGGGGCGCCAGCGGTTCACATGAAATTCCCAGAAAGGTGCATCGTTGCCAACCTCCGGGCCTTCGGCCAAATAATGGTGGATGGCGCGTTTCTTTCGCCGCGTGATTTTCTTGAATGTCTCGACTTTGCGAAGCGATATTCCACTCGACTGCGCATAAGCCAAAATAGCATCGTTGTGTTTTTGAAGAAAATTAGCTGGATTCAATTGGCGTTTGGTGGCGTCTAGCCAGCCTTCCTCTTCAATAAATTGGGGTGCTGGCTGAATAAAATCGTACCCCTGCCGGCACCAGTGCGCCAGTTCGTTTTGATTGATAAGCGTGTTCATCTCCAACATCAAAAGGTAGCGGCTCCAGCCGAAATCTTCGTACAACTGGCTACCAAGTAATAGTTTGGCAAAGGAACGCCGGGAATCGAAATAGCGATCGTCGTACGAAACGGTATCGGCACCAGGACAAATCTCACCAAGTTCAAACCACAGATTTTCGCTTTTCGCTTTCAAAAAAGTAATAGGGAAATCGCCTAAGTGCGCCTGAATGCTCGTCAGCGCGTAACGCTCGGTTGGCGTCAGCGGTCGGTAAAAATCCGGTATCAAAACGGTAACAGGCTCTTTCATCAGGGAGTGTCGATAGCCGCCATGAGCGCGCGAAGCGGATCGGTGAGAACTTTTCGCACGCGGAGGTACTTGTAAATTTTAGCAGGCTTGATATACTGGCAAGGAAACTGCCTATAGTACTCGTTGCCGTTGGCGACGAGCCGGTCGTGATACAGCGCGAATACTTCGACCAAATCGGGGCGCGCTACAAAGTTGAAACGGTCCTGGTACTTCGACACCGCCTCCGGCTTGCGGGGGTCGTAACCGCTGTAATGAAAGAAAACTAAAGGTTCACTTTCATTGATATAAAAGGTGCCCTCACGCTGGGAAACAAAGCGCTCGTGCAGATTCCAATAAGCCACGTTGTGCCCCCGATGCTTCTCGATTCGAGTGTTTTGCACAAATAGGGGCAGGAAGCACATCCAGTTCTGATCCACAAATAAGCCATCGCACAGGGCAATAAGGCATTCGTATCGCAGCTTTTCCTCCCACCACTTAATATAAGCCAATGATTCGGCGGAGCGGCTGAACGCCCCGAAGCCCAAATTATACACACCGGTATTGAGATGGTGCAGTTCGTTGGGTGTCTTGCGGTCCTCAATGGGGGAGCACAGGTGGGGCGTCAGCACGGCATCGTGGGTAGCGAGGCCGTCCAGTAAAATTGTGAGCGGCTGAAACACGATGATGTCGGGATCGAAATAAATGACGTTTTTGACCGCCGGAAATTCTCGGAAAAAATAACTGAAAAAGAAAGGCTTAACCGCCGTGTTGAGCTCCGTGATGTTGTAGCGGTTTCCCATGGCCGCAAAGCCCTCGATGCCGATGGTGTGTACTTCCACCATCTCGTACTCGGGATCGTAGCCGGACGCAAAGCTAACGCCATCGAGCCGATCGACGAGTCCGATAAAAAAACGTACGTCGGGATTGGTCTCGCTCAGCGAATCGCCCAGGGTGCGGGCCTGCGCCAGATAGTTGACTGAGCAAATCGTGAAAGCAATCGTCATGGGTGTATGTTTTCGTCAGGGGTTTTTTCAAGGGCCGCCAAATTGATGATGTTCATCAAACGCCCTACGCTGTCGGCGGTGTCGTGTCGGGTCAGGACTTTCTCACGGGCTTTTTCGCCCAATTCTTGCCGAAGCTGCGGGTTTTCGAGCAAGTCCGTGATCGCTACGGCTGCGGCTTCCACATCAAGATAGTCCACCACGCGTCCCGCGTCGGTCTCCACCAATTCGGGTGCCCCGCCGCTTTCGGCAAAGCACACGATTGGCTTCTGCAACAGGGCGGCTTCCAGCACTACGAGCGGGTAGGGGTCCTCGCGTGAACTGAGCAGGAAAAGGTCGAAACCCGCCATGCAGTCCAGTGCTTCGTCGGTGGGCGGTACGAGTACGATCTTACTCGTCAGCCCAAAACGCTCGATGTCAAACCGGATCAATTCGTAAAAAGGCTGTGACTCCCCAGCGCCGATCCAAACGAAATACACCGGCCTGCCTGCCATACGGTTGATGACGTTGCGGGCAATGAGGTTAAAAATGTCGTTTCCTTTCCGCCACTCGGCGTTACCGCAGCCGCCCACGATGAGGGCGTCGGCGGGCAGGTCGTGCTTACGGCGCAGAAAACCAGGGGGAGAATCGGCCAGCCGCGTTAGAATATCTTCGGTATTGATGAGCGTAAACGTGCTCGACTTTTCCGCCGGAAAACGAAATTCATGCTCGTAATAGTCGGCCACGGCCCGGGATACGGTAATGAGGTGCCGGCAGTGCCCCAGTAAGAATTCAAGCTGATCGCGCTCGGTATAAATGCCGACCGACATGGCTAACTCGTGGGCAAAGAGCACGACGGGCAAGCTGTGCAACGGGCCAAGCTGATCGCGATAAAAACCCGCATTGGCTACAGAGTTAACGAAAACTAAATCGAATTTTCGGGCCAATAGCGCATTGGTCATCCTTTGCTCTGACCGTCGATGTGCTTTGATTCGGCGTTGGTTTGCGCCCGGAATTCTGGCCAACAGCCGGGAGCCCGGACCGGGTTGCGTTTCGAGCAACGTAACCCCGGTCACTTTCTTGAAATCATCCAAAAGATTACCGCCCTCCTGGATCAGAAGGTGCGTTTTTAGCCCTTTTTCACCCAGCAAACGGATCAGCTCGAGCAGCAGCAGTTGACTTCCGGCCCGGTTGGCGTCGTGCGATATGAAGAGGACATTATGCAAGCGAAAGGGGATTTTAATGGCAGGATGCGGCCCGATAGACTACATTGTGAACCAATCAGTAAGCTTCGAAACTTTGTTTGCCGGGTACTTTCTTGGCGGGATTTCCCACATAAATGCCCCACTCTTCGCTGTTCTTGGTTAGCGCCGCCGCCATACCCAGCAGCGTACCTTGAGCCACATGAAGGTAATCGCGTACGGTGGCATTCACCCCAAAAAATGAGTAGGATTCAATGGTGCAGTGCCCCGACATCACCACGTGCGAAGTAAAAAAGACGTGGTCCTTGATCTGCCCGTGGTGGCCTATGTGGTTGCCACTCCACAGCACCACATTATTGCCAATGCTGGTAAAGGGCTGAATGGTGTTGTCTTCGAGAATGAAGCAGTTTTCGCCCACCACACTGCGGTCGAGGATAGTGGCGTGGGAGCTGATATACGAAACAAAGCGGTACCCCTTTTCCTTGGCTTCAAGGTAAATTTTCTCTCGGTTGCGGTTCATATTGCGGGCCGTGAGCGGGGCGAAAAAGTGGTAGTCATCGGGTGAGAAAATCGTTTGTACGTCCTCGAATGCCACTAACGGCAAGCCCCGAAACGATTCTTGCTGTATATACTCGCGGTTGACCGTAAAGGCTACAACTTCGTGTTCCGAGTCGTGCTCGAGGTAGTAGTGCGCCAGTTCGGCGGTGTCCAAAATCCCGAAGATGATAACTTTTGCCATAGTTTAGCGTGGGGGAGTTAAGGCGCGTCTTTTGAATCACCATATAACGTTTAAGCGTCTATACTAACTCAAACTCGTGCAAATGAGCCTGAATTTCAACCGGACTATTGAACATCATGACGTCCAGAATCGACAGCCAAGGTACGAACTCATTCTTGAATTGGGGGTAAGCCCAAGGCGTAGTTTGGATAAAATTCAACGCGATGCCTTCGTTTTTGAAAAGCGTTTTATCATACAAATCCTGTCCTCCGATGGGGTTGATGTACTGGTCGGCCCCTTCCTTTTGACAGATGGACAGAATTCTGTTCTGGCTCTTTAAGTCGGTGTTTTCGTAGATGCGCGAAGTTCGCACGATTTTGGTGTCAATGTTCATGTAGCGCGCCGTTTTGGTCAAGGCTTGCAGGCAATAGTCAGCTACGCTTTCGGATTGGTTGTTGACGACACTTTCGATCAGCGGGAAAACGGGCTCGTAATACGATGCTTTACGATACGCCTGATCGATGGTTTTGAGTAATTTCTTACGCCAAACCGGATCGGGTGAAACCTGCACCTCGTGAATTAACTTGTTCTGACTGGCGTCCAGCAAAGGGATCGTGAAAAGGTGCGCCTTTGCCCCCATCAAGAGGTTATTGCGGTTTATCCAACCCCGGCTGATAAAATTGACGTCGTCATAAATGACAAATTTATCTACTAAGTTAAGCAGCTGGTAGTAGCCTAGATAAGGCAGGAAATAGGGCTGCATGATGGCAAGTTTCAAGGGCATATTATTTTAATTTCCTCAAATAATAATCTTCCCCTTTAACGATGAGGTTGGTCATGGTGGTGTCGGTGCCGAGACGAATATCGCCGGGCTTGGGCGCGATCACGCTCTTATCAAAAAACAAATAGCCCGCCTCGGGTGGGATGGGCTGCACACCTTGCTCGAAAGGATTGATGGATATCAGCTTTCGACTGAGATCTTTTCCATACAATGGGTACTCAAAATCGTCGTTTATCGTGCCCAATGCCACCGTAGCCTGTTGGGGCACTAAGGAATCAAATGCGCGGTAAGCCGGGTAAGTATCGGGCCGGGCGAAGGTCTGGAAAGCCATCCGGTCGGCGCCAAATGCCGACGGGTAGCCATAAGCTGACAGTGGCAAACTGCGGATATTGAGATACACCGACATCACCGCCGAGACACAGGCTAACACCACCACCAGGCCCACGTAACCTTTCCAAACCCAACGGCGGGGTTTCAGAATCGAAAACCGATGGTTGGAAAACAGCATCAGCAGAAACAGCGAACCGAGCATACCTGTTTCGATGAAATACCGACCCTTGAATGGATCGTAAGGTGCCGAATAAGAAATGGCGACGAAGTGCAGAAAGATTGCTGCCGCCAAAAACCAGTGCGGGCGTGAGTTGAAGACCCTTAAAAAGGTAAGCACGACCAGCGGGAGAATAAGCGCGAAACCAAATATGCCCCAATAAGGATTGGCGTTATAAAATTCAAAACGCCGCTGAAAACTAAAAGGGACGATGGAGAAATCGGTTTCTTCGTCGAGCCGCATCCCCAGCTTATCTTCCAGCTTGACGATGGGGCGCCGAATCTGGGTGTTTAGGTCATAGCCCCACTGAGCGTTACGAATCCCATCCAAATTGAAGAAGTCGTAGCCGTAACGAACAAAATTTCGACTGCCCTGCTCGGCGAGATTGCGCAAGGTGCCCGCCCGCTCTACCGATTGATGCTGAAGGGCCGTAGGCGGACCGATGGGGTGCCCGAACACCTGAATATTTTTGATGTAGCCGGTCGGCAGTGCATAAAACCCAACCGCCAACAGGATAGCCACGCCTAGTTTGAGGGTTCGGGTAAAGAAAATCCTGACATCCTGGGCCAAAAACACGGTGTAGATCATAATGACAAACACCGAAGGAAGCAGCAGTACGAAAGTCACCTTGTGGCCCAGCGCGATGCCGAAAACCAGGCCCGCTAGGTAGAGGTACTTGTCCAATCGGGTGGCTTGGTAGGTGTACAAGAAGTACAGCAGGCAACCCAGGTAAGCCGTAAGTACGATGTCAGTTTCGGTCGTGATGGCTTGCATTAAAAAGTCAAGAAATAAACTGAAGGCCAAAGCGCACAAAAAACTGGCCGACAGATTACGCCCAATCCGCTGCGCGGTACCGAATACGGCCACAACCGCTATCCAGTACGATGCGTGGTGAATAAGCTTGAAAGCATTCTCGATTTGACCCGAAATGAGGTAGCTATAAATTTGAATTGTGCTGACGCTCTTGGGATAGGTGTCCATGTTCCAGTTGGTGCCGCCAAAATGCGCCATCGTACCCCGCTGGATATAGCGCACCACCCGGTTGAGGTGGCCCGTCATACTGTCCCACTCGTTGGGAACAGTGAAAAGCACCAGCAAAAGATTTGTCACCCCCACTACCAACAAGGTGCCGATAAGGAGTGAAAATAAAGTCTTGAGGTATGGCGCAAGGCCCCCGAACCAAATCCAAAAGGTAGCCAGACGGTCAGCCGCGACGGCGCGCACCGAAAAAGGTTGCCAAGGCCCGGTCAAGCGCGGCCAGAGCAGAAAGTGAAGCCCTAGTATCACGAAATTGCCCGTAATCCAGGCGAAGGTGTTGGCCGTAAGGTCTACCGCCGACAGCACGAAGCCCGCCGGGATGATCGAACCCGTGAAGAGTACAAAGCAACACAGTAGCCACTCCACCAGAGAGGGCTGACTGATGCGCCGGGCCACAAAGCCAACGACAGCTACAAATAGCAGAAAGAAAAGCCAATACACAATCGCCACGACTTCGGGGTCAGAGATTTTGATTAATTACACCACTAATTTTCTCGATCTCCTCCGGCAATAAGCCTACGTAAAGTGGTAGGCTCAGTACGCGTGAGGCAATATCTTCCGATACCGGGCAGGGGTAATATTCGGGTAAGAAAGAAAGCGTGTTGAGCGAAGGGTAAAAATACCGGCGGGGGATGATTTCATTTTCTAGCAGCGCCGCCTGTACCTGCCGCATGGCGGACTCCGATTCGAACAGAACCGGGTAGTAGGCATAGTTGTACTCCAAGCTAGGGTCTATGGCCGGTTTGCGGAGTCTTTCCCAGCGCAACAGGGCATCGTATTGGTCAAAAACCGCCCGCCGGGCGGCGATGATCTCGCCCACGCGCGGCAGATTACACAGGCCCATCGCGGCGTGAAACTCGGAATTCTTGCCGTTGATACCCGCATAGAGGTACTCTTCGTCGCCCCGATGACCAAAGGCGCGCAACAATTGCAGCTTCTCGTGAAGTTCGGGATGATTCGAAATGATGGCGCCGCCCTCAATCGTGTGAAAAACCTTGGTCGAGTGAAAGCTACAGGTACTAATGTCGCCGAAGGAAAGCAGCGAACGCCCCTTGTATTTCACGCCAAAGGCATGGGCAGCATCATAGACGACTTTCAGTCCGTGTTTATTGGCGATGGCTTCAATGGTTTCCACCGCGCAAGGATTACCGTAGACGTGCGTCGCCATGATGGCCTGGGTGTCGGGCGTGATGGCCGCCTCGATCAGGTCGGGGTCGATGTTGAACGTGTCGCGGTCAATGTCGACAAAGACAGGTCGACAATTTTCCCACAGTATGGAATTGGTGGTGGCACAGTAGGAAAACGGCGTGGTGATCACCTCTTTGGTGACTCCAAGCACTTTCAGAGCTATCTGCAAGACAATAGTGCCGTTGCCACAAAAATACAGATTGTCGACGCCGAGGTACTGCTCGAGTTCGTCTTCGAGTTGCCGGAGTAGCGGACCGTTGTTGGTCAACTGTACCCGATCCCAGATCCCGTCGACGTACTTTTTATATTCCTCCCGGTCGGGCAGAAAGGTTTTAGTGACGTTAATCATTCACTACGGATTCAATTTGATTCATGGTAAAATTAAGCTGCGGGCGGATATAGCCCGGCCATTTTCCGTACCAGGTCACACCTTCGCGGAAATCTTCCACGTCGAATGTAAGCGCCTCTTCCATTTGGTAGAGTACGGTGCTGGTGTCTTTCACTATCATGATTGAGAGCATGTACGAACCATCGTTGAGGAAGTGGCCCGGCAGTTCCAGCATGCCCGTTACCAGTCCACGGCTAAAAACCTGCGACTGAGTACCTACGTTGAAAATACACTCTCCCGTGAAGGAATACAGGTGTAAACTCAGGTTGAGCTCTGCTTCACCCATCATATTCCAGAACTCGAACTGCACTTCCATCGACGTACGCACATCGATATGGTCGAGCTCATCCAGGTATTCAGGTACCAGTTTGAAACTCTTCACGCGCACCTGGTCGTTGCCGGGCGCGGTGTCAATATCGTCCCAACTCCGTTCGAGTTTTTTGTGCGAAACCCGGCTCAGGTACGTATTCACGATGTGGGTGGTATCGCCCTGTTCGAGTAATTTGCCCTTCTCAAAGTAAAATGCCTTATTACAAAGTGCCTGAATGGCGGTAAGATTGTGGCTTACGAAAATGAGCGTACGGCCGCTCTCGGAAACATCCCGCATCTTGCCAAGACACTTTTTCTGGAACTCCGCGTCGCCTACGGCCAGCACCTCGTCGATAATCATGATTTCGGGTTCGAGGTGAGCAGCAATGGCAAAACCCAGCCGCACGTACATGCCCGAAGAATAACGCTTTACGGGCGTGTCAAGAAACTTCTCGACGCCGGCGAAATCCACGATGGCGTCGAACGAGCGCTTGATTTCCGCTTTACTCATGCCCAAAATGGCTCCATTCAAGAAAATATTCTCACGGCCGGTCAACTCGGGATGGAACCCCGTACCCACTTCCAGCAAACTGGCTACCCGACCTTCGATCATGACCTGACCCGTGGAAGGATCAGTGATGCGGCTCAGGATTTTAAGCAAGGTAGATTTTCCGGCGCCATTATGGCCCACAATCCCGATCCGATCGCCCTGATCGATATTGAAGCTCACATCTTTAAGCGCCCAGAACTCTTCCTTGCGGCTTGGTTTAGCTTCCTTGCTTTTCCGAGAAAATAATCCATCAAACGTCTCCGAGAATGCCTCCCTCAAATTGGAAGGTTGCCGGGTACCCTGGTGGTCAAGTATATATTTTTTGCTGAGGTTTTCAGCCGAAATAACATGCATAAGGAAATTATCTTGAATCAAATATAATCCACAAATGTGTTCTCCTTTTTACGAAAGTACATAAGTGAGAACGCTAATGCTACGATCGAGACGATTATTGTGGAATACAGGCTGTTAGGATCGAAATAAGAATTGTCACCCAAAAGACACCATTTGAAGCCATCGATAATGCCCACCACCGGATTCATGATATAATACTTATAGTACTGTGGCATGGAATCCCGCACTAACCGGGTACTGTAAGCGATAGGGCAGGCATACATTCCAACTTGTACCAGGAAGGGAATGAGCTGGCCGATATCGCGGAAG
>JBBSSJ010000058.1:0-18165 GCA_038242095.1 Cytophagales bacterium
ATAAGATTACCAACTACTCGCAAGCATTCAAGCTGGAACCCGGCACGGGCTGGGACGTGCCGCCGGGGATGCTCCACGCGCCGGGCAGTTTGTGTACCTACGAGCCGCAGAAAGCCTCCGACGTATTTGCCATGTACCAATCGCTGGTCAACGAGGCCATTATCCCCGAAGAACTCCTCTGGAACGGTACCCCCGAAGACCGCATGGGCGACTTCGACCAACTCATGGAAGTCATCGACTGGGATTTGAACACTAGTCCCAACATCCTGGAAACGCGTTTCATGCGTCCCAAACCCGTCCGCAATCAGGCCGAAATGGAGGCTGCCGGTTACGTGGAAAACTGGGTCTGTTACCTCAACGACGCGTTCAGCGCCAAAGAACTAACGGTAGCCCCCGGCGCAACCGTCACGATCACAGACGCCGCCGCTTATGGCCTTATCATTATGCAGGGCCACGGCAAAATGGGTGTCTGGAACGTAGAAACGCCCGCGCTAATCCGCTATGGGCAACTTACGTTCGACGAGTTTTTCGTGACCGAAAAAACCGCGAAAGAAGGCGTCGAAATTACCAACTATTCGTCCGTCGATCCGCTGGTGATGCTGAAGCATTTTGGTCCGGGAAACCCGGACTTAGTGGACAGTTGACAATTATTGATTTTAAAATTGAAAGTGGGCGGCTGGCCTAAAACGCCACGGAGCGCCCTGCTAATAACCTAAAACCTAATAACCTAACAATGAACAATTTCCCCAAACTACACAACGCCACCTGGCCCGGAATCGTGGGCAAGGGCGATGACTCGCAACCCGTCATTCCTTTCGATAAAATGCTCGAAATGACCGCCGCCGCCGAGGTGGACGGCGTCAAGTTCGATGGCGTGGATATCGGACTGCTCGACCCGCACGTGGATATAGAAAGCTCTGATGACGACATCAAGAGACTCGCTGAGAAGATTGCGAGCCACGGGTTGGTGGTCGGCAGCATGGTGGCACCCATTTGGGGCGGTCCGATTTTGGGCAGCGCCGACGACCGCAAGGTGTTCATCGACATGGTGCGCAAAGCCTGTAACTTCGGCAAAGTACTGCGCGAGGCGGGCATTCGTCCCTACGGTGTTATTCGCATCGACTCGGCGAGTAGTCCCGAAGAATGGGCCAAGGACCCGGCCAAAAACACCAAACTCATCGCCGATACCTTCCGCGAAGCCTGCGACGTGGCGGCAGAATTTGACGAAAAACTAGCCGCCGAGGGGGAAATCTGCTGGGGCGGGATGCACGGCTGGGGAACGATGGTCGAGACGCTGGAAATGGTGGATCGGCCCAACATGGGTTTCCAGGCCGATATGTCGCACACGCTGCTCTACACGATGGGCTACAACCGACCCGAGGAGCGGATTTTGCCCAAAGACTACGACTGGCAGGATCGAGACGTGCTGACGGCCGCCCTCAAAAAAATGTCTGACGCGTTGCGTCCCTGGACGATCGACTTCCACGTCGCCCAGAACGACGGCACTGTCCACGGCACCGGCTCACACGACAAAACGGGACGTCACTGCCTGGCCACCGACCCCAACGGCAAGCTCAATGTTGCCGAAGACGCGGGTTTCTGGCTGCGCGACGAAAACGGCAATCTCACCAAGAAACTAAAACACATCTGCTGGGACGGATGCATGTTCGACAACGATGTGATGGAAAACCAGCAAACCTGGAACGACATCCTGGCCACGATGATTCGGGTGCGGGAGAAGCATGGATGGAGTGAATAATGTTCAGCGTTCTTGGTTTTCTCGCTGGTTTTTCTTTGAATTGTGAGTCTGTGGAATGCGCGTTTTCAACACGCCCTAATACCTAAAACTTAATACCTAATGGATAAAAAAGAAATAAGAATCGGACTCATTGGCTGCGGGCTGATGGGCCGGACGCATACGAATGGCTACAAGCGCCTGGGTGATTTTTTTCCTGAATACGAATATCGTCCCGTATTGAAAGCGGCTTGTTCGCGGTCTGAGGACAAGGTGAAGGCCTTTGCCGAGCAGTGGGGCTACGAGTCCTACGAAACGGATTGGAAAGCCCTCATCGCCCGCGATGACATCGACGCAGTGGACATCTGTACGCCCAACGACCTGCACGCCGAGATCGCCATTGCCGCCGCCGAGGCGGGAAAGATGATTTTGTGCGAAAAGCCGCTGGCCCGCACCCAGGAAGAAGCCCAAACGATGGTGGACGCCGTTGAAAAAGCGGGCGTCAAAAATACGGTTTGGTACAACTACCGCCGCATTCCCGCCGTGACGCTGGCGAAGCAAATCGTGGATTCGGGAAAGTTGGGCAAGATTTTTCATTACCGCTCCAACTTCCTGCAGGACTGGACCATCAGCCCCGATCTTCCCCAAGGCGGCACCGCCCTCTGGCGGCTCGACTCCGAGGCCGCCGGCTCAGGCGTTACGGGCGACCTGCTGGCCCACTGCATCGACGCCGCCATGTGGATCAATGGCGCCATCACCGACGTGTCGGCTATGACCGAGACGTTCATCAAAGAAAGAGTGCACCAAGACAGCGGCAAGGTGCAGAAAGTCGGCATCGACGATGCCTGTATTTTTCACTGCCACTTCAAGAACGGCTCCCTCGGCCAGTTCGAGTCCACGCGGTACGCGCGGGGCCACAAGGCGCTATTTACCTTCGAGATCAACGGCGAACACGCCTCCATCCGCTGGGATTTGCACGACATGAACCGCCTCGAGTACTTCGACCACGGCGATGAGGACATCGTCCGCGGCTGGCGCTCCATCCTGGTCACCGACAGCGATCAACCTTATATGGACCGCTGGTGGATTCCCGGCACGAGCATTGGCTACGAGCATTCGTTTATCCATCAGGTCGCCGACTTTTTCAAGAGTTTGGAAACGGGTGAAGAATGCCACCCGACGTTCCAGGACGCGATGGAGACGCAGAAAGTCTGCCAGGCCGTGCTGGACTCTGCCGCTTCGCGGAGCTGGAAAGATACCGGAGTGACGGAGAATATTGGGTAGAGGGCCGAGCTATTCTCCAAATAAAAAGCCCCTCAAAATTGTCAAAAAACAGCTTTACGAAAGGCAGACGCTCGTGCCGTTTCGGTTGGTGACGCAGGAAAACGTGGCAGAATTGGTGCAAAAAAAGAGCGTGCTTTCCGCATATTGTCGCGATTTTTGTCAAAAACAAACGCTTCTACCAAAACGACGACCATGCCTTTCTCGCTTTATTTCAACGGCAATATCCTGCCCAACGATACGCCGCTGCTCCAAACCAACGATCTGAGCCTGCTGCGCGGCTACGGCATGTTCGACTACTTCCGCACCTATCAGGGACTTCCCTTCCGTTGGGACGATTATTGGGCGCGGTTTGAGAATTCGGCGCGGTCGCTGCATTTGCCTTTACCAATGAATCAGGCCGAGACCGGCGACATAATGGCCGACTTATACCGCCGCTCGGGCGAGGCCGAGGTGGCGTTTCGCTTCGTGCTTACGGGCGGCTACGCGCCCGACAGCGTGACGGTAACGAAGCCCAACTTCATAATTCGCTGCGAGCCGCTACCCAAAGAAAATCTGGCTGCCATGCGCGAGGGAATCAAGGTGCTACCCTACGACTACGTCCGCGACTTGCCCACGATCAAAACGACGAACTACGTCCACATGATTCTGATGGCCGATCAGATGAAGCATCAGGGCGCGTCGGATTTGCTATTCCATAAAAATGGCGAAATCAGCGAGCTCACTCGCAGCAATGTCTTTTATTTCAAGGGCGACGCGCTCGTCACGCCCGACCGCCATGTGCTCAACGGCATCACCCGCCGCGTATTTCTCGAACTCGCCGCTCCGCATTTCGAGGTTGAGACCCGACCCGTCCTGTTCGACGAATTCGTCAACGCCGACGAATGCTTCACCACGAGTACCACCAAATGGGCACTTCCCATCGTGCAAGTCGGCGAACAGCCCATCGGCAGCGGTGCGCCCGGCGAGAAGACGGCCTTTTTACAGGATTTGTTTGTAAAGTACGTGAAGGATTGGGGAAGGTAGGGGAATTTCCCTTCCTCCTTCCCCGTCCGATAAGCAAAGAGCGAGGGGTGTAAACCATTATCGAAGATCTGTACGGGCACAAGCCCTTCGAGCCGTATTTCGGTAATCATATAGTCGTATGCACCGGCTTTAAAATCCTCGATTGCCTTCTGAGTCTGCACGCTGTGGTAAATGAAGGCTGTATCATCCAGGTACACATCGTAGCTGAACTTTCGCTTTGGGGAGCGGTCGGCGTAACGTAGCAGAATCTGGTATTGGTTTTGGTAAAGGCGCTCATCTTCAAAGGCAAAAGCATAAATAATGTAAGGCAGAGGCCCGTCGTTTGCGCCTACCTGTACCTGCATCTTCCGCTGCATTTTCAGACTGTCTTGATTCAGTAGCATATCGCGCAGCAAAATTTCTTTGTTTTTGGGAAGATAGGTTTCCATTTCCGGCGTCACCAGGAGCCGGGGGTTACCCGGTAGTTGCTGCACCCAATCGTAAGCCAGCGCGATGTTCGGCCGAACGTGGCGCTGGCTTTGAAAAGTTACGGATTCATACAGACCCGACGCAGCCATTAATAGCACGAGCGTTCCGGCTACCCACCTGCCTTTGGGCACTTTTCGTGTTACAAGGCCGACTCCCAGCGCCGCCACCACCAGCGTAATCACTCCGGCGGGCAGCACGTGTGAGCCGTACAGCTTAGCCGAGCGGAGCACTAAAAACAGGAAAAGTGCCCAGTTGCCCGCTACGAGCCCGTAGAAAGGCTTACGTGCGCTAATCAATACCCCCACGCCGATTAACCCCATTGCCACCACCAGGTAGTTAACGGGATTGTAAAAGTACTCGTCGATGAAAGCTTCGTTGAAGAGCGTTGGCATGGGGGTATCCTGCATCTTGGCCATGATACCGCCCACAAATGCCTTCATGATTACCAGCGTGTTGGTGAGCACAAACGGGCAAAAAATTACGAAGGTAGCCAGCACAACGAGCAGCGCGCGCGCCGCGGTGGTCCATCGTTTTTGGGAGGAAAGAAAGAATATCCCTCCCAGCACGATGGGCGCTACGAAGATGAAAAGCAGCCGCTCAGCCAAAACCAGACCAAACAGCGCAGCGATGACGTAGCTTTCACTTGGCCTAAGTTTTTCGGAAAAGACGAGCCGCACCAGCAAATACAGGAACACGCTACCCGACAACGCCTCGGGCCGCAGCACGGGCGCACTGGTCCAGATCATGCTGGAACTTACGATCAAAAAGGCCAGCACGTGCTTCGTACCGTCGGTCAGCAACTCGTGCCGACTACGATATACAAATCGCAGGGTAAAAAAAAGAACCAGCCCTACCAGGAGGAGTTGAATGCTGCGGCCGAGCAACAGCAGTGTCTCACGGTCAGTGAGGTAGTCGTAAGTTGCCAAATCGACCTGCGTGAATACGCCGATCAGCCCGCCTGCGTTACCGAGGTTAGACGCGATACGGAAAGCAATTTCTACCCCAAAGATTAAATAAAAGGTAAGCACACTAGGCGCACCGGGCCAATCGAGAATGCGCGGCGTGTTGCCGTACCATAGCAACACACCCGAGTCGGCGATGAAATTCTCATCGGTGGTATAGTAGCCAAAAAAGGGCGGTGCGATGACACTCCAGTAAAAAGTAAACAGCAAAGCGAGTGCGGCAAGCGCGTAAGCGGCTACTTGTAGATATTGATTTTGTTTGGCAGGAATCATGGATGCAGTCGTGTAGAATTCGTCAGGATGCAGCGATTGGCAGGATTTACCGCCCCAGCACGCCCTCCCGCAGGGCTTCTTCCCGTAATAATTCTCGGTTGATGGGCACGACGCCGATCTGCTCGCAGACCAGTCCGCCCCCCAGATTGGATAGCGCCGCGATGGTGCGCGGCGACAACCCGAGCGCGACGCAGCATGCCGCGATGCTGATGACCGTGTCGCCCGCGCCCGACACGTCGGTGATGCTGCGAACGTGGGCGGGTAAATGACAGGTTTGGTTCTGGTAATCGATGTACACGCCATGCTCCGAGAGCGTGATCAGCGCTCCGGCTGCGCCGAGTTTTTTAGTGAGCTGCTGCACCACCGCTTGCAACGCGGCAGCATCGCGCACGTCGAAATCTACTTTCAGGCCTTCGCGCAGTTCTTTCAGGTTGGGCTTAAAGAGCGTCACCGCCTGGTAAGCCAGAAAATTACGCTTCTTGGGATCGACGACTGTCGGTACGCCATGTTGGTTGGCAAAAGCCGTAATATCGGTGATGGCTTCCGGACTCAGAACCCCTTTGTCATAATCCTCAAAAATCACCACCTGGCAGCCTGGAATGAGCGCTTTGGCCTTGGCGACCAATTGCGTTCGTTCGGCGTCGGAAATTTGTTCGTCGGTTTCGGTGTCGATTCTGACCACTTGTTGCGAACCCGCAATGATCCGCTCCTTAATCGTCGTGATACGGGCGTCGCTGCGGATCAGCCCTTCGCAACTGAGATTGCGTTCGATGAGCTGATGCTCCAAAATGTCTCCCGGACCATCGCTGCCGATCACGGTGCAGGCGATGGCTTCCGCGCCTAACGCCTGCACGTTAAGCAGCACGTTACCCGCGCCACCCAGCCGGTACTCGCGCCGTCCTACGTTCACAACGGGTACGGGCGCCTCGGGCGAAATTCGCTCCACTTTGCCCCACACGTAAGAGTCGAGCATCACATCGCCCACCACCAGCACGCGCAGCTTGGTGAAATCTTCAAATATCTGGTCTATGGTCACTTTAATTAGTTGAAGGTTGAGGGTTGACCGTGACTCTTAGTGAGGAGCCATTCATTTCCCACCTTATTAATTTCTTGTGCAAAGTTCATATTTTTTGGGAGAAGGTTGGGGTTACCTGGTATCTTTAGCTGCTTTTATGCTTTGGAGGCTAGGGATTTTTTATCCGCAGCCCAACCGGGATCCAAAAGCCAGCATCCGAAATCTCTAAAACTTCATGGAAACTCTCTTTGCCACCGAGCGCCTCAAAGCCCTGCTACCCCGTATCCAGACGTTCGTCGAAACCGAACTTTATCCACTCGAAACTACCGAAAATCTTACCCGGAATTTTTCCTTGGTCGAGCCACTCCTACTCGAAAAACGTAAGCGCGTTAAGGCCGCCGGGCTGTGGGGCCTGCACCTGCCCGAGGCCGATGGCGGCTTGGATTTGACACTTTGCGAGTTCGGGCAGATCAGCGAAGTGCTGGCGCGCTCACCGTTCGGACATTTCGTATTCAATACCCAGGCCCCCGACATCGGTAACACCGAACTCTTGCACAAATACGCCCCGGCACTCCTCAAAGAAAAGTACCTGAAACCACTCATGGCGGGCGAGATCCGCAGCTGTTTCAGTATGACCGAACCTGAATTCGCCGGCTCCAACCCCACCCGCATGGGCACCACCGCGGTGAAAGATGGCGATGATTACGTCATCGACGGCCACAAATGGTTTACGAGTTCGGCCGATGGTGCGGCCTTTACCATCGTAATGGCCGTTACCGATCCTGAAGCATCAAAATACAAACAGGCCAGCCAGATTCTGGTGCCCATGGATACGCCGGGCGTGACACTGGTACGAAATATTCCGATCATGGGCCACGCGGGCGATAGCTGGGCGAGCCACGCCGAGATGCGCTACGAAAACGTGCGGGTGCCAAAAGCTAACCTCATCGGGGCCGAGGGCGAGGGCTTTTTACTAGCGCAGGAACGGCTCGGACCGGGGCGCATCCACCACTGCATGAGGTTCGTAGGCATCGCTGAGCGGAGTTTCGACCTGATGTGCCGTTACGCCGCCAGCCGCGAACTTGAAGAAGGTGTCGTGCTGGGTGACAAGCAGTTTATTCAGGGTTTTATCGCCGACAGCCGCGCTGAGATCGACGCCGCCCGGCTGCTGGTGCTGCGCACGGCCCGCCACATCGACGAGCAAGGAGCCGCCGCTGTGCGCGACAAGATTTCGATGATTAAGTTTTTTACCGCTAATATGATGCTGCGCGTCGTCGACCGCGCCATTCAGGTACACGGCGCGCTGGGCATGACGAGCGATATTCTTCTGTCGTACTGGTACACCCACGAGCGCGCCGCCCGCATCTACGACGGTGCCGACGAAGTACACAAGGCCGCCCTGGCGCGGAGTATTTTGAAGGGTTACGGATTGGATACGCGGCGGAAGTAGGTGTTGGCTTTCGGCGGTCGGCTTTTAAAGAATTAGAATTTTATCATAGAATAACCCTCCTGCATGAAAAACCTGCTCCTTTTGCTTCTGCTGACCTCTACTCTTTTGGCGCAGGCCCAACCGCCCAAAGTACTGATCGTCACGGCGCACCCCGACGACGAGACCTCCTTTTCGGTGACGGTTTTCAAGATCACGCATGACCTGAGAGGAACCGTGGACCTGGCCCTGATGTCCGACGCACAGGGCGGCTTCAACGGCTCGGAGTTGGGGTCGGTGTATTACGGCTTTGCGCTCACCGATTCGGTGATCGGGCGCGAACGGTTGCCCGCCCTTCGGAAGCAGGAATTGATGAATGCCGGGCGGATCATGGGGATTCGTAATTATTTCTTTTTTGACCAAAAAGACGACCTTTACACGCAGGACGAAAAGCCCTACGCGGGCGGCACGTTGTGGGATATTCCTTACATCGAAAAGCGGCTGGATCAAATTTTGGCCCGCGAGCAGTATGATTTTATTTTTGTGCTGGTACCTTCCGCCGGACAGCACGGCCACCACAAAACTGCCAGCCTGATGGGTCTGCGCGCGGCCCAACGCTACCAAGGAGTCAAGAAACCCATCGTATTGGGCGGTGGCTGGACGGTCAACGGCAGCGAGTCGACGCCGTTCGAGGATTTGTCGGGTTATCCCGAAACCAGAATACTTAAAGACGCACCCACGTTCAGCTACGACCGCTCCGTCAAATTCGGTCACCGCGACCTGCTGACCTACAAAATTGTGGCCGACTGGGTGATTGCCGAGTACAAGTCGCAGGGTGATTTGCAGGAAAACCTGATCCATCGGGGCGATGTGGAAACATTCCGGTACTTTGCTATCAACCCGCGCGACGGCATTGCCAAAACACAGGCGCTCTTCGACGCGATTAAAGCCACGGGTTTTCCCAAATAAAAAATATTCGCCATGAACGTACCCGCCGACCAACCCGCGTCAGTCCGCTCCGGTGAAGAAATAGACTTGCCCGCTCTGAATAAGTACTTACTTGGCTCAGGCCAATTCAGAGCGCCCATTGTTACCGTGCGGCAGTTCCCGGGTGGTTATTCCAACCTGACCTACCTGCTCAGCACTGCGGACGGAATGGCGTACGTACTGCGCCGCCCGCCCTTTGGGGCCGAGCACATCAAAGGCGGGCACGACGTGGCGCGCGAATACCGCGTGCTGGCGATGATCGAGCGGGCTGGCTTCACCAAGATTCCCGCGCCGCTGCTACTTTGTGAAGACTTGGATGTGTTAGGTTGTCCATGCTATATCATGCAGCGCGTCGAGGGCGTCATTCTACGGGCACAGTCGGCGCAAAAATTAGACCTTTCGCCCGACCAATTGCGGGCAACTTCGGAGGCTTTGGTCGACAACCTCGTTGCGCTGCACGCGCTCGATCTCGACGCCACCGGACTGGGCCAAATCGGCAAGCCCGACAGCTACGTGCGGCGGCAGGTGGAGGGCTGGCACCGCCGCTATCTCGCCGCTCAAACCGACGACCTGCTCGCCCTGCCGGAACTGTACCAATGGCTCAGCGAAAACTACCCGCCCGAAACGGCCGCTACGCTGATCCACAACGATTACAAATACGATAATCTAATCCTCGATCCCAACGATCTGACCCGCATTCGAGCCGTGCTGGACTGGGAAATGTGTACCGTCGGCGATCCACTTATGGATGTCGGCACGGCGCTTTCGTACTGGGCCGAGGCCGGCGATGGTCCGTTTGAACGTAGCTTCAACCTCAGCTGGCTCCCCGGTAACCTCACGCGGCGGGAGTTTGCCGAGCGTTACGCCGAAAAAAGTGGCCGCGACTTGTCCCACATCCTGTTTTATTATGTCTTCGGTTTATTCAAGAATACCATCGTGATGCAGCAGATTTACGCCCGTTGGAAGCAGGGTTTGACGCAGGACGAACGCTTCGGCGGACTGCTTGTGGGCATCGAATCGCTGTCGGGAACAGCCCTGCGGGCGGTGGCTCGGGGTAGTATGTAATCATTACCAAGCTATTTTCTTCTCAAAAACTAACACCCATCCGCACCAGCAAACGATTGTACCGCCGGTCCTCGACGCGGAAAGTCTGGTCGAAGAGCAGGGGTTTATCCACCGTGACGTTTTGGTACTTATAGGAAAATCCGAGCGTGAAGGCCGCGCCATCCGGCTTGCCGATGCGCAGCCCCAGACCGGGATTGAGCATTAAACCGCCGCGCGTGTCGAAACCATCGGAGTTCTGGTGAAACCAGGTGAAGCCGTAACCCGCGTCAGCGCTGGCGTAGAGCCGGGCGGTCGACTTACCCGTCAGATCGTAACGCAGCCCAAGCCCCACCGGATTCACGAGCGCCGAGGCGTACCAATCCAATCCCGTCACGACGCCCACACCCAGCCGTGGCGTACACTGCACGCCATTAAAAAGCTGCAAAGTAAGATTGGTGCGATTCTGGCTAATATCTTGGCCCCTACCACCGCCGCCTTGTCCGGCGTAGGGATCGTACTTCACGCGCCCCAACATGATTCCTACCTCGGTCTGGTTTAGGTAATGCTTCTTGAAAGCAACCTCCTGCGCCAGCGTCGGCACCGATGCCAGCGTGAGTACTACGAGTAGTATGTTTTTCATGATATCTCAAATGTTAGTTCAAAAAAGCCAACCCGTAGCGGCGTACCGAGTCCACAGCCAAAACCTTCAAATTGCCAGTTTTCCCACCGGAATCTTGCTCAACTGCCGCAGGTTCTTTTTGTCGCTAGCGTCGAACTGGTAGAGGCCGTCTTTGCCAATCATCATTAGCGTTTTGCCGAGCGGGATCACGTCGTATGCGTCTATATCCTTGAAATGCGAGATAAGGTGGTCATTGACATTGAAGCGATCCTGCACGTCAAATACTTTCAAACCTTTGGTACCCTCGCAGAGGTAAAGCGTTGGGAAGTCGACGCCCAGGCCGTGTGGATTTTCCATCTGGTAGCTCTTAATAAGTTGCGGGCTTCGCAAGTTGCTGATGTCCACCAGATCAAGTTGATTTTGGTTGCCACCGCAGAAATTACCAGAACGGATCGTGACGTAGGCCACATCGTCGTTTACCACCACCGGGTCGCAGGCGCGGCCGTGCTGGAATACCGCCAAGGGCTCCGGCTTGGCCGGGTTGGTGTTGTCGTAGATGTGCATGCCCGTGGTGGAGCCGATGAAGAGCTTATCTTTGTAGGGAAAGATCGTTTCAATGCCCCAACCTAGCGGGATGGTCGAGTAATCGGCGGGCTTGTTGGGCGTACTGATATCGAAAAGGTGCATTTCGTTCTGGCCGACGGTATACAGGAAGCGGTCGTAAAGCGCGAAGCGGGCCATCGAGCCGCCCTGTCCTGAGCCGCCACCGGGCGCGGCGGAAGTGCTGCTACCACTAGCTTTGCTAGAACTGGCATCAAAGAAAGCGAAGGATTGGAGGCCACCGCTCCACCAGCCCCCGGGAAAGGTCGGGTTGTCTTCACAATTGGTCTGGATGGTTTCGGTGATGTAGCTCACGTTCATATCGTTGATGGCGCGGATGCTGGGATTGTAGGTCCAGTTACCGCCGTCGAACTGCCCGCTACGGAATACTTCGCCCACGCGGCCGACCTCTTTGGCGTTTTTGGGGTCGGAGATGTCCAGCGCCACGAGATCGGAGTAGCTGTCGGCGTAGAGAATGTTGCCGCGCACGGCCAGGTCGCCGTTGCCGGGAATCCTGATGAACGCTACCGCCTTCGGGTTGGCCGGGTCGCTGTTGTCGATGATGTGCAACCCTTCCTTTATTTCATTGATGAACAAGTACTTGTCTTTTACATAGATTTTGCCGGGATGTTCCAGCGCACGCGGCAACTCGGTTTTGAGGTCTTGCCTTATTTCAAGAATCGACCGCGTGACGGGCGTTAACTGCCGCCGGACTCGGGTTTCGGTGCAGTTGTCGTTGCACGACCAGGCGGTTAGGGCGAGGAGGAGGAAGCAAAGGTTTTTCATGTTGGGTTTAGTTTAGATATGAGTTATGAGTTATGAGTTATGAGTTATGAATTATGAGATATGCGATGGTGGGAACTTAACTTCCTTTCACTTTGATTTTTTTCTTTGTTTTCTTGTAGAGTGCTTTTCTTAAAAAAAGGTTGGAATGGGGGAAAACAAAATCGTCCGGCGGCAAGGCCACCGGACGATAACGCACCCCTAAACGTCAGCGGATTGTGGCTGGCGTTTGTGCTCTTTTATGGATTTTGTAAAAAGTTGAACGAGTAACGAAAATAAATTTTGGCTTGGGCTTAACTCAGTTATTCACCTAAGAACAACAAAGATGATTTCCGTTAACCGTTTAACAGTTGACCGTTCCCCCCCCCTCTTCCTTTTTACCTTTCCCCCTAAATTAAAAAACATACCGTACGCCCCACGCTACGCCGTAAAGTTGCGGGCGGGAATCGAGCGTCCGGCTGTCGTGCAGGATGGAGGCGAGGGCCTTTTGGTAGGAGCCCGTCAGCGTAGCGTCCCAATGCTCGGCCAGGCGGTAGTTCATCCTGACGCCCGTCGACGCCGACCAGTTCAGGCCGCGGTAAATACCATCGTCAGCCGTGGTTTTGAGCGTAGCGCCCTGGCTGTCCTGTATTTGATTTTGTAAGAAGAGGTTAGCCACCACGCCGCCCAGCAGCGTGTAGCTAAGGCGACCGTCGGGGTTGAGCGTGTAACCTGCCTGCACCGGTACCTGCACGTAGCGGTAGTTATTAACCGCGTTCTGGTCCAGCGCGATATACGCGCCGTTCGATTTGTCAAAGTTGTTGGTTCCCGCGATGGTAGAAAAGTAGTCGTTGCTTGATTTGCCGGTAGTCAGCGCATTTTCCAGCACGTTTTGGCTTTTACTGGTGGTGGCGTCGAGGATATAACCGGGGCTATTGAAGTCGGAATTACCCCGCAGGTAACTCACGCCCGTCTCGACCGACCAGCGCCGCGAAAGCCGCTTGCCGCCGTGCAACTGCACGGAGTACGAAAGCTGTCCCCGGCTGGCGCTGGCCAGCGATTCTCGGCTGGCTTTAGCATTGGAAAAAGCCGCCGGTGCGGTGGTCACGTCGATCTTGGGATTAAACAATCCGGGCATTAGACTAACTCCGGCCCATAATTCCCGTACCCGACCGCGTCGGGTCCAAGATGGAAGTTCAGCTTCGTCGAAGTGAACGGCGCGTTGTGCCAAATGAACCACGCCTTCGGAAGTACCGATAGGCGACCGCCGCGCGATCTGGAAAGTTAAAGCGGGCGTCCGCAGCGGTACCGTGGAACTACCCATGATGACGCGCTCGGTGTCCTCGGGCTTCCCGTGGCGGCTGCTGCTCGTAATGGCGATGATCGTGGGCGTCTGGTTGGGCAATTCGCCGGATTTTGGCATAAAACCGTTGACCGTCGTGCCATCATCTCCACCAGTTTTTGGCATGAAACCAGAAGCAAAGCTGCGTTCGGGTGCATCCGCCCGCAAAGCGGAGGGTAGCGCGGGTGCAACTGCTGATGGTGCGCTGGCCAAGCGTTGAGTTCCGGGCTCGGCGGTCGTTGGGCGAACCGGCGCGCTTGCCTGGGTCGTGGCTTCGGGTCGGATGAGCGGCATCGTGGTTTCGGGCGCACGATCGGCCAATTCGGGCACGGAAGTCGTAGCCGCCCCAGAACTCAGTTTTGTACTTTCTGAAGCTACCTCGTCCGGACTACGGCTTTGGCTGAGCCGAAGGACGGGCCAACTCAGCAGTAGTAAGGCGGCTACGGCGGCGGCGTAGAGTACCCTCGGGCTGCGCCACCACGCCAGCGGTACCACGGCGGCGCTTTTGCGGGCATCGAGCCGCGCTTCGATATCCGCCCAGGCGGAAGTCGGCGGGGTCTGGGCGGCCGACTCGAAAGCCCGCTGCCATTCCTCTTCAAATTTGTGTTTTTCTGACTGACTCATTATCGAACCGTTGTTCTTTGTTTAACTTTTTTTGGAGCAGGCAGCGTGCCCGCGAATATTGCGATTTGGACGTGCCTTCCGAAATATCCAGCAGCCGCGCGATTTCGTTGTGCTGGTAGCCTTCGATGGCAAACAGGTTGAAAATCGTTTGGCAACCGGGCGGCAATTCCTGAATAAAACCCAGTAACTGCTGCATTTGAAAACCCGCCAGCGTAATTTCCGGCCCTGACGTGGGCAATTCACTGCCGTTCACCTCGTCGAGTTCCAGCGTGTGTTTCTGGCGGCGAAGGTGCTTGAGCGCGGTGTTGACCACGATCGACTTCATCCAGTATTGCAGCGGTGCCTCGCCCCGAAATGAGTGCATGTTTTCGTAAATCTTGATAAAAGCATCCTGCAACACATCTTCGGCATCGGCGCGGTGGCGCACGTAACGGAGGCAGATGGCAAACATCTTGCCCCCAAAGACATCGTAGAGACGTCTCTGGGCCTGCCTTTCGCCTTGGCGACAGCCTTCTACCAGTTCCTGTTCATTTTCTATCATCCGAAGATTTGGGGTGCTTCGTTGCCTTGTTCACTAAGGGTAGAGACGCCTTCCTGCCAAAAGGTTGGAAGGCGCGTAAAATATTTTTGAGGCAGTAGCTCGCGCACGATTTTTATGTGAATAACGTCGGGATTAAATAGCTTTGTACTTTTACATTCTTGCGTATAGCCACCCTCGGTCCCGCAATTTTACCCTAATCATGCTGGACACTTCAAAAAAACCTTACATAAAATGGCTGCTGTGGCTGCTCGGTATTGGCGCGGGTGTGTTTCTGCTGGCATTGGCGGTTTCATGGTGGTTGCCCAAATACTTCAAGAGCGAGCTGGATAGCGCCTTGAAAGAGGCCGTCGTCAACGCATCCGACAGCCTGTACCACATCAGCTACGACGACATCGCGATCAATATTCCGCTCGGTAACGCCGAAGTGCGCGGCGTAAAGCTTCGGGCCGACTCCGTTGTGTACCAGCGACTGCTATCCCTCAATAAGGCCCCCAACAATTTATTTGAGTTACGAGCCGCCAAAGTGGGGTTGTCAGGTGTGTCTTTGTATAAACTACTTTTATTCAAATCGCTCATCATCGGTAGCATTAGCATCGACCAACCCGTGGCGCGCATCGACCACGATCCGCAACCCTACAACGATAACAAAACCACCAAATCGCCCTATGAACAAATTAGTAAGGTGCTGAAATCGGTTCGTATCGGCAAGATCAATCTCAACAACGTCAATTTCACTTACCTTAACCACCAGGATAAAGCCGACCAGCCCCAGAAAAGCCAGCTAGACAGCTTGTACCTCGACGTCACAGATTTTCTGATCGACGCCGAGTCGGCGCGGGACACGAGCCGGTTGCTTTTCTCGGAAAATATCAGTCTCCGGGCCCGCGGACTGGAACTGCCCTCCGGCAATCGTTTGTACGTTTTTAATATGGCGGAGCTGAGTTTTTCTTCCCGGGATAGTATCATTCAGGTCAAGAAGGTGCACTACAAGCCGCTGTTTTCCAAGGATCGGTTCAGCAAGGAGGCGGGATACGCTACGGATCGACTTGATCTTGAATTTAATGATATTAAAGCCTCACAAATCGACGTAAAGCGTTTGCTGACCCGACGGGAATTCTTCGCCAAGCGGCTCGATATCGACGCCGGGCTCATCGATGTGGACAAAGACAAGCGCTACCCGTCCAGCACCGTGCGCAAAACCTACGAGTACCCGCACCAAATTCTGTTGAAAGCCAAGACCAAAATAGGTTTTGAAACCGTGTACCTTAAAAGTACCCGCGTCCTTTACGGCGAGGTTAATCCCGACACCGACCGTCGGGGCGTGATCTACTTCGACGGTACCCACGGCACCATCACGAACCTCACCAACGACTCGGCCTGGATCGCGCGCAATCGCAGCTGTCGCGTGCGGATCAAGACGCGCTTCATGTCCACCGGTCGGCTAAATGCGTATTTTACGTTCAACCTTGCCTCGCGGGTGGGCGATTTTGCCTGTGGCGGCACGATGAACAATTTTGCCATGAACAAGGTCAATAACATTACCGAAGCCCTCGCACTAGCCTCGGTGGAGTCGGGCGAAGTAACCAAACTCGACTTCGGTGTCACGGCCAACAGCACCCAAAGCAGCATCAAGATGCAGCTGCATTACAAAGGTCTGGAAGTGAATATATTTAAAATGAACGACGAGACGGGCAAGATAAAGAAGCGCTCCTTCCTGTCGAAGGTGCTAAACAACGTCGTCATTAACGAAAACCTCCCCAAGCCTAACCGCCCTGCCCGCACCGCCGAGGCCAGTGTCATACGGGCCGACGACGAGTCATTTTTTAACCTGATCTGGCACACGATTTTCGTGGGAATTAAGCAGATTACGATCGGGATTGGTAAGTAGCGGAGCGCTCCGTGGCATGTTACACTTTCTCCGCCAGTCCTAACAAAAACGCGTACTCCAGCGCCACATCGTGCAGCCGTTTGAACCTACCCGACGCGCCGCCGTGGCCGGTTTCCATGTCGCAGTGCAGCAGCACCAGGTTATCATCTGTTTTCAATTCGCGCAGCTTGGCGACCCACTTGGCGGGTTCCCAGTATTGTACTTGCGAGTCGTGCAATCCCGTAGTCACAAGTAGGTTGGGGTAGGCTTGCGCCGTCACGTTGTCGTAGGGTGAGTAGCTTTTCATGTAGTCGTAAAATGGCTTTTCGTTCGGATTGCCCCACTCTTCGTACTCGCCCGTCGTGAGCGGGATCGTGTCGTCGAGCATGGTCGTCACTACATCCACGAAGGGTACCTGCGCCACCATGCCATAGTAGAGGTCGGGCCGCAGATTGGCGACCGCGCCCATCAGCAGTCCGCCCGCGCTGCCGCCCATCGCGTAGAGGCTGGCGGCCGAAGTCCATTTTTCCTGAATCAAAAATTCGGCGCAGTCGACGAAATCAGTGAAGGTATTGAGCTTGCGAAGTAATCGCCCGTTTTCGTACCAGGCGCGGCCCATTTCCTGCCCGCCCCGAATGTGGCAAATCGCGAAGGCAAAGCCGCGATCGAGCAAACTCAGTCGCGCCGAACTAAACGACGGGTCCATCGACGCGCCGTAGGAGCCGTAGGCGTATTGCAGCAGCGGCCCACGACAGTCTTTCAAAAAATCATTTTTGTAGACCACCGAAACCGGAATGCGGGAACCGTCTCGCGCGGTGGCGTACAAGCGCTCAGTGCTGTATTGGGTTTTATCAAAATTGCCCACGACTTCCTGCTCTTTCAGAAGCACTTTGGCGCGGGTCGCCATGTCGAAATCGTAGGTAGAGTTGGGCGTCGTGAGCGAGGTGTAACCGTAGCGCAGCGTGCTGGTATCGAACTCCGGGTTGGAGCCAACGTAGGCCGTGTAAGCCGCTTCACCAAAATCGAGGTAGTATCCTGCCGCGGCCGTCGCCTGGGGCATGATGCGGATGCGCAGCAACCCTTCACTCCGTTCCTGCACCACCAGAAAGTCGCTAAACAACTCAATGCCTTCCAGATACACCTCCGGCCGGTGCGCGATTACCTCGCGCCAGGCGTTTTCGTCGCGCAGCGCGTCCTCGGCCACCTGCATCAGCTTAAAATTCTCGGCCCCATCCTGGTTGGTGACAATATAAAAAGTATCCTGGTAGTGCTCCAGCGAATACTCGTGTCCGCGCCGCCGTGGAATGGCTACTTCCAAATCATCCGTCAGATGTTTGGCGTCGAGCAGGCGGTACTCCGTCGCCACGCCGTTGTGGTCGGCCAGCAGAGCGATGTACTTCTTGGATTTCATGCGGTAAAGCGCGAGGTAGTACTGCTCGTCGGCTTCTTCGTAAAGCATAACGTCGTTATGAACATCGGTGCCGAGCGTGTGCCGCCACACCTGGTAGCCCAGCAGCGTGTCCACGTTTTTGCGGATATAGAAAACCGTGCGGTTGTCGGCGGCCCAGGCGTAGTTGCCGCCCTCGGTGTTGG
>JBBSSJ010000059.1:0-18063 GCA_038242095.1 Cytophagales bacterium
CCATAGCATCGCTTGCCTGTGTCCGAGGGCGACGGTGAGTCAGTTGCCGGGCGAGTTTACGCTTACGGTGTGGCCGGAGTCGGCTGAGATCACCGAGCGAGTTGATTTTTTTGGGAATACGACACACTATTTTTCGGTGCAGAAGCCGCACAAAGAACTGCGCGTTGTAGCGCGTAGCCTGGTGGAAAATATTTTCCTGACCCAGCAATTGCTGCTTGTGCCCTCGGCTACCTGCGGAGAGGCGCGTACGGCTTTCCACAACGACCCAGCGCTTAAGGCCGAAACGCTACAGTACCTGCTGCCGAGCCCATTTGTGCATTGGGACGAGGAGATTCGCCGCTACGCGCGACCTTCCTTTGAGGATACGCGGCCGCTGTTCGAGGCGGTGAGAAATTTTTGCGGCCGGATTTTTCGGGAATTTGCCTTCGATTCTAAGTTCTCGACCGTCAACACGCCGATTAAAACCGTCCTGAAAGAGAAGAAGGGCGTTTGTCAGGATTTTTCGCACCTGGCCATCGCCGGGCTCCGTAGCCTGGGCTTTGCGGCCCGCTACGTGAGCGGCTATCTCGAAACGCTCCCGCCGCCGGGCCGTCAGAAACTACAAGGCTCCGATGCCTCCCACGCCTGGATTTCGGCCTACATCCCCGGCCTCGGCTGGTGCGATTTCGACCCCACCAATGACGCCATCCCCCGCGAACGCCACCTCACTACCGCATGGGGCCGCGACTACTCCGACGTCCCACCGCTGAAAGGAATCCTGTTCAGCTCGGGCCAGCAGAAGTTAAAAGTGGAAGTGGATGTGATGCCGATTTTGGGGTGAGGAGGGAATGGGTAGTAAATTAGCCTATCAACACACTCACCCTTTTCCCAAGCCCAGCTTCAAAAAATCCGGTAAAGGGTCGAGAGTTTATTACGTATCTTACCACTTCACCAGCCTACCAACCCCCCCTTCATGAAGTACTTGCTTAACCTTCCACTTCTCCTCCTTTTAGCGGCCTGTTCGACAAAGCCTCAGGAATCATCGGCCAGCTTGAGTACCTACCTCGACAGCGCGGATACTGGCATCCAAAGCGGGGGCGTCCGGCTTATTACCATCGACACGCCGAAGGGGCCTTTCAAGGTATGGACGAAGCGATTCGGCAATAATCCTACCACCAAAGTGCTGCTGTTACACGGCGGACCGGGCGCGACGCACGAGGTGTACGAGTCGTTCGAAAGTTTCCTGCCGCAGGAGGGCATCGAGTTTATTTATTACGACCAGCTCGGCTCGGCCTATTCCGACCGGCCCGCCGATACGACGCTCTGGGACTTGCCACGCTTTGTGGAGGAAGTGGAGCAGGTGCGGGTGGCCTTGGGATTGAATAAGGACAATTTTTACCTCTTCGGACAGTCGTGGGGCGGGATTCTGGCGATGCAGTACGCGCTGAAATACCGGGATAACCTGAAAGGGCTGATCGTCAGCAATATGATGGCGAGCTGCCCTAAATACGGCGAATACGCTCAAAATGTCTTGTCCAAACAAATGAAGCCTGAGGTCTTGCAGGAAATCCAGGCATTGGAAGCCAAAGGCGATTTCGATGATCCGCGTTACATGCAGTTGCTTATCCCTAATTTCTACGAGCAGCACCTCATGCGCCGCCCCGCCTCCGCTTGGCCCGACGCCGTCAACCGCACCTTAGCGCACAAGAATCCGGGCGTGTACGTGCCGATGCAGGGTCCTAGTGAGTTCGGAATTGCCGGAAAACTAGCCGACTGGGACGTGAGCGATCAGCTTTCGACCATCAAAACGCTCACGCTGGTCATCGGGGCCGCGCACGACACGATGGACCCTGAGTATATGAAATGGATGTCCACGGAGTTTCCCAACGGTAAATTCCTGCTTTGCCCCAACGGTAGCCACCTCAGCCAATGGGACGACCAGGCGCATTTCTTTCCCGGATTGATTGCTTTTTTGAAGCGGTGAAGAATTGGGATAATTCTGTTGATTGAAGTAGGACCGGATGAAGTTGTGCTTTGAAAAACAAAAGCAAATTCTTCGCTAAAACCATCTCCGTGAAATCATTCTTCCTGACTTTTTTTGCCAGCCTACTTTGCGTTGCATCACTTCTCGCCCAGCCCTCGCAGCGCGCAGAAAAATGGCAATCGCTTTTCAACGGAAAAAACTTGAAAGGTTGGGAAACCTACCTCGACGCTCCTTATACCTCAGATAAGAAAGCCGAAAAAGCAGCGCCGCTTGGCTTGAACAACGATCCTAACCGCGTTTTTTCGGTAGTGAAGGAAGACGGACAGCCCGCCCTTCGCGTTTCGGGCGAAACCTATGGCGGCATCAATACGCTGGCTGATTTTGAGAATTATCACCTCCGCCTTGAGTTTAAATGGGGCCAAAAGCAATGGCCGCCCAAGCTCGACCAGCCCCGCGACAGCGGCATTCTGTACCACAGCGTGGGTCCACACGGTACGCCGATGCTATGGATGGAATCGTTTGAGTTCCAGATTCAGGAGGGCGATTGCGGCGACTACTGGGGCGTGATGAACGTGGCTACTGACATTTCCGCCCGCAAAAACGACGCGGGTAAGTACGTCTACGAGCCGGACAACCCTGTCGTTGTGTTCCAGGACAAAACGCCCAATGGCCGCACCTGCCTGAAAAGCCCGGACGCCGAGAAACCCACCGGTCAATGGAATGTCGTAGATCTCTATTGCGTGGGCGATACCTGTCTGCACGTAATGAATGGCACGGTGAACATGGTGCTGACCAAAACCCGCCATCTGGTCGAGGGGCAAATGTTGCCGCTGACCAAAGGGAAAATTCAGATACAATCGGAGGGGGCTGAACTGTTTTACCGGAATATCAAGATTCGGAAAATCGAGAAATTACCAGCCGGGTTGGTGAAGTAAGGGGTACTCGACAATGTAGCATAGAATAAACAGTTGTTATAAAAAAAGCGGGCAACTCCTAAAAGGAACCGCCCGCTCAAAATAAAGAAGCCGTTGGCCGAAAGCTGACCGCCGATCGGAACGCCGAACCGAGCCAACCCTACCGGCTCATATACATATTCCTTTCCCCGTAAATTTTCAAGAAGAAATCATCCTGCAAGTCATCGATGAAGTAGATTCCCTCGCCGGTGGATTTCATTTCGGGACCGAGTTCTTTGTTGACGTTCGGGAATTTATTGAAGGAGAACACGGGAATCTTGATCGCCCAGCCTTTTTTGACAGGATTGAAATTGAAATCCGAAATCTTCTTGTCGCCCAACATCAGCTTGGTGGCGTAGTTGACGTAGGGTTCCTGGTAGGCTTTGCAGATGAAAGGTACTGTCCGCGAGGCGCGGGGGTTGGCTTCGATCACATACACGATTTCGTCCTTTATCGCGAATTGTACGTTCAATAACCCTTTCACGCCCATCGCCAGGGCGATGCGACGGCTGTATTCTTTAATCTTCTCGATGACCTCTTCCGACAGACTGAAAGGCGGCAGGGCGGCGTGGGAGTCGCCGGAGTGAATACCCGCCGGTTCGATGTGCTCCATCACGCCGATGATGTAGGCGTCCTCACCGTCGCTGATGGCGTCGGCCTCGGCTTCGATGGCTCCTTCCAGGAAGTGGTCGAGCAGTATGTTGTTGTCGGGTATATCGTGCAGGATCTTCACCACGTGCTGCTCCAGTTCCTGCTCGTTGATAACGATTTTCATGCTTTGTCCGCCCAGCACGTAGCTCGGGCGCACCAGCAGCGGGAAGCCCAGCTCGCGCGACAACTCAACGGCGGCGTCAGAAGTACGTACCGTGCCGAAGGGTGGGTACGGAATATCCAACTCCTTTAGCAGGTTTGAGAAGCGGCCGCGGTCCTCGGCCAGGTCAAGGGCTTGATAGCTGGTACCTATGATCTTGATTCCGTATTTTTCGAATTTCTCGGCCATTTTCAGTGCCGTTTGGCCACCCAATTGCACGATGACGCCCTCGGGTTTTTCGTGGTCGATGATGTCGAAAACGTGTTCCCAGAAAACAGGCTCGAAGTACAGCTTGTCCGAAATATCCGGGTCGGTCGAAACGGTTTCGGGATTGCAGTTGATCATGATCGTTTCGTAACCCGCCTCCTTGGCGGCCAAGACGCCGTGCACGCAGGAGTAGTCGAACTCGATGCCTTGCCCGATGCGGTTGGGGCCGCTGCCCAGTACGACGACCTTTTTCTTGTCGCTGACGATGGATTCGTTATCAGGATTGTCCTGCGAGGTATTGAAGGTCGAGTAGTAGTAGGGCGTGGCGGCGGCGAATTCGGCGGCGCAGGTATCCACGCATTTGTAGACGCGCTTGATACCCATCGCCTTACGCTTGTCGTACACCTTACTTTCTTTCACGCCCAGCAAATGCGCGATCTGACGGTCGGCGTATCCTTTTTGCTTGGCTTTGAGCAAAATCTCCTTCGGAATATCGTCCAGATCATACTTCTCGATCTCGTGTTCGGTTTCGATCAATTCCTCGATCTGTCGCAGGAACCAGGGATCGATTTTGGTTAGGTTCTGGATGGATTTGAAGGAAAGGCCAATCTTGAAGGCGTCGTAAATATGGAACAGCCGATCCCAACTCGGGTGCGCAAGGCTGTACTTGATTTTTTCCTGATCGCGCAGTTCGCGGCCGTCGGCACCCAAGCCGTTGCGCCGGATTTCGAGCGATTGACAGGCTTTTTGCAATGCTTCCTGGAAATTGCGCCCGATGCCCATCGCTTCGCCGACCGACTTCATCTGTAAGCCCAGCGAGCGGTCAGCCCCCTGAAATTTGTCGAAATTCCAGCGCGGCACTTTCACGATCACATAGTCGATACTCGGCTCGAAGAAGGCGGAAGTAGTACCCGTAATCGGGTTGATGAGTTCATCAAGATTGTAGCCAATCGCCATTTTGGCGGCAATCTTGGCGATGGGGTAGCCCGTGGCCTTGGAAGCCAGCGCCGACGAGCGCGATACGCGCGGGTTGATCTCGATGACGATGATATCGTCCGTTTCGGGGTTGACCGAAAACTGAATGTTACAGCCACCCGCGAACGAGCCAATACCCGCCATGCAGCGGATGGCCAGGTCGCGCATTTTCTGGTAAGTGGTATCGGGCAGGGTCATGGCCGGGGCCACGGTAATGCTGTCACCCGTGTGCACGCCCATCGGGTCGAAGTTCTCGATGGAGCAGATGATGATGAAGTTGCCGGCCCCATCGCGCAGCAGTTCCAACTCGTATTCTTTCCAGCCCATCACGCTTTGCTCTACCAGCACTTCATGGGTAGGGGAGGCGTGCAGGCCGTTGGTAAGGGCGCGGTCGAAATCCTCGGGCTTCTCCACGAAGCCGCCGCCCGTGCCACCTAGCGTGTAAGAGGGGCGAATAACGAGCGGAAAGCCGATCTCCTGGGCGATTTCCTTGCCTTCCAGAAAGGAGCGCGCGACGCGACCCTTACAGACGCTAGCGCCGAGTTCCAGCATTTTCAGACGAAAAGCCTCGCGGTCTTCGGTGGTTTCGATGGCCCGAATGTCCACGCCGACAAGTTTGACATCAAATTTCTTCCAAATCCCCGCTTTTTCGCAGTCGATCGCCAGGTTCAGGGCGGTTTGTCCCCCCATCGTGGGTAGCACCGCATCGATGGGCGTACCGGCGTCCTTATGCTCCTGCAAAATCTGGGCAATGTACTTCTTCTCCAAAGGCAGCAGGTACACGTGATCGGCGTTGATCGGGTCGGTCATGATCGTGGCCGGATTGGAGTTGATCAGACTAACCTTAATGCCTTCTTCGCGTAGCGAGCGGGCGGCTTGCGAGCCGGCGTAGTCGAATTCGCAGGCCTGACCAATGACAATAGGACCTGAACCAATGATGAGGATGGACTTGATGTTGGGGTTTTTCGGCACGATTATCTAGATATGAGATATGAATTATGAGATATGACGTCGAGGGGTACGCCCAAAAATTCCACAAAGTTAAGGGTTGGGAACGGAAAAGGCTTGCCCTAATTCATAAAAAGGATTTAGGGCTGGCATAAAACAAGAAGATTTTGAGAATTAGGACGGCCGATGCCGCTTTTAAAGCCACCATTCATTCACCGCTCCGATCGGGCCCGCAGCAACGCTTCGGCGGCGGCCTGACCGTGGCTGGGCGTGGGTGCGGCGCGGGTGACAAACTTGCCGTTGGGCCCGATGATGGCAAAGGACGGGAAGGCCAGGGGGTTGAGTTTGAGAATAAGTTGCGTGGCCTGGCTTTCGTCCAAAAACATGTGGACACCCCGCAGCCTGTTCCGGACGATAAATTTTTTCCAAAGCGCGGGACGGTCGATGAGTTCGACGTTAGGCACGTGGATATACAAAAATTCCACATCAGCGGGTAGCTTGGCGCGCAGGGCGGGGGCGTAAAGGACTTCGCTACGGCTGCCGTCATCGTTAAGATTCCATTTGATCACGTAGAGCGTCTTGCCTTCGTGAAGATTCTCGATCTTCTTAAACCAGTTTCGGCCGTTGTCGCGGGATTCGGTGAGCCAGATGCCGTCGAGTACTTCGGTGGGGATAGCGCTGAGGTCCGTGCGTTTTTGCACCAGGGCGATGGCGGCACTGTCCTTTATTTCCAATTGATAAAGCTCGTCCAGCGAGCGGGCGGCTTTGGGTTCGGTGATTTTGGTACTCAGGTATTGGTAAAGAATTTCTTCCTCGGCGGGCAAAGACTGATAGAAGCGCTGCACCAGCATCCGGGCGTCCAGCAGGTCGGCCGTGGCGCCATCGAATTCGGTGCGGAAAGCGCGGTCCTGCTTCTCGATCATCGTCACCAGATCGAGGGTCCGACGGTTGCGGGCATAGAGGTCGTTAAGAAAATTGAGTCCCTCTGTCGTGGCGGTACCCTCGTGGATCATGTCGTCGAGTCGGGCTCGCTCCTGGGCCGATAGCGGGCGGGCGTATTTTTTGAGTAATTCGGCCATCGTCTCAACGGGCAGCGACTTCGACTTGGTAGGAAACTGGTAGGCGCGGCGCTCCAACAGGCGGTCGGCGTAGTCGCCCGCACGCGTGGCCCATTGCACCCGCTGGAAAGTCATGACGCCATTGGTGAGGCGGCTAAGTTTGTCCTTGGTTTCGGTGTCGACGTCGGTATTGTTGGCGAGGGCATATTCGTAGAGCGCCGAAAGTCGCTCGTCTTCTACGATGGACTGCACCCAATTTTGCAGAATTGGCGATAAAGTGCCCCGCTTCGACAGCGGCAGCAACGCCGACTGCCGCAAGTCGGCCCGGCGGTCGAGGGCGCGGCGCGTCTCACCGGGTTCGAGGTTCCAAAACGATTCAAAGAAGGATTCGCCGTAACGCTTGTTTTCCTTCATCACCCTACCTTCCTCAACGAGGTAATCGATGTACTGATTATTGGCTTCGGCGTTGACGCCCGCGAAGTAAAAGAGCCGTTTGGCTTTAAACATCGAGTCGGCATCGAAGGAAAGCTGAATCTCACCCGGCGCGGCCAAAAAGGTCGTGAAGACCTGGCCGCCGTAATCGAGGTACACCTCTTCCTGGGAATAAATCAGCGGCAACGCGACCTGAAAACTACCATCAGCTTGCAGGGGCGCTTGCCGGGTCAGTTCGGTTTGGGGTTGCAGGATGTTGTTGCGGGTAAACGTAATCACCGGAGACTGCCGATACAGCGCTCCCGTCAAATTACGAATCCGCCCGCTAATCACCACCGAATCCACCTGCGCGAAAACGGCATCAGCAGAAAAAGAAAGGAGTACGGACAAAAGGGCTACACCAACGCCTCTGAAAGGCAAACGCATCTCATAATTCATAATTCATCATTCATAACTGCGGGAGCTGCCCCGTCATAACTCACTCGTATTCCATGATATAATTCCTGTTCCTGATAGTCCTTGCGGAGCGGATGCCCGACCCAATCGTTGGGCAACAGGATGCGTCGGAGGTCGGGATGGCCCACAAAGCGGATGCCCAATAAGTCGTACGCTTCGCGCTCGTGCCAGTCGGCGGTGCGCCAGAGGTGGCTCAGCGTGGGTACTTCGGGGAGCGGCTCGCCTTTCTGATTTCTTGCCAAAACTACCTTTAAAATGATGCTGTGCCCAAAAGGAATGGAATTGATATGGTAAATCACCTCCATCGTTCCCGCCTCCGCGCCATTATCCAGTCCGGTGACACAGGCCAGGTAATCGAAAAACAGCCGCTCATCGCGAAAAAGCACCTCGGCCACGTCAGCCAATTGCCCGGCGGGCACGACCAGAAAAGGCTGCGGCGCGGACGCGACGGCCTCGGTAACGACGCCTTCGCCCAATCGCTCGATCAGTACGGAATGTATTTCGGAGAAAGTCATGCAACAAAGATAGGGAAACGGGTTGTTTCTTTCCGTGGTTGGTGCGCCGGAACAGAACTTTGCCGGGCTTAGTCGTTGTTTTTCCTAAACCACGCCAAAAAATTTTAAAAACGATCCATGGGGAAAACAGATTTTCCGGAGCAAGCGATATTCATCTGCGACGGCAAGAAATGCGGCAAGTACAGCGAAATCAAAAAGTACTGTAAGGATGCCATCAAGGATAATGGCTTGAAGAAAGAGGTGGGACTCGTCAAAATGGGTTGTGTCGACCGCTGCAAACAAGCCCCGGTCGTGTGCTTTCAACCCGCCAATGCTTGGTTCACGGAGGTGACGGAAGAAGAAATAGCTCAATTATTCAGCCGGTTCGTACTCAACGAATAGCGCAAGATGAGGTACGGGCCGGTTCGCCGGTGCGGGCTCGCCCGTCTTTAACCCTGATGCGTCGCCTCCATTTCCAGCAGCATCGTGGGCGCCAGCGGATGTTCCTGTCTGATTTTCTCCTGCAATTTCATGAAACCCCCGATCAGCGCCTCGGGCCGGGGCGGGCAACCGGGCACATACACGTCTACGGGAATGATGCGGTCTACACCCTTTACGACGTGGTAGCCGTGCTCCCAGTAGGGTCCACCGCAGTTAGAGCAACTCCCCATCGAAATCACGTAGCGCGGCTCGGGCATCTGTTCGTAAAGCCGCCGGACGCGGTCGGCCATTTTGAAGGTCACCGTGCCCGCCACGATCATCACGTCCGACTGCCGGGGCGAAGGGCGCGGGAAAATGCCGAAGCGTTCAAGATCGTAGTGAGAGGCGAAAGTCGCCATCATTTCGATGGCACAGCACGCCAATCCGAAGCCCATCGGCCACAGCGACGACAGCCGCGCCCAATTGAGCAGGTCCTCGGCGCTGGTGAGAATGATGCCGCCGTCGCCGGTTTTTCCTGGTGTCATGTCAATTTTGAATTAGTGACGGCGGGGCGCCCCGAGGCGGCAGCCCCCACTGTGATTGAATGATAGAATAGAAATCGTGTTAAGATCAGTGCGTTCTATTTGTACCAACGTTGCCAACCCATAAAAGCTCCCGCTAAAAGAAGGAAAGCGAGCAGGGCGACGGGAATCTTATAGAGTATAGCAAACGTAAGGATTATGAAGCCGATCGCCAGGGGTGGCAGGGTTTCTTCGAGCAACTGTTTTTTTCGGTACAAACTAGCATTGTAAAATAGCAATGCGCCAAGGGCGAGGAGAAATAGTAGACTTATTTCGTACCCACGCAGCCGGGCACCGTAGCGGACAATTAGAAAGGTTTCGGGCAGCAGAAGTAGCAAGTGCAAAACCACGGCGCGCCCAAAGCGACGATTTTTCCCAAAAGGTAATGATTTGCCCCAAAGCCAAACTTCATTTTCCCAAAGATACAGTTCATAAGAGAGTCCGGCGTTAAGCAGGTACGCTAGCATGAGGCAGACGGCGGGCAATCGTAAATCGTAGGTGCCGGTACTGTCATACACCAGCGCGGCCGTCATAAACAGGAATACGCCGATTTTGCTAAGTAACAAAGTGATGCCGCGCTCGCGTAGCAACCATTCCAATGTCCAGAATATAAAATGGGCTGGACGTTTAAATGGTAGCCGCAAGCCGGACTTACGGGCAGAGGCGGCCAGGTCGGGATGGCGAAGTCGCCACTCGGCCACTCCCGCCAGGAACACGCTTAATAGGAGCCAATAGAAAAATATTGGCCAGGTCTTGTTCAACAAATTTCCCTGTCGGGCGATGCCCGAAACGTAAATGCCATAGAAGCCCAACGGCAGCAAAAAGCCCGAAGCCATACCCATCAGCCGAACAAATCGCCTGCCCATTGGCCACAAATAAGCATTTTGTAAAAAAGCATATGCTGGCTGAATTAATTGATTGGATAGAAACTGGGCACAGAGTAAGGTGTAAATAATCCAGATTATAAGTAAGGCGCTCATGCCCCATTCGTCAGTCAGGAAAAAGAGCGCGAAAGCGTAATGCTCGCGACTGGTTAGGAAGCCAAATAAAAGGAATACTGCTACCAGAAAGAACCCGGCACGCTGACGGTAAAATTCCCGAACGGTGGAAGCAAGCAGAACCTTCATAACGTCAAGGGAACGAGTGTTCGGTCTCGGAGATGAAAGGCGGAGGTGATCGGCAGATCGCTGCTTGCAAAGGGTTGATGCGACGATAGCAGGAACATAACGCCGCGTGCGTGATAATCTCTTATCAGCCCAAACAACGCCGCCCGCGCCTCCAGATCGATCGTAATCAAGGGTTCGTCAAGGATAATAAGGGAGGGGACGCCCAAAAAAGCCAGCGCTAGGGAGGTTTTCTTTACCATTCCGCTCGAACAGGAACCCATCGGTTGGTCGAGGTAGTTGATGCCAAGTGCTTGTATGATATCCTGCACTTGTCCAGCGGGACTCTGTTTCGCCTCCGCTACGAACGCCAGCAGGTCGGCAGGTGTGAGGAAAGAAGGGTACAACGGCTCGGCCTCGCCCAGATTCAGCCGCAGACGGTACGCAACGGGCTGTTGCTTTAAATCAAATTGCCGGTCGAGCAATACTTCGCCTTTAAAAGGCAGCATCCCCGCCAGCGTCCGAAACAGCGTGGATTTACCCGCCCCGTTTTCTCCGTGAATCCAGTAAATACCTTCACCAATGCTCCATTCGGGGATGGATAGTACTTCGTGGGTTCCGTAGCTTTTTCTAAGATTACGAAGACTGAGTTTCATCTCTTCTCAACTTTGTCTGTCATCCTGAGCGTACCGGGCTGGCGTTCCAGTCGAAGGGGCCGCCTTTTCCTCCTCTGATAAGTATTTTTCATTCACCCGCCCGTATAGCTCCGCCGGCACAGGCGAATCCACTTCCGTGACTTTGGGTTGCGGGCGCACCCAGTCGAGGTATCCCTTGGCCCAGGCGTAGGCGAGGCCCAGAATCAAAATGCCCACGAATACCGCCATCTCGGCCAGCGCAAACCAGCCCCAGCGTCCATCGGTTTGGGCAATGAAGTCGGCTCGACCAAACACTACCGCCCACGGGAACAGAAAGATCAGTTCGACCTCGAACAGCACAAAGATCAGCGCCACGACGTAGAAGCGGACGTTAAACTGCACATTGGCGTTGCCGACGGGTTCTTCGCCCGACTCGTAGGTGGCATTTTTTTCGGCGTTGGGGCGGTCGGGGCGGAGCAACCGGCCAATACCGAGCACAAGGCTCAACAGGGCGATGCCCGCCACGATGAACAACAGAATGATCCCGAAATCGGTCAGCATGGAAAGTTTGAGGTTTGCTGACAAAGGTACCTAAAGCTACCGTTTTTCGTATTCATGTTTTATTTAGCAAAAAACACAAATAAATTTGTATTATAATATAGATATATCATAACGATGCCTTATATTTGTGTTATCATATTACCATATAAGAATAACCAATGGAAACGACTAAACAAGAAACACAGCAAGCAGGATTGGTAGCCGCACCGGCGGGCCTGATGCAGCGGTCGGACGATATGCTCGTGCACGCCAATGCTCAGAAGTATCTATATTTTGAAGGCCGTCCGCGGGAGTACCGCTTTAACGGTCAGAACGGACAGTTTAACCTCTACGGCGACCGCGTATTGACCGATAAGTCGGGGCGCCTGCTGTCTTCCTTCTCCTTTCAACCAATTGCCTACCGTATATTCGAAGACAATCTTTTCGGACGGACGCAACAGGAATTGTGGGCTGAGATTTTCTTCGTAGATGAGGATAATTGTGTTGCCTCGGTCATGTTCAACAACACCTCAGTGAATGAGTTGTACCGCCTACTCGAACCAATTCTGTACGAGCGAAAGTCACTTTGTGACGTCGTGCTGACTATCAAGCCTGAGCGGGTGCAGAGCAAGAACGACCCCAACAAGTCGTGGTTCATTGCGCGCTTCTCCTATGAGACCGCCGACGCCGAGCGCATCGCTGAGATGCGCGAGTTTGTTAGAACCCACCGGGTGTTCCGCAACGAAACGCTGACGGCCTCGGCTCAACACAAGCTGGTGTCGCAGGGCTACTACTTGGCCATCGACCCGCCGGAAGATTTCTCGTTGCAGCAAGCAGCTTGATTAGTGCGGGGTCGGTACGCCGAAGCGGCCCCGTGGTGATAGTTGACAAGTATCTATCTGTCCGTCAGTATTGTGGGAGACAGTTTTCTTTATCTCAAAAATAAAAACATCATGACCTATAACGGATTTATTGCCCTGCGGGGACAGCATTCTTTCCACATGGTGGATCGGAAAAGTATTAAAGAAGTGGAGATTGGGGAGCGCCGTACGAAGATCGTGACGCCCTACCACACGCTGGAAGTGGAGAATATATACAACCGACTTGCGTTGAAGTCGCTCTGTGAGGAAGCCACCGAGGCCTACGGTGAAGAGAACGAACGGTTGGAGTTCTATCCCCGGCTCAACGACCTGCCGTTCTAATGAAGCGTTGGCGCCGGGTGGAGTTTCCGCCCGGCATGATCGGCTTTACGAAACCGCTTCGCTGCGATGGCTGTGGTTGATAACTTCGCGCAAAATCATGATTTGCTGTTTGAGCAATTCGATGGTTTTATTACGGTCGGTCACCTGATCTTCCAGGCTGCGGTTACGCTCCTGAGTAAGTTCGAGTTGGTTGAGGCTGGCCTCTGATTGCTGGCTGGCAAAGGGATTACCCGTTCCGCGAAGCAGCCAGTTAGCATTGAGATCTTCAAAGCGATTGGTGATACTGATGAGTGTATTGTAACTGGGCTTGGTGCGGCGGTTGAGAATCGTGTAAAGCTTGGCGGGTTTATCAAAGCCTAGTTCTTTGCTCAGTCCATAAACGGTCATGCCTTTGGTCTGCATCAGGTACTCGATGCATTCGTGAATATCGAGTGGATTATCTTTCATATAGTACAAAATTTGTATATATTTGCTTGGAATCACAAACATATCAAATAGGTTTTGGTTTTCAAGCTTTTATTTTTAAAACATACTTTATAAAATATTAATTGTATGTCGGAACTTAAAGAATTTGACAATTGGAACCCGCCCGTCATCTCGCCGGAGTGGGAGTTGTTTCGGGCGGTGCAGCAAATGAGCTGGCAGGATCTGCATCGGAGCAACGCGGCCGACGCGCACGGCTTATTCGATATGTACCGCAGCGTTGAGCTCAGTCTTAATCTCGAGAAAGCACTCGCTTCGCCCAAATTGGCCCAACTCGGCGAAAAACACGGCGCCGATCTGGTTTGTCGGCTGATTGGGCTGGCATTGCTGGTTTACTTCGACCGATTACCCACTAACTCCGAAGCGACCTTCGGGGCGTGGCGTCTCCGGCAAACTGCCGAATGGCTCTACGATACCTATTCCCGCGAGAGCCTGCGTGATCTGATGTACGCGTTCCGTCGCGCGCAGGGCCGCCACACGCATGATCTGTTGGAAGTGATGACGCAGTATCTGGAATGGCGGGCGAGTAAATTGGAAGCCACCCACCAGGCCCGCAGCCAGGCTGCGGTAAATCCCTGGCCCAACGATTTTAAAGAGAAATTGCCGGAGCGCTGGTTTCTCGGATACCTAGACCCAACGAATGGAAGCAATGGCCAGGAAGCCGCGTAAGCATAAAGTACAACAACCCGCCGCGCCGGAAGGTATACCGGCGGTGCCCACATTCAAAGCGCCGTTAACGGCCAGGAAACCGCGCAAGTCTGAAGCGCCTGATTTATTAGGGAAAATTGTTTTCATTACGCCAGCTGAACTGGAGACAGCGCCCGAAAAGGCTCCAAAGAAGCGCAGGACGAAAAAGGAAGTACCCGCTCCCGAACGGCAAGACACGCCCGCCGACATAATCGAGGAAAAGAAAGCACCTGCCAAGTCCGTGCGGAAAAACGAATCAAAAGTGATCACTCCGGATCGCGCCCCAATCCGGGTGGCAACGCTGGCCCCCAAGGACAAAGTCGCTAAACCAGCGCGCCGGAGTCAAGCGGTAACGCCCGTTGTCGAATCGGAAGTCACGCCGTCGGAGGAACCAAAGGCCACCCCAAAGAAGAAGCAGACCCAGGCCAGTTGGGACAAGTGGGTGAAGCAAACCGTGGTTGCCGTAAGTCCCGATGTGTGGGGCATTCATGCTTCCGAGTTGAGCCATAGCGGACAGCTATTGGCCGATCCGAAGCGGGTTCCCCGGCAGATTTTGCTTGACACGCCCACCCTCGACTACCTGTTCCGCTGTCCCGACCGGCTCTCACACGGCGCGCGACTCATGTTGAATGAAGAAGGTGTGGAGTGTCTGGTAAGTATGGAAAGCATACGCGAATGGACTGACAAGATGCGGACAGGCCATTATATTAGCGAAAAACCCAACGGCTTTTTTGACAAAATTCTTGACCGATTTGATCTGAAAAGCGTGTCGATGGACACCGAAGCCTACCAAAAATATGCTTCGTTGCAAAGCGCTTCACACATCGACATCAGCTGGGAACACAAGCCCGACGATTGGGTAAGCACCCGCCTCGATGTCGATGCGCGTCCCACCCGCCTCATCGCCGCCCAGGCTTTAGTACTTGGCATCCCAATCGTCTCGCCAGACCTTAGGTTTGGAGCTTACAAAAAAGAAGGCTTGAAGACGATTTGGTAAAATACTTTACGACTGAAAAGTAGCTACTACGCCGCGCTTCCGTAACCCGGCAACTCTTCCTCCACCAGTTCATACCGGCCGACTGTCTCGTTTCCCAACGTATAATCGGCTTTTTCGCGCCCGTGCAGGAAGCGGAGCAGGCGGCCCAGGGTTTGGGCACGGTCGGTGACGGTGCGCAGTTCGCATTCGTAAATCGTCCAGACCATCCAGCCTAGCTTTTCCAAAAGGAATACATTGCGCTCGTCGCGCTGACGGTTATTGGCGATCTTGTTCTCCCAGAAATCTCGATTCGTTTTTGGCAGTTTGCCAATCTTGCAAGGCGCGTGACCGTGCCAGAAACAGCCCTGCACAAAAACCACCATACCGTATTTTTTGAGCACGATGTCGGGCCGACCCGGTAATTTCCGGTCGTGCAGGCGGTAGCGGAAGCCGTGCCCGTGCAGGCAGCGCCGCACAAGCCACTCCGGCTTCGTGTCCTTGGACCGAATCGCCTGCATAATTTCCCGCCGCTTCTGCTCATCGAATATGTTCACCTTTTCAATTCTCAGGCCGCTTGCCGGCCGTGGTAGTGACGGATACGCTCGTCGTGGAGTTCGAGTCCGACACGGATGGCTTCGCGGATTTCTTTGGGCGTGAGGCCGCCGGTATGGGCTATCTGGTAGCACTGGCTCGAGATGGTGCCGTGCCGGGCTACCCACTGCTTTAAGTACAATATGATGCCTTGCTTTCCTCTCATTTTTGTCGTTCAATTTTAGTCAGGACAAAGATAAAATAATATAATATAAATATATGCTAACCTAAGAAAATATCTTATATTTGTATTGTATCTGAACCATAGAGAAGCGTATGAATATTGTAAGACAAACCACGTTGGATTCGCCCCAGGAGGTCGAGCTGGAGCGGGCGTTACGGCCGCTGAGTTTTCAGGATTTTGCCGGGCAGGAGAAGGTGCTGGACAACCTCCGAATTTTTGTGCAGGCCGCCCGCGAGCGGGGGGAACCGCTGGACCACGTGTTGTTGCACGGTCCTCCCGGTCTGGGCAAAACCACGCTGTCGGCGATCTTGGCCAACGAGCTTGGTGCCCATTTCAAAACCACCAGCGGGCCCGTGCTCGACAAGCCCAACGAACTGGCGGGATTGCTTACCAATCTGCAACCCGGAGACGTGCTTTTCATCGATGAGATCCATCGGCTTAGTCCCGTAGTGGAGGAGTATCTGTATTCCGCGATGGAAGATTACAAAATCGATATCATGCTCGACAGCGGACCCAATGCCCGCTCGGTGCAGATCGGTCTCAGCCCTTTCACTTTGGTGGGAGCTACCACCCGCGCCGGTATGCTAACCACGCCATTACGCGCCCGATTCGGTATTTCCTGCCGCTTGGAGTACTACAAGCCTGAACTACTTGCCAATATCGTGCAGCGTTCGGCGGACCTGCTCGGCTGTCCCATCAGCCCCGAAGGAGCGCTGGAACTAGGCACCCGCAGCCGGGGGACGCCGCGCATCGCCAACAACCTTTTGCGCCGTGCCCGTGACTTCGCGCAGGTGCTCGGCACGGGCACCATCACGACCGAGGTCGTGCAGCGCACGTTGCGGGCTTTAGAGGTGGGCGAAAACGGCCTGGACGACATGGACAACCGTATCCTGACGGCCATCGTCGAGAAGTTTGGTGGCGGTCCGGTGGGCTTGTCGACCATTGCCACCGCCGTAGCCGACGAAGCCGAAACCATCGAGGAATTATACGAGCCTTTTCTGATTCAGGAAGGGTACCTTAAGCGTACCTCAAGGGGCCGGGAGGTTACCGAAAAAACCTACCGTTTTCTGGGTATAGAGCTCCCTGAGAAGTGGCAAATGGCTGCTTGATTTGGGTACTTGAAGTAGTATACAAATATATTATAAAGAAGGAATTATTTCCAGCGTACTATCGTTTATTTATAACAGGCCAAAAACCTATATTACGCATGACTACTACCTTGGAAAAATCATATAAAGACGATGCCGAATGGCGGCGTTCGATTCCGGCTCAAGTGTTCTTAAATCACTTTTTCGGAATCAATCGCCATATCCAGCATCTTCGCGATACGAAAAGTCTGGATGACGTATGGCACTTCCGCGAATTTGCGCCGGAGCTAACGCAGGCGCAAGAGGAGACTGCCAAGAAGTACCTCGTGCAGGCTTGGAACACGGAGTATACGTTGCGCAAGACCGCCGAAAACGGCGACGAGACGTATCATCGCAATGCGCTGTACTGGACTTTTCCGCAGGCTTATTATAGCATCTTCTTTGGTACCAAGGCCTTTTTGGCGGTGCAGGGGGGAAGTGTGAACACCGAATGGATCGCGCGTGCGCGCGTAGGGAGGCTAGTGGCCGCCAATTGGTACCCGGCTCCACTGGCGTTCGGTGCGATGGGACACTCCGGAAAGTTTACCATGATGGGGCTTAGCTCGGGACACAATAAGCCCTCGCTGCAGCTCACCGACACGCCGCACGAATGGCAGGCGCAGGTAGGCCAATTTTTGCGCACCACGCGTACCCGCCAAATGCAGGCTACGCGCAAGCGCACACAGGTTGATCCTGAGAAGGCTATTATGACGAAGTCTGGTAAAGTAGCGACCCGTTTTGGCGCCAAAGAATGGGGCCAAATTGCCAGGAACGTGAGCCCGACAAGTTTTCTCGACTTATTTGCCCGCTTGAAAATCAGTGGTAACCATCGCGAGATCGAGCGATTCCTGGAAGCTGATATTGATTTCCGACTGTTCCATAACTGTCTTTTCGAGACGGTGCGGTACATCAACTCCATCCACGAAGCTTACGTAGCCAAAGCGATGGGCGTTGCGCGTTTCGCTGAGTTCAAGGCAAATCTGCCCGAGTACCTGAGTGCCGAATTCGGCAACGATCCGCGCAGCCCGCAGGAGGCGGCCGTCATTCCGCTGGAACCGCGTCGGTTCGAGAAAATGGCCAGTTAAAACTAACCTTTAATCTAATTGAACACGACGATGAATATGAACCCAGCATTTTTCAAGAGCAAAGGCGGCGGCCAGTTTTTCAAGCGCGAGGGCGACCGCATCAAGATCGTTTGCCTGTATGAATTCAATCCGTCGGTGGAGCGCACCTCCTA
>JBBSSJ010000060.1:0-17993 GCA_038242095.1 Cytophagales bacterium
CCTCGAAGTTTGAAAGCAGTTTTCTAAAACGACTCTCATCATATCCAGTCACAGAACGCCACTTTCTTTCCGTTGTTAAACTCGTAGTTGAAATATTCATAGCACCAAAAATACATTTATATTCCTTTTGCAACAAGTCTAATGGTATGCAACCTAGGCATGCTAAATTGGCCGTTGGTGCTGGTATAACGCTTTGTACGTTTTTGCTTGATACGTTTAAAATGAGGTCTATAGCTGAATAATTCAATAGACCTACTAAAAATCATAAGCCAGTAATCTTGTGCTTTCCAAAAAAAATGAGCGACCAAAAAGAATACCTGACAAAAACTTTTTTGGAAGAATTAAACCATAAACTATGGTCAACTAAGGGTTCAAGGTTCAAAGCAAATAAAAGATTATTAATAACAAATAATCTTTCAGTTAAAGCTTTGAGTTTTTTTAGTGCCTATTTGATAATTTTCGGCTTACTATCAGTTTACCAGATAAACAATGAATCATTAGTAAATGAAAATATCGTTGCTTTTGGCTCAACAGCTTGTGCAATTTTACTTTTAGTATTTAGTCAAATTGAGTCTACCCAAGATTATAAGTTAAGAGCAAGGGAATATCATACATGTGCTCTAAAAATTGCCAATATTTACAATGAATTGAGAATATTAAAAACCTATCCTACTAAATTATCAGATGATGAAAATCTTAATTTTATCAAAGATTTAAACAGGCAATATCAAGAGTTACTTGAAGCATACCCCAACCATGAAAATATAGATTTCAAGACCTTTAAGCTAGATAACAAAGAATATTACGAGCTCTCTGGGTGGTATTGTTTATACATTCATGCAGAATATTACTATAAAACGAGGTTTTGGTATCATTTAGCTATTGTTGCTCCACCTTTACTATTCTTAATACATTTTCTAACTAACTACTATTAAAAAAGTTATGTTTGAATTTTACTTTCAGTCCGGTGAGTTCAGCTCCGATGGTAATAGTTTTTTCTATGATATTTTCATACAATTTTTTGCTTGGATCTTAGCGGGATTTACCGCCTATATTGTAATTAGAATTCAGCAATCATATTATATTTCAAACAGAATAGAGGAAAAAAATAATAAGGAGATAGATAGCCTGAGATATTTAACGCATTTAATCGAAAAGTCATATGATTATTCTGGAATACTGAAAACGGAATTAGATAACTTTGTTAAAGACCTAACAGAAGACCCCATTAATATTGGGAGTGTTTATCTTTCAGGAGCGGATGATTTGAACAGACTTACAACAAAAATTGATCAAGAAGAATATTTTCATGCACTAAGAAACCAATTAAAAATAGATGTATTAGGTCCAATATTTTACGGGTTTGATACAGTTAAGAATTTAAAAGAGCAACTTTTAAGTTATATGGAAGAGTTCAAGTCACAATATGACTATTCTCGAAAAAGCGATTATGCAATGATGGTCTTAAATTTAGCTAACTCATTAAATGATAAACTAATTATCCTTAATAGTAAGTCAATGCAATCGTCAGAAATTTACAAAATTTATAATACTGCTCTTTTAGATTATCTAAATGTTGCCAACGATGAACCAACAAATCTGGAAAGATTTCAAAACGAATTTATAATTCCGTTCAGAAATGCAGTTATTACTGATTTATATATGAAAAAGTTGATTGAGGGTGATGTTAGTGTTTTGGTAACAGATGCCTTTAAAAAGTATAATGAAATAATTAGCATGACACATGATTTTAAAGATAATATTGAAAAAGATATTAAACAATTAGATTCAGCAACTGATTTGATAAGAAAAAATATCGAAGTTCTAATAAATCGATATGGAACTGGCGCTGTGAAATAGAAAAGCGTATTAAATATAATTTTAGGCTTCTCAATCTTTGATATGTAACAATGAAGATCTTTTAATGTTGTGCTCCACACATAAAAGGTACACTGCTTAATGTTATAACAACTTAGCTGGACACTATTTCATATCACCTACAAGGGTTGCCCTCATTTCTCGCCAGTTCTCAACAACGTTTCAAAAAAGCATTTTTTCTTTCTAATTTTATTATTCTATCTCCCTTATTTTAATATCACATACTATGCTATCATTATTCAAACCGTTTTATATTAAATCGATTCTATGTCTTGCAATTGCTTTTTCTACGTTTGAAGCTCAGTCTCAAAATATTAACTTAGCTGATCTTTTTAAACTACACGAACTAAATAGAGATCAAATAGATGACTTTATGATACAAAAAAGTTTTAGTGTTTCACCCTCATACGCAATAAGCCGATCAATATCAATTCACAAGTTCAATTCTAACAATAATAAAAATGGTGTATATCGTAGTATATCTTTACACTATTGTTTAGAAGCAATAGTTGTCAGAACAAGTTACACAACAATAAGTCAACAAGAATATGCTGCATTAAAAAATCAAGTTAAATCAAGAGGTTATGATTTTACTACTTCCTATCCTGTTAATGACGGCAACAATTCTAATAGATATGAAAATAAAGCTAGTTCAAAATACATTATTGACCTTAGTCAAATGAGAGATTTAGATGCACAAGAAGTTCTTTATAATATAACAGTGACAGACAAATCTCCTTTTGAGCGTTGTTTAAACTTCGATAAATAGAAGCTCTTCTTGACCGTAATGCTAAATCTCTTTAAAATTTAGGTCCAAGAAGCCATAGCTTTCTAAACCCCGCCCATTCGCGGGGATTATTTTTGCCTAGGCGCTAAAAACAGGTTTCAGAAAGTAGGTTCAGCTATGTTTCGTACTTTTCATTGATAAACCTAACTTGTTGAGCTTTTATGAACCAGTTCACTCAAATCGTAGGGCTGGCCGGGTACGAAGCTATCCTCACCGCAGAAGTATTTGTAGTAGCTGTTCTCTGCCCACTGCTCGACGACGTTATGGTAGGAGATGTTGCGAATGTGCTTGAGCATCAGCTGGCTCACCATCAGCCGGATAGGCTTGGCCGGCCGTTGTCGGGGCAGTAGAGCCGGGCGAATGCTTGCTCGAAGCACTGCCAGTCGATCTGATCGACCAGAAGGAACAAAGGGTGCTTCTGATTGAGCTGGTCGCGGAAGGTAGAGAAAAAGCCGAGTGGGGGCCCATCTTTCTTTTTGGCGAGCATAATATCTGCAAGTTTTTTAGAGGAAAAAGCCGATTTCTTGCATTTTTTACCCTAAATATTTCTAGTTAATTCGTTGTATTATAAATAATTAACCCCTTTTTAAAAGAAGACTAAAAACCTTTTGATTTAATCAAATCACGAAGATTTTGCTGTTGGGCAGTAGAAATACCCAACTGATCGATTACAGTGGGGTCGTCCCACCACCAATCGTCTGGTCGACTCAATTCTTGGATAGCCGCTTCGATCACCAATTGGGGCAAGCCCACCCATCGGGCGATGTCCTGGACAGAAGGAACTTGTTCGGGCTGGATTGGGGTGTTATATTTTTCGGCTCTCTTAATGAAATAGATCATCTGGTCGCAGACGGCAATTTTTAACGAATCGTCCACCGTTATTCCTTTTATATCCTGGCTCGATTCACGGGGTTCAAGCAAGCTGTTGAGCGTTAGGCTATGCTGCCAACTACTATACACACAATCGCTATAGACTTTCGTGACGATATTGAGAATTGGGCTATTAGAATCAATCAGGGCTGAGTTCGTAGCCGACCGTTCAATGAGTTGCCTTAGCCCCCAAGTAATTATGGGCGGCTGGTCGAATCTAAAGGTTTCGGCACGGAAGGTTTCGATAAAGTCCGAGGCTAACAGGCGTAGCGTTTTCACATCCGGATCGTTACGGCCTAGCAAATGCTGCAGGTTGTTGATAATTAAAGAAAAGTAATCTATTTCGGTCTGGTGCTGCTCCTCGATTTGATTCTTGAATCCGGCATACCAAGCCTCCTGATTATGACGTCCGCGCAAGAGCAGATAAGCACCCACTACGCCAAGCATGGGATCTTCGAATTTGGCATGGAGCAGCCGGCGAACTATATCTGGGGAAATAAACGACTGATTGGTCTGGAAAAGGGCAATAGCGGTGTCTAAGTCCAGATTTTCCTGTTGCTGGAAATAAACTTGGTAACCGATTGCGCTGCGAGGTAAAAACACGCGGGCGGTGTCGAATAGTGGCTGTTGGTTATACAGCATAAAGACAACGGTTTGCCGTCCCTTATAAAGACGTATAGCTAATTGGCGAGGCTTTTCACCAAAATACAGTAAGAAATACAGGCCCGGTTTGGCCTTTACGGACAGCGCAAAATAGCCATCCTGTTTGTGGCGATCAGGATGAGTTGTATCTTCAATAAATAAGTCGTTATCCGCAAAAACGGAACATAGTTGTCCATTGACATCGGTCAGGGCAAGTTTTTGAGTCATCGTGGGGTCGGGCGTGGGATGTGCGTGACGGACGAAGATCAGCAATCGTGCGCCTGTCCCGTTGAGAATCGTATGAGTTGGTGTTTTGCTTGCCCTTTCGACCGGATGTCCGAAGGTCTCATGGGTTCCAGCTGTACCCTTGATCAGGGCTGAGGAGGTGGGTACCTGATGTTTGATCGAAACTAGCGGTTTAACTTCCTTGAGCGGGCTTACCTTTGGAATTACCTGACCAGTTATTCGTAACGTATAATCCGTCAGAAGGTCAAGGTCCAGCGAGTCCATGAAGGTGGGATAGTTGATTACTACGAAATAGCGACCTTTAGACAAAGGAACAACCCTAGATGCCGACCCCTCATGACAGATTTCATTGAAAACTGAATAAACCACGACATCTGCACTAATAATCGAGTCATACTCAATAGCTAGCCGGACGAATGAAGAGGTATCGTACCGATAGTCGATTCGTTCTTCAGTATCGTTCAGCAATACGAATTTGTCGGTCAGGTTCTCATTAATCCGAAACCGGGGTTTCTGGGCGTTTTTGGAACGCAGAGGCACTTCGCGTTCCAAATAGTTGCGCAAATATCCGACGGTTACCTCGCCAGTGGCAGGCATAGCCGCTTTGCCGTTTAGCCCGTCGATCAGGGCAGATGTGAAATAACCGCGAACCTCAGACGTATCAGCGTTAAACGATTCAATGGATCTAGCCAGAAACTCCGATCCGTAAAGCGTCAGTATTTTTACGTCTGCCACCCGTTTGGCATCGGGCTTCTCAGGGGTCAGTCTCGGTGGGGACCCCGCCGAACCTTCCCAACTGCGGCAACAATCCAGAATAACGATGATTTCCCGGAAAAGTCCCGTGTTTTGGAGGTACGCCAAGTAATCGCTGGAACTCAGGAGGGCACCACTACGGCTGGTTGACCAGTGCGAGTAACACAACCCCACATTGCTCGGGCTGATGCCGGTGCCATGGCCGCTAAAATAAAAATATAGTCGCTGAGCCTGCCCATCATCGGGGTGGTTCGTCAGGACGATATTGCGAAGATCCTCAATCCGGTTTTCGATATCGTCTTGGCCAGGCATCAGCGGATTTGGTTCGGAGAACAACCTCAGACAGTGGGCGGGAGCAAGGCCACCGCCTTGGTCGGTGGTCAGCCAATTGATGAAGGCCTGTGCGTCGTTGATAGCCCCGTTCAACCGTCGGCTTTTTTCGGCGTAGTCATTGATGCCAATGACCAATGCATAGTGGTCAGGATGTTTTGCCATGTCAGTCGGTGTTAGTCTTGGGCAATCAGCGAGGCGATGCTCTTCAAGGTAGGTTGGTCGTCGTCGAAATCGCCGTGCCGCACGGAAAGAGAGCGGAACCCGTCCAAGGCATCGTCTTTCGATTTGGAAAAGCACACCCTGCCTTCCTCAGAAAGATACCCGCGAACGGAAGTCAGCAGTTCGTTATCCGAAAACGGTTCCTTATCGAGCAGGAAGCGTTGCATGCCTAGAATAGGTGTATCGACCTCAGCCTCAAACAGGCCCGACACCAAATACAGTAGTGAACGCGGATAGATGACCTTTACGACCCAGTCCTTCTTCTCGAATTCATCAAGCATAGTGTACATCCGAAATTGCTTGAAACGCTCGGGTTTGGATATTACCTCATCCCGATACAACTGGCTGGTGCAGGCTGGAGCTAGGAAAACTATGTTCCGAATATGGATGCCCTTGTACTGCGGTTCGGCAGCGTTCTTAAGCAGGTGACATACCATAATAGCCCCAGCGCTATGGCCAACCAGGTCCACCGTTACTTCGGAATGATTGGCCTGAAACTCGTTTAGTTTTTCCATAAAATACGCCCCCACCCGGCGTTTATCACCCGAAAGTCCGTCGTTATTTGCCCAAGTCCCTTCTTCGGCAATTTCCTTGATATTGTCCCAGACGAATTTGCCTAAGCTGCCCACATAAAACTCCCGAAAAATCTCTTCGATAATGGTTGGATAGGGGTCGTGGTCGGTTTTTCGAACAAACCGCCGAATAGACCGTATGGCTACTGTGGCCAGTCCTTTGATAATCTTCGGGGTGAGCAACCCGCGCCCGGTTTCCCCGGTTGTGGCCGATGGAATGCCGTACTCTGCTTTGTTAAATTCGGGTGTATGCGGAGCCTCTTTCTCTAAAAGATGAATGATGGCTGAGTTAGCATCGATTTCCTGTTTAAGTTCGGCTTCAATAATGCTTTCCAACGCCTTCAACCGACTCGGAGTCAGATCTTCGGCATTGACACGAGCCGTATCTCTATACTGCATTAGCGGTTCGTCTTTGGCCAGTTCGATGGTCACCTCAACGTCGGTGATCTGGCCAAAGCCGCGCCCGCCGGGGATAGTAAAACCCAGCTTTTCGCCCACTTTTTTGATGACGAATTTGCGGATTTCGCTGAACAAGCCAGTTTCCCCAACCTCGGTAAGATTGCGGGTGAGGATTTCCCAGAAACCCGTTTCCCAGACAAACGTGACCACGTGAACGCTCGGACTGCCCAATGCTTTGTGAATGTTCTGGGCGGTTTTCATCCCGGCGCCCTTGGCCACCAATCCTCCGTGAAAATGGAAGACGAGTCGGGAGGGCTTACGAGTTTGAAGTTCGGCAAAAAGGGCGTCAATGTCGGCGGTAGGCGTGGAGCTGCCGACAAAGGTGCCGTGTTCACCCACATTGATGTAATTGAGTTTAGAAAAAGTCATGGTATCTGTAAGGATAGTTGCCTGTTTACTGATCAATTTCAGCACGAAGTGCCGGGTTGCTTGCTTTAATATGCTCAAGAATGGCTGGCAATGCCGTTCCGAGGTTCACATAGGCAGTGGATTTACCCTGAAACTGCACCTCTGAAACGAATTTGGCCCCCCGGTGCAGGCCTACGACCTCCCAGCTGTCATTGAAGACCGGCGACCCCGACGAGCCGCCATAGGTGTCGGTAAAATACCGGATGTCATTTCCGTCGACGGCGCTGACCAGATTGTTTCGTATGGCGTAACGTTTACTCCTCCCGTTGGGGTGTTGAATGATATTGACCGGGTTGCCTTTTTCGACGGATTGGTTGGCGCGGGGCAGCCCCGTTCTGTTGCTGACTGCTGGAATCCGCAGAATGGCATAGTCGAGGGCAGCATCGTGCGCTTCCAGCCGGATGATGCCTGCCAACGTTCCCTCCTGATCTTCCCGGTCATAATCCATCTCGGTTCTGGTGCCGGCGGCCTGTAGTTCAAAATCCGCCTTCGATGCGGAAGGTTCGTCTCCCTGCCGGGCGTTAATGACGTGATGATTGGTCATGATCAGCGAGTCGGTCAGCAGCCAGGCTGTACCGTTGAAAATGACCGGATTGCCTCCAGACAACACGCGAGCTTTTCCGTTCTCGTAACGCGGCACCCGCAGTCGCATCACCCCGGCAGCGGACTGTAGTCCGGCCTCCATAAATGCAAATGACACCATGTCATCGGCATGAACGATAACCTCTTTGGTTTCGGGAACCAGAGCCAGGTCGATGGGGGGCGAACCCGAAGCCTGTTGCCGCACCTTGTTGAGGGTCTTCTGAATGACCACGTAGGCAGGGTCGGTATCGGAGAGCAACAGGACGGCGTTACTCAGATAGATTTCGAGGGGCAACTCCCCGTCGGCCAGTCGCACAGCTGTGTTCATCTGGCCCAGATCGAGCAGTAATTGTATGCGGGGCTTATTGTTGAAAGCCAGTTTGGACACAAAGGTTTTGTTGATGGTCTGCAACAGGACAGGCCGTTCATTGGCAACATTCAAGTCACTACCCACCAAGGCATTGACGACTTCTAAAATTTCGGATTGTGTAAGCAGTGTGTTCATGCAATGGATTCCTCGCTAATGTAATTACTGTCTTGGTCGTCAATCTCCCAGGGTTTACGGTAGAGGTCCAGTCCGCGCAGGTTTTCACTGGTCAGCATCTCTTCCGAAATGTTTACAGCAGTACCGGCCCAATCGGGCAACTTTCGTTTACCATAATTACGGATAACGATTGTCCAACAGAGGGCAACAACAAAAGAATCAAGTCCGCCCAGTTGTTGCTCAAGTGAACAGGCACTAATCACTTTATCGATCCTGCTTTCCAGTTCCTGTTTTGACGGAGGTGAAGCACTTAGGGAGTACTGCCGCAGCATCCAGCGGTGGCAAAGGATATGCAGTAGCGGTGTTGGGTCTTCGGCCTTTTCAACGGCCTTTTCGGCCTTTACCAGTAGGGCATCTGCCTGTTCGGGCTCATTGCGTAGCAGGGCTACCTGTGCCTGTAGCCAGAATAATTCAGCCAATCGCCCCCGGTTGGATGACTCCAACACTCGCTGGATACCGTCTTCCAGCACGTACCAAGCCCTCGTCAGTTTTTTTTGCAGCATATAGACTTTGGCTTCAAGGGCGTAAAGGGGGCTGTCAGCCAACCGTTCTGGCCGTTCGGACAGCAACGTCAATGCTTGCGTGGTTTGCAGTTCGCTCAGGGCGTATCGCACTTTGCGGGTGATGTTGCGTTCCCATTCGGAGATATTGGCGCTTTGATAGACGCTACGACTTACTTCCAGATTCATCCGAGAGGCCAGCCAGGCCAGCATCTCATCCGAATATTCTTCCTGATTCGCAGCAACCGACTTTTCGATGCCTTTCATCCACCGTTGGTCCAATGTCCAACGAGAGTCTTCGCCGAGGGCCAGCCGGTGGTACATCTCTTCGGCCCTCTCCGTTAGTTCCGCCTTTTTTTTACTCATGTAATAGTAAATGGCCTCCTGATGCAGCCGTCGAACGATACTAAACTTATCCTGCTTCAGCAGACGAATCATCGCCTGCCGGATTTCGGGTCGGTACATCAGCGTATTTGCTTCACCCATAACCACCAGCCCGTGTTCGCGCCGGAGTTCGGCAAATAGCTGTTCGGCTTCATCCATTGATTCGACCTCGATCCGGCAGGCCGGAGCCAGTAGATTCAGGATAATGTCAGGATTTACCCGTCGCAGTATCATGCCTGGATGCGCCAGCTGCTGTACTTTCTCATTGTGAATATGCTCCAGAATACGGGTGTATAACTGTCCCTGTATCAATTGTTCATCGACCCGGAACAGCAAGCCTTTAATTCCGGATTCGTCGGCTGCGTCCTTATCTTTACGAATAACATCGGCGGCCAACCTGAGCGAGAGTGGATTGCCACCCACCTGCCGGGCAACAGCCTCGGCAACCATCGTGTTCGAAACACCTAAGCGGGTCAGCAGATGCACGCGGTCAGGTGGTTCCAACTGAGTGAGGGGCATTTCACGAAGCATCCCGTTACCAAAGCCCGTGTCGCCAATGGGGGCACGCCCACAGATAATGATCCGCATCGTCGTGGCCTTGCTCTGCAAAAAATCGAGCATTCGCCAAAACCCCGTCAGGCTTTCACGGTCGCGGTACTGCACCTCTTCGAAGGTGTCCAGCACCAGCAAGGCTGAAATTTTATACTTCACATGGTTAAGGCTGTGCCGATTGGTCACGTGTAGTAGCAACTCAACAAACGATTCAATTAACTGGTTGTCCAAGTCCTGAACGTTGCTGAGGCGGGCCTCACGTGTTTCCTGAAACTTTTGCCGTTCGGCCAGTGCGGTCCGTTGTTGCTGGTAATGGCTCACCCGCTCTTTGAAGCGGGCGGCGGCCTTGGCTATGTATGGCAGTTGCCGGTCAAATTGATCGGCCATTTCGAGTAGCAATGTGTAAGGCGACTCGATAAGTAAACTCGTTTGGTCAAATGCCAGATAGGCAAACGGGATGCGGTTCCAGTCGCGGGTTTGGGTGTGTTCCCAAAGCAACCGGCCAACAAGAGCCGACTTGCCAATGCCTCCCGGACCGTAAATGACCAGAATCGAAGTGCGCTCCAGTGCGGCCCATTGCTGTAATTGCTGTCGGCCGATGGTATCGTCGGCGGTCGGGGGTAAGGCCCCGATGTGTTGGCGGATGAGCGCCATCTCGGTTTCCCGTCCTACAAAATTTTCGATCACCAAATGCTCGAAATTGGCTAACACGCTTTTCTGCCGCAGCAGGATTTGCAACGATGCCGCATCGGGAAGCGTGGGGTCGAGATCGCCAAGCCAATCGACCAACGAGGCCAGTCGGGTCAGTTCGGCGTAACTCATGGAATCGGCGGGCGGGACGGTTTCCGACGCCACATATTCCTCAAACAGGAGTTGCAGGGGCGTCTGAACCCGGTGGGGATTGGCTTGTAGTGCCAGTTGCATGGCCTTGCGTGTACCCAGCCGCCGCAGGGCTTCACGCCTGGAAATCAACGAAAGCGTAAACAGCCCTTCCGAAAAGCCCCCCGCTACTGGCACCATGTCCTCCTGGAATACTCGCCAGCATTTAAGATCGGCAAAAGAAGAGTCTAAGGGGCGCAATGAATCAGGCTGGAAACTGTGCAGTACGGCGGCGGCCATCCGGAATGACCATCGGGCATCGTCTTGAGGTTTTTCGAGCCGGGGTACGGGAGCCGGTATCGCTACCGATTGCATCCGCTCCATTAGTTTCTGCGTCAAATCGGTCATGGTTCTCGCGAATCCAAAATGTCATTTTGAAACTTTTCCAATTCCTGAATGAAACCTCGCTTGATCGACTCGGCTTCTCTTTTCCGTTTGTTGCGGATTTTGGCTTCCTTTTCGTAGGCGGTCAGCATTTGAATTTCGGCTTCCGGCTCATCCAGCGTTGTAGGGGGCAGTTCGGGCAGTTTGGCGAGAAAACCCATTAGTACGGTCTGCACGTCGAAGGTGTCAGGGGATATCCTTACCTCTAGCGCGGCTAAGCTTCTCACGGCCTGCAAAAGCAGCCCCAGTCTCCGGTTAATCTCCCACATCCTCCAGACATCGTCGGGCAGCTTGTCGAACACAAACATATCTACAGCCGCTGGCTGGACCGCTGGCGTACTGAGCAATATTTCACGCAGGGTTTTTTCAATGTCCCTGCGGCTACAGCGCGTAACTGACTCCTCCCGGTACTTAGTGGTTCGGACAAGGCTCAACAGGTCGCGGTCGGCACCCAGAAAGATCAGGCGGCACCGGATGGCAAAGACCCCGTTGGTCACTTCTTCGGAGAGGGCTTTCAGGAACTCGCGGGTGTCCTCACGCAGATTGCCCGAGTAATTGTCCAGAATGATCCAGTGTTGCGGTTCTTCGCGCTGGGCGGCCTCGCTGAGCACCCGCATGGCCAGGTCGCGCACGTATTTTTTCAGGTTGGTTTTATCGGAAGGAATACCGTCCGGTTCGAGTTGCTGCCCCATTAGCATGAACAATTCACGGGCCAAGTCTTCCGGGGTTGTGCTTAGCCCCTGATCAGAGTCGAACGTTCGGACATAGGTGTTGAACAGCCCTCCATTGACACTCTTGAGGTGATCAATATATTCGACCGAATATGTTTTACCCGTTAGGGTTCCGCCCTCCACCAACAGGATCGGTTTTTGAGAGGCAGATGGCTCGGTGAGTTCTTGAACTGCACTTCGAAACTGGCTGCGATTGACAAAAGGGGCGGTTTCGTTAATAATGGTTTCCGGTTCGAGGATGCTTGGCGTGGACCGTAGTTGTTTGTTTTCGGCCTCAATTCCGCGGATGCGGGCATCCAACTTCGCCAAATCTTGCGATTCATTTGCCAAGTCATGCCAGTCGAACAATTGCCTCAGAGCCGACGGATCAGTTTGCCAGCCAGCCTTACCGTTGCATTGCCTCACAGCTGTCCTAACGAACAGTCCGATTTTAGAATAAAAGGGCACCCGCTCGGCGAAAGGAGTTCCGAGGAACGGGCCGAGGAAAATTTCGCGAAATTGAGTCTCACCCGTAAACCGAGGAATCAACATCGAAGCCAGCATTGCCTCTTCATCATAGTTCAGCTCCATAGTTCAGCATAAGGAATTAGTTATCGAACCAGGTGTTCCAGGCAACACGTATCATTCCAGGGGGTGTGGTTGCATTGGCAGATGCCAATTCGGGTTGGAGACCGGGCGAGTTGCTCACAATCGGGCGCGACAGGTTGTCCCAGTCAAACAGAAACACCTCACGGTAGTAGGCCGCAATGCCCTCCGAAAACAAGACAAGGCTTGTATCACGGTTATATTGCGTCCCGTCCGACGACCAGTTGTTACTGCCTACCACCGTAATCCGGTCGTCAATCAGGATGCCCTTATTATGCACCTTGCTGGTCTGCCTTCGGAACATCGAACGTTTCCAGCCGCGTTGGGTCGTCAACAAAATCGAATGGTTTTGGTCCTGATTGGTCCCCACCAGCACCTTTACGTCAAGCCCGCCCTGCATTTTTTCGGCAATGGCCGAAATGATCTGATCGAACAGGGCTGTGGACGGCTGGCGTATGTATGAGAATTGTAAATAAAGCGACCGTTCAGCCGCCTTTATCAGGGCCAGAATTTCAGCCGCGTAGTTGTCGGGACTCATCAGGGCTTTCACCCGAATTGGGTCTTCACCGGGCCGGGCAAAGGTCCGGGCGGCAAACGGACGGGGTTGCGTAACCACGGCCTTGGGCAGAAACATGGTTTCGGGTATCAGCAGATCGGGCAGTTCGAGGCTCGATTCGGGTATGAAAGCGGCGGCTTCGGCGGCTTTCCTCATGTCGTAAAGGATAAATGTTTCGTACATTTTCGCCAGCGGCTCATCCTCGATCACCAGATGCCATTCCCGATTTCCTTTGGTGTACAACACTGGTTCAGCCCCGACACCGATTACCGGCTGGCTGGTGGGGGTCCAGTTGCCGCTCGACAGCCAAAGCGCCGTCGAATCCCGCACAGCCACTTTCGTGTGGTAGGAGTTGTTGAAAATACGACGGGGGCCTTTAACAGCGGCTGGTATAAACGTCAGCCGGTTTCCCCATCTATTGGCTATTGGAGTCGGCATAGTGCCATCGCGTCCCTCCGCCTGCAAAATCATTGACAGCGTAATCTGCGGCGTTTGTCCAAGATGGTTAATCGTTTCAATGATATGGTCGGCGTAGAAATCGTACATCGCCACGGTCAGGCTCCGATTAGTCTGTTCCAGAAACGGCTTCAAGGTACTCCACCCCGAATCAGGCCCCACATGGCAGGTAATGTTATGGACCTCCCGTTCGAGTAGAGTCGCCTCGCTTGAGTCCGGCGGGATGTAGTTGATGGGGGGGGGGGCTGATTCTAACAAAACACCTTCCCAGGCTGATAAAGGGAGAAAACCAAATACAGTTTCCTGAACTGTCGCAAAGCGCGTTTCAATCGGAATACCATGAATGAATTCAGGAAGCCGGGGTGCTGAGTGACCCAGTTTTAAGACGACCAGAATGGTTTCTGGCTGTATCTCATCATCAGTTACTCTGAAACCCGGTTGAACGTAAAGAACCTCAGGCTTATGAATCCAATTGCCCTGTTGTTCTTTTATTGTCTGGATCAGCAAAGAAAATTGCACCATTCAAATGATTGTTTGAATATTATTTGTTTTGCAAAAGATGGGTATAATAATTTGAAAGAGAGGAAAAGTAATAAAAATCAGGAATTTAATCAACGCATTTATAAAAATATATCCGCTATTTCACTAAACAGTGCATGTGATTTGTCCATTTGCCAAAACAACCCCGTTCAGAACGTTTTTCCCTCCTTCTGGTACTCCTTCCGAATTTCATCTACTAGGAACGCCCTGCTGAGCGGTTTTTTCAGGGCTCGGGCCCGCAGGCTGCTCAGTTGGATGCAGTTCAGGATAGCGGCATCGCTGATTTCGAAGCGGTGGGCCAGTTCCTCCGGATTCAGATCGGCGGTTTGTTCGATGGACTGGGGCAGTATTTTTTACCAAAGAAGTTGCCGCTCGGCACTGTCGGGAACCGGGAAGGAAATAACGGATTGGAACCGCCGCATAAACGCACTATCGAGGTTATTCTTGAAGTTGGTCGCCACAATGATCAGTTTGGGATAATCCTCCAACCCCTGCAGCAGAAAGCCCACTTCCTGATTGGCGTAGCGGTCGTTAGCCGTGCCGACGTTGGTGCGTTTGCTTAACAGCCCCTCGGCCTCATCGAAAAATAGAATCCAGTCTTTGGTTTGGGCAGTTTCAAACACGGCCTGTAAATTTTCTTCGGTCTCGCCGATGTAAGGGTTCTTCTTCCAAGGAGGCGGTTATACACGTTAGGCAACTAACTGCCTAGTTTTCTTTGGGATTCCGAAGTGGTCGCCGATGATCCGAGTCGAATGGTGCATGGTTGGAAAACGAGTACTTATCCAGTCGGTTGATGTGTTCAAAACGGCCGGAGGACAGGTACTCAAAATGAGCTTCTTCAACGGCATAACAGGCTTAACGACTCAAACGTACAATTTGCCCCACGGGTTGTCTAGACGATATTATTAATACCCTAGATGGCTATGGTCAATTCTGACGCCTTATGTTTTTTCTATTTCAAGCTCATAATTTAGATTTGACAAGAATGGCCAAAACCTGGACTGGTTTTGAATTAACACGCATTTGGCTGGTGAAACATTTGTCGTCTTCCAAATGACGCTTTATTAAAATCTTCGTCTACTTGGGATAAACAAAGGCAGTATGGGGAATATTCACATCACTGATCAGAATCAATTCCAGGCTGCACTCCCTTGCGGGGAAAATTATATCTTTGAACAGGTAATCAACTGGTTATGAGAGTATAAAAAGCCTGACGGTCCGCCGTTTCGGGGGAGTACTTATTGAGCGGCGCTTGACATTCCCGTACATGACTGTGATCTAAACAGAGGGTATAGTTTCTTAAAATCGCCCTCCCAGTCATCATTTAATACTTTTGCCCGCACCACCAGCATTTGATGCTCTCTAGGGAACAGCGATTGGGCCGGGTTGTGTGATTAATACCGCTAAAACTCCAAAACAAAAAGTTTATCAATGCCCTCGTAGGTAATCAACGTATCAATCTTATTCGGCCAATTGTCATCCACCTTCATGCTTACCAGGTAGTTGCCATCCACTACCTTCTCAAACTGCAACGTACTATACTTCATGTATTTTAGATCGTAATAGCCGCTATAAAATTTAATGCTGTCGGCATTTTCCCTTAAACCTGGCTATCTCTCGATCAACCCCCATTCCTATGAAAACACCTTTCTTTCCCCTCCACCTGGTGCTGCTTTGCTCGATTTGGAGCGGGGCTAGGTGCGGCAGCGGCTTTGTCCTGACCGGAATTATACCCACCCTGTCGCACTACAGTATTGTTGAATCCGAATACTCAATGAATTTACCGTTAACTAAATAGCTGACGTATAGATAATTACTTTTGAAATATCTTTACAGCCAATCAAAGGTATAGTCCCGCTCCTATCACCTCTAACCAAACCAAAGCTATGTCTGACACCAAAAACCTCACTGTGAATATCAGTCCATTTGACATTGTGTTTTTAGAAACCAGTATCAGGATCGAATCAGATCGGCCTATCGACTCCCAGTCGGCGCAGGGCGCGGTGACACTCTCCGGCAGGAGAGTTTACGCAACGCTTTCTCAGGATGCTAAAACAATTACAATTGGGGAGAAAGAGCATTTGGAGCCTGGAAATCACCAGTTAACCATTGACGAAATACTTGATAAAGAAGGAAAGCAAATTGGTAATCGGTGCGTGATTCCCTTTACGGTGGTCGATTCAATTGCCAGTGTGCCAAAGGAACTACAGGTGAAGAGTTTTGTCCGCTTACAACTGGAACCGCTGCAAACCAGTCGGCTCTCCTCGTTTATACGGCCTAAAAACGAGTACATTGAACTAATGAAGGCTGTCAACCGGGAAACGGGAGAACCCGTTGAATTAGGCTTTGACCACCAGGGGAAGCCCGTAAAGGCTGAGGATATTTTAGCTAAGGTGGCAGCCGACCGTTCCAGGAAGTTCGGTCGCGTTCATGAGGCGCTTTTCAATAAACTGGAGCAGACAGCAGCCAGCAGTAAGCTACCTGTTGCGGTATGGTTAGCGACGCCTTCCCAACCGCTGGAGCGCAAAAAGGGAAACACAAAAACCGAAGCCATATCCCCTACTGCGGCTGCCAGTCGTCGGCGCAATTCGGAGATTAGCCGGAAAATGGGCGAGGTACTCCGAAGCGAGTTTAATGCCGACATAACCGTTGATCCACTGGCCCCGGTTGTGTATGCTGAATTGACGCCTGAGCAAATACGTTCGCTTGCTGAGCGGAAGGAAGTGGCTGGCATCTTCTTCCACGAAACAACGGGAATTGAGGATCTGGTCGATTCCATAGCCATAGCTCAATCCGATGAAGCACACGCGTTGGGCTTCACGGGTAAGGGAATTAATGTAGCCGTCTGGGAATCGGGTCCTGATAATACGACAAATTTAGTTATTACGGCATCTTTCGATCCTGCCAGTACGGGTACTTCCCAACATGCACGGCATACGCATGGCATCGTCAAGAATAAGGAAAGTAATAGGCCCCATGGTCACGCGCCCCAGTGTCGCCTGCACTCGGCAAACAGCTTCGATCTGGCCGCACTTAGCTGGGCAGTTGGGACAAAGGGCTGTACCGTTATTTCCCAAAGCTTTCACCGTTCATCAGAACCGGGATCTTCGGGAATGTCCTACGATGATCTCTACAAAGACTACTTAGCCCTACACTGGCCTTTTCCCACTATACTGCAGGCTGCCGGAAATTATTGGTCTGGCGACTCTGATAACATTCATCCACCCGAAGCTGAATACGTAAACCACAAAGGGTACAACAGTCTTGCGGTGGGTAACCACAATGATAGTGCATCGGCTATGGCAGGCGACTCCGTTTTTCGTAATCCTTCTTCCAAGCATGGTGATCGTGAGCTGCCGGAGCTATGCGCCAATGGGACAGGCGTTACCACGGTCGGATTAACTATGAGTGGCACGAGCATGGCAGCACCGGCGGCAGCTGGGGTAACTGCTTTACTGCAGCAGGCGAACAGCATACTTGAGTCGTGGCCGGAAGGCTGTCGCGCTATTCTGCTAGCGTGCGCTTCTCTCAATCCGGACGGTAACATATGGTGGAGAGACGTAGTCGCCAACGTCGACGGATCGGATGGTTCCGGTGCCGTAGACGGCCTGGAAAGTTTACGCATCACTCAAAACCGACGCAGTCGCAATGCCTCTGGCACACGCCGGGGATGGGATGTTGGCACACTGCGTTCGGCGGACATCGGACGACGTAGGGAAACCGTATTCAGTTATAAGGTAACAGTACCCCGCATCCTGCTCAATCCGTGGGTTAAAGTGGTATTAGCCTGGAATAGTAAAGTGTCAGGGGGGGGGGGACGACGTTACCGGTTCAACACTCACATTGGACTATGATCTGCACATATACGACAATAGTGGCGTTTTGGTTGGGTACAGTGGCTCTTGGGACAACAGCTACGAGATAGCTGAATTTAGTGCACGCCGAGGAGAAACCTACACGATAAAGATCCGTCGCTGGTCTGGCACGGACGACACGTGGTACGGCATTGCCTGGACTGTTCGTGGCTGGTTAAATGTATTCCAAACCGGTAGCACTACCGGGTAACGTACTTAACAGTATGCCTTTGGTTTTATGGACTTGTTGGGTTAAATTAAAAGAATGGCCAAAAAGCG
>JBBSSJ010000061.1:0-17984 GCA_038242095.1 Cytophagales bacterium
AACCGCCACGCCGAACGCATCGTGGAGCGCATTCTGCAACCCGTGGGCCTGACCCGGAATTTTGTGGTAGTCGAGTGTCCCAACACAGAAAATTGCTTCGCCACCGTCGTGGACGGCAAGCGCTTCATCATCTACGACGGGCAATTCATGAAGCAGGTCGAAGACTTGACCAACACCAACTGGTCGGCGGTCAGTATCGTGGCCCACGAAATCGGCCACCACTTGCAGGGCCACACCATCGACGGCCTGGGCAGCCGCCCAAGTAAAGAACTGGAAGCCGACCGCTTCTCGGGTTTCGTGTTGCACCAGTTGGGAGCCTCGCTGGATGAGTCGCTCGTCGCCATCCGCACGCTTTCGAGCGTCGAAAGCACCGACTCGCACCCCGGCCTGGGCGTCCGCGTCGAGGCCATCAGCCTGGGTTGGAACGAGGCTGAGAAAATGTACCCTTTATTTAATAAGGTGCCGGGCGGCGTACCGTCGGGCGGCGCACTGCCTGCCTCACTATCTAATGCTACGGCCTCCCGCGAAGAAAAAATTTACCGGCCCGCGCCCAAAGCGCCCGTACGCGAGGAAATTGTCGAGACCGACATCACCTACCACGCCCCAAAAGGCTGTGCTTCGGGCGACTGCTACAACGGGCCCGGCATCCTGATTCGGGAAAATCAGGAACGCTACGAAGGAAGTTTTCAGAATGGCAGGAAAAACGGCTTTGGCGTAGAGTTTTATTCTGGCGGCGCGGTACGTTATAAAGGTATCTTTCGTGACAATTTGCGCTCCGGCGAAGGCACCTACTACTTCGCCAACGGCGATAAGTTCGTCGGTTTTTTCCTGCACAACGTACCCGAAGGCAAGGGAACCTACTTCTATGCCGACGGCGAACGCTTTACGGGAAGCTTTCACGAGGGCCTCCGCGAAGGCTACGGTGTACTACAACGCGCTGATGGCCGGCGCGAAGCGGGGTATTATAAGGAGGATGAACGGGTTAGATAGACTCCAAAAATACTTCTTCAATTATCTGACAAGCCTGATCCATCTGTTGTTCGTCAATGACGAGGGGCGGGGCGAAGCGGATTATGTTGCCGTGGGTGGGTTTGCAAAGCAGACCTTTATGCATCATACTGAGGCAGAGGTTGCAGGCGGTGCTGCTTTCCTCGGTGTCGTCGATGACGATGGCATTCAACAACCCTTTGCCACGTACCAGCGTAATCAGATCCGTTTTTTCCTGTAAAGCCTCCATTCTTTTCCTGAAAACTTGGCCCATCGCCTCGGCGTTGGCGGTCAGGTTTTCGTCCTCGACCACGCGCAGGGCTTCCATCGTCACGGCGCAGGCCAGCGGGTTGCCGCCGTAGGTGGAGCCATGCTCGCCGGGACCGATGGTAAGCATCACCTCGTCGTCGGCCAGGGCGGCGGACACGGGCATGGTACCGCCCGAAAGCGCCTTGCCCAGTACCAGAATATCCGGCTTCACGACTTCCCAATCGCAAGCCAGACGCTTACCAGTGCGACCGATACCGGTCTGTACTTCGTCGGCGATGAACAGCACGTTATATTTGGTGCAAAGATCGCGGACGCCTTTCAGGTAGCCTTCGTGTGGTACCACGACGCCCGCCTCGCCCTGAATCGGCTCGACCATGAAGCCCGCCACATGGGGGTTTTTCTTGAAAATAGCTTCCAGCGCGTTCAAATCGTCGTAGGGCACCAGCGCGGCACCGGGCAGAAACGGGCCGTAGTCGTCGGTGCTGGATCGATCGGTGGAGGAGGAGATGGCGGCCAAGGTGCGGCCCCAGAAATTGCCCGTCGCGTAGACCGTCACAGCTTTGTTGGGTTCCACGCCCTTTACCTTATAGGCCCATTTACGGGTGAGTTTGAGGGCCGTCTCACCGCCCTCCACGCCCGAGTTCATCATCAGCACTTTGTCGAAGCCGAAGTACTTGGCCATGAATTTCTCGCACTCGCCCAGAATATCGCTGTGAAAAGCGCGGGACGTGAGCGTTAGTTTTTGTGCCTGCTCGATCATGGCGTTGATAATGCGCGGGTGGCAGTGCCCCTGGCTCACGGCGCTGTAGGCCGACAGGAAATCGAGGTACTGATTGCCCTCGACATCCCAAACGTGGACGCCCAGACCGCGCTCCAGCACGACGGGCATGGGTTTGTAATTGTGCGCGCCATAGCGCCATTCCAGTTCCATGGCGCGTTCGGTAGCTTTGGCGTAAGTGGTGTCGGGGTGCTGCATTTTTCAAGAAATTAAATGTATAGGTTTTCGGTGTAGGTAGGGACGCGGTATGCTGCGTCTGGTTAGGCCTGGCCGACCGCTTCTGATCGGAACGAATGGCCACTGAAACAAATCCAGACAACCAGCGGTTTTTGGTAAAGTTAGCAAAACCTTACCGCAAATTGAGTCACCGTATTCCCCGACCTCCCAAGAGCAAAACCAGCCACGGCCTTGCTGAAGAAGATTTTTATTTAACCGAAGCTGGTTTGATGGTTTTCACCGCCGCCTATCACCTGAAACGAGGGTACTGTTGTAAAAGCAGCTGCCGGCACTGTCCCTACGGGTTTCGATAATCTGATGGCAGGTTCCTGATTTTAGTTTTATTTTTTTTGTTAAGATGGATTGATAATGAAGTCTTTAAATAATAGGAATATCGTTTTTATAAAACTAAGATGAATCTGTCCTTTGAACTTTAAACGCATAAACTTATCTTTGCACCCTCATTTGCAATAATTGAAAGATCATGGCTAAGGTTTGTCAAATTACAGGAAAAAGAACACGCGTCGGAAACAACGTTTCACACGCCAATAATAAGACCAAGCGTAAGTTTAAGCCCAATTTGGTGAAAAAGCGCTTTTTCATCCCTTCGACGGGAGAATGGGTTACGATGAAAGTCGCTACGTCGGCGCTGCGGACCATCAATAAGAATGGCTTTGAGGCGACGATCAAGAAAGCCTACGAAAGAGGTACGTTGACTATCTAAGACCTTTCACATTTTGTATTGAAAAGCCTCTTCGGGATTCGGAGAGGCTTTTTGTGCTGGTTCGGGCTGCTCTTTGGCCTATTCATTGCGAATATACCCAGTTTGGTCATTTGCCGGCGTTAAACTTAAAGCGTCCTGCCTAGGTTTGTGTTTTGAATGCCGGAAGCATAGTTGAACCACGAGCCTGAGTTATCTTGAAGCGGGGAATCGATAAAAAATAATTTGATGAAGAACGTAGTAGGGTTTGTGGGATTAGGAATATTGCTGCTGCTGGGCACACTGAATGCGCACGCTCAGGAAAAATATACGGTGAGCGGCTACGTAAAAGATGTCGCCAACGGCGAAGGACTCATCGGCGTGTCGGTCTATGTCCGCGAGGCCGGCACAGGCGTGGTCACCAATCCCTACGGATTTTATTCTATTACGCTGCCAGCGGGCGACTACTCTTTGGTATTCAGCTACCTAGGCCACGATAAGCGTACCGAGCGGGTGGCGCTCAGTAGCGACCAACGCGTGAATGTGGAACTGGCCTCCGAAAGCCGCCAACTGGAAGAGGTGGTGGTGAAGGCCGAAAAGGAAGACGATAACGTGCGCAGTCTGGAGATGTCGGTCAATAAAGTTGACATCAAGACGATCCGCAAAATCCCGGCTTTGCTCGGCGAGGTGGACATTATTCGCAGCATTCAGCTCCTGCCGGGCGTCACGACGGTAGGCGAGGGGGCGTCGGGCTTCAACGTGCGCGGCGGTGACGTATCGCAAAACCTGATTCTGCTGGACGAAGCGCCCGTTTATAACTCCTCGCATTTATTCGGATTTTTTTCGGTTTTCAATCCCGATGCGGTCAAGGACGTGAAACTCATCAAAGGCGGCATTCCGGCGCAATACGGCGGCCGCATTTCTTCTATTCTGGATGTCAGGATGAAGGAGGGAAACAACAAAAAGCGTGAAATCAACGGCGGCATTGGGACCATTTTCTCCCGCCTGACCTACGAGCAACCTATTGCCAAAGGTAGGGGCTCGTTTATCGTGGCGGGGCGGCGGTCGTACATCGACGTGCTGGCCAAGCCGTTTTTAAAAGGCGATCTAAAGCAGGCGCGGTTTAGTTTCTACGACGTCACGGCCAAGGCAAACTACCGCATCAACGATAAGAACACAGTGTACGCCTCGGGCTATTTCGGCCGCGATGTGTTCGGGGCGGGCTTTGGTTTTGGCTGGGGCAATGGTACGGCGACGGGCCGCTGGAATCACATTTTTTCCAATAAACTCTTCCTGAACTTGACGGCCTATTACAGCAATTACGACTACTCCATCGAGTCGGACCGCAGTGGCACGGACGTCAAGGACCGCTTTACCTGGAATTCCAAAATCATCAGCACCAGCATCAAGCCGGATTTTACCTATTATCTCACGCCAAACAATCAGATTAGCTTCGGCGGGCAGTACATCAACTACGATACGCGGCCCGGCAATGCGGTAGCGATCTCAAACGGCGAAAGCCGCAACATCAGCCTCGATTCGCGCTTCGGCGACGAGTCGGCGCTGTATATCGCTAACGAGCAGAAAATCTCCGAGCGGCTGTCGCTACAGTACGGGCTCCGGTATTCGTTCTACCGCAACCTCGGGCCGGGGCAGGTTTACCAATACCAGGAGTTCCGGGAGGGCGAGCGCAAGTTTCCCGATTTGCCCGGCGTGGCGGTACCCAAAGGCGAAACCATCAAGCAATACGGCAACTGGGAGCCGCGCTTTGCAATCAACATCGGCCTGACTTCCACGGCCTCGATCAAAGCGAGCTACAACCGCACGGCGCAGTACCTACATTTACTTTCTAACACGGCTGCCAGTTCGCCGCTGGATGTCTGGACATTGAGTACCAACATTATCAAACCCGAAATCGCCGATCAGGTGGCGTTGGGCTGGTTCCAGAATTTTCGTGACAATACCTACGAAGCATCGGTGGAAGTATATTACAAGGATCTGCAAAATCAAATCGACTACGTTCGCAATTCCGATTTGCTGCTCAATCGCTACGTCGAGGGTGACTTGCTTTTTGGCAAAGGCCGGGCCTACGGGGCCGAGTTTTTGCTCAGGAAAAACAAGGGACGACTGACGGGCTGGCTGAGCTACACGCTGGCCCGCACCGAGCGGCTCATCGAAGGCGTGAATAACGATACTTGGTTTCCGGCCCGCTTCGACAAGCCCCACAACTTTACAGCCGTCGGGCTTTTTGATGCCACCAAGCGCTTGACGCTTTCGTCGACATTTACCTTTGCCTCGGGTACACCCGCGACTTTCCCGACCAACCGTTTTGAGTACAACGGCTGGGCGCTGCCCTACAACGTTTATAATGCCCGCAACAACAATCGCATCCCGGACTACCACCGGCTCGACCTGGGGGCGACGCTGAAATCCAAGAAAAAGCTGTTCAAAACCGGGCAGGGCGAGTGGGTATTTTCGGTCTACAACGCCTACAACCGCCGCAATGCCTACTCGGTGTACGTGCGGCAAAACGAAGATAACGACCTGCAGACGGAGGCTATCCGTTTCTCGGTAATCGGGTCGTTCATCCCAGCGGTCACCTACAATTTCAAATTCTAGGGACAAACCGTAGAGACGTGGCATGCCGCGTCTAATCGCGAAAATGAAAACCGTGAAACAAAAAATAGCCATCCTCGGCGCGACCGGGCGGACCGGAATCTGGATTATAAAAGAAGCCTTGAACCGGGGCTATTCCGTAAACGCATTGGTGCGACCGCAAAGTAGCCTGGATATCGAGCAGCCTGATTTGAACATCATAAAAGGGGTCCCGACTTCCGCCGAAGATTTAACGCGGACGATGGAAGGCTGCGAAGCGGTGCTAAGCGCCCTGAATATTTCTCGCAAAATCGAATGGTGGCCGTGGTCGGCGTTGAGCAGCTCGCCCACTTTTCTGAGCGAAGTGGCCGAAAAAATGGTAACGATAGCCAAAGAGATAGATTTAAGGCGCTGCCTGATCGTAACCGCTTGGGGTACGGGCGAAAGCAAGCAGGATACTCCGGGATTTTTCGGGTTTATGATCGACTACACTAACATCGGCGTCGTGTATCGCGACCACGAGCGGCAGGAGGAAATTTGGGAAAAATCGGGCCTCGACTGGACCATCGTGCGGCCTGTCGGGCTGACCAATGATACTGACGAAAAATCCGTGGGCGTTTTGCTGGAAAGCAAAACTACGAAACCCGACAAACTGACCATTAGTCGCCGAATGGTGGCCGAATTCATGCTGGATGCGCTGGAAGATGGTAGCTATATCCGGCAGAAACCAATTGTTTTTTATTCAAAAAAGTCATGAAAAAAAATATTGCCCCGTTTATTCTCAGCTTTCTCGCACTCGCCATTTTCATGTCGGGGTGCGAAGACGTGATCGATATCGACACCGAAAAAGGTCCTTCCGAGTTGGTCGTTGATGGCTGGATAACTAATCGGCCCGGCCCGCAAACGATAAAGCTGACGCTGTCGGCGGCCTACTTTAACAACAGCCCGGCTAAGCCCGCTCTTGGCGCGGAAGTGACCGTGACCGACGACCGGGGGACGGTCTTTAATTTTCTGGACGAGAAGGCAAAAGGTACTTACCAATGGTCGCCGCAGGAAGATACGCTGGCGCTGGGTCGGGTAGGCGGTTCGTACACCTTGCGGATCAAGTACACAGGAGAGGAATACACCGCTGCTAACCATATCACGCGCGTACCCACAATCGACTCGCTGGCCTACGAGGAAGAAAGCTTTCCCATTACTCCGCCCGATGGACCCAAAGACGGTTATCTGGCGCAATTCTACGCCCGTGATTTTGCGGGCGTTGGGGATACTTACTGGATCAAACCGTTGAAAGGTGGCCGCCTTTACGGGGGCGATCCGGGCAATATCTCGCTGGCCTTCGACGCGTCGTTCAGCGCGGGCTCGCCCTCCGACGGCCTGGGTTTTATTCAGCCGCTGCGGCAATCCATCAACGTCAATCGGCTCGCTTCGGCGGGGGATACGGTTGGCGTTGAACTGCACAGCATCACTATCGAAACGTATTTCTTTCTGTTTCAGGTCCGACAGGAATCCGCCAACGGTGGCATCTTTGCCGTTCCCCCCGCCAATATTCCCACCAACGTCACCAACGTGAAGCCCAACGGCCCTAAGGCCCTCGGCTTCTTCGGGGCCTCCGCCATCAGCCGCGCCGAAACGGTAATCGATCCCAAAAAGGCTAAGCCAAAGGAATAGAAGGCTGAAATGGGAAAAGGGAAAAGGGCCAAACGCATTAACAACTAACCCTTGAACCCTTAAACCACAATTGTACGCCTCAAAAAGAATACATCACCTGCGCCTTCACTTCACTCTTTGTATTGCCTTGAATTTCGTCTAGCCCCGAACTGATGAGTTTGGTGTTGCTGAAACGGGTCTGGGACCAGCGGAGCCAAATCCTTAGATTCCTGGACATTGCATAGCGGAGCATGACGTAGTGCCGCGTGCCCCGGTCGTAATAAGCGGGTAGCGAGAAGGCGTAAAGCACATCTTTTTCGTAGACGTATTGGCGGCTGTTGTAGTCGTCGGTTGCGAAGAAGGCCATTCTTCCGCTGAGTTCAAGTTTGGTAAAGCGCCACGTCACATCCTGAATCACTGTGATGCCTTGCGAGCGCGACGCGCCCGCGTAGGCGTAATCGCCTCCCTGCACGCGGGTACGTACCGCAAATTTTAGCGGTACATCGTACTCGGCTTGCAACACGGCCGTACGGCGGATGGTGGTGGCAATCGTGGGCAGCGGTGCCCTAGGGCCAGACAATAGCGTGGTGGGCAGGTTTCGCATCTTGTGTTCTTCGTGGAAAAGCGCGAAGGCGGTGAAGCGCTTGTTGGGCGTGTACCGGATGTGCAGTAGCCGGTCGTTGCCGTCGGAAGGCGCGTTGACCTGGTATTTCAGCCAGGGAAAGGTAAATCGGTCGTAAAAGCCGCTGAACTGCCAGCGTTTGTTGGGCTTGTAGCGTAAGCCAAAATACGTACCTGATTCGTTGATGGGCTGCGAGCCTTCGGTAGTGGGGTTGCCGTAGAAAGTGTGGAAATCGCGGTCGTAGTGGCGGAGCTGAAACGTAAAATCCAGCGCCTTACTCAAAGTCGCAATTAGGCCACCCACGCCGCCCAACCCGCCGCTCTGGGAGCGCGCGCCTTCGCCGAAAAAGTGAAAGTTCTGCCAGTGGTAATCGCCGTGCAGCCCAACGGTTAGGTTTTCTTTTCCGGTGAACTCAAATTTATTGTAGGGCAAATCGCGTTTCTGCAAGCTACCGTCGAAATGCGTGTAAAGGGCGGTCAGGCCAATCTTGCCGCTTTGGCCGGGAAAAGTGTAAAGCGCGTGGAAACCGACGTTTCTCTCAGGAATCAATCCCTGTTTATCACGCTCGGAAGGCGTGCGGTGCAGCCCGGCGGTTAGCAGGGACGAAATGACGGTACCCTCGGGGCCATCGGCCAGGTCGCTCAGGCTGGCGTCGCGGCGCGTGGACGAGCCGAAGATTGTCACATCCAGGTTTTTGCGCACATTGATCGTGGCTGCCGCGCCGCGAAAAAAGCCCGCTTCCAGTACCGAAGTGTAAGGCCGTAACCCCAGCGTGGCGCGGTAGGTAGTCAGGATGGTTTCGGTGCCTTTGCCCAGCGCAAAGCCCGCCGCCATCACCAAACCCTGTCCGGCCGACATCTGAAAATCGCCGATGATGAGGTTTTTGAGTCGCCCTCGGTTCATAATTTGGGCGTGAAAGGAGGTGAAATCTCCGCCAAAAACCTGCCGTTGCGGTTGCCAGGCAAGTACTTCGCCCGCGTCCTTCTCGGCCGTAAAGCCAAAACTGTACGCCCCGATGCGCGCGTAGCGGTAGCGGACGTAGGTTTGGTACGGATCGCCCGCGTAGCGCGTCCGCGAACGGGAAGTCGTGTCTACCTCTGAGAAGCCCTTCTGCTGTTCCAAAAGCCGCTCGGCGCGCAGAAGCAGGAAATTTTGGGTAGGGTTGCGCAACGATTCGCGCAGCGACAACTGCCGCGTCTGTACCGTCACGAAGGGTAGTAACCGCCGAATTGTGGGCAGGTCAAAACCGGGAATGGCCTGCAATTCGTAGAGCGAAAGCAGCGGCCCGAACGTGGCACGGTATTCCATAAACGCGTCCAACTGACTTCCCGACAAAATATAGGTGGCCGCCAGTTCGTCGCGCGTGGCGGTATTGAGGTCGCGCGGATTGGCGTACAACTGGAACAGCGACTCGAACAAGTCGCTGTAATTGATGTCCTCGCTGGGAACGGGAAAAAGCTCCTGCACGAATTGCTGAATGTCGATCTCACGGCGCGGCGGAGCTTGGGCGTGAGCGGGGAAGGCAGCCAGAAATACGAAACCGCCAATCAGCAAAACAAGAAAGCTGTTAGGGAGTAGCGGTCTTATCATATTCTCATATCTAAATCAGTACGCTTTCAAGCTTAAATCCAGACTCTTGACCTGATGCGTCAGTGCGCCGCTGGAAATGCTGTCCACGCCCGTTTCGGCCACGGCGCGGAGGGTGGTTTCGTCGATATTGCCGGAGGCTTCGATTTCAAGGCGTTCGCCGATTTTTTTGACTGCCTCGCGCATATCTTCCAACGAAAAATTGTCCAGCATGATAATGTCCGCGCCGCCCACGCGCAGCACTTCGTCCACCTCGCCCAAGTTGCGGGTTTCAATCTCTATTTTCAGGTCGCGGCCCGTTTTATCAAGGTACTCACGGGCGCGGACGAGAGCGGCCTGAATGCCGCCAGCGTAGTCGATATGGTTGTCTTTCAGCATAATCATGTCGTACAGCCCCATGCGGTGGTTGTGCGCTCCGCCGATACGGGTGGCCATTTTTTCAAAAAGCCGGAAATTGGGCGTTGTTTTGCGGGTGTCCAGCAGTTTTACTGGCAGATCGGCGATGAGGTCCACCATGCGACGGGTGTGGGTGGCGATGCCACTCATGCGCTGCATGATGTTGAGCATCAGTCGCTCGGCTTGTAAAATGGAGCGCGCACTGCCCTCAACGGTGAGGACGATATCGCCGACTTCGATGCGAGTGCCGTCCTGAATTTTAACTTTTACTTTCAGCGCAGAATCTACCTCTTCAAAAACAACTAGGGCGACTTCCACGCCCGCCAGTACGCCCGCTTGCTTCACCAGCAGCCGGGCGCGTTTGGTGGCGGTTTCGGGAACGCAGGAAAGGGAGGAGTGGTCGCCATCGCCGATGTCTTCGCTCAGGGCAAGGCGGATGAGGTCACGGAGGTCGTGGGGATTGGTTTCATTCATGGGGGAAAATTACGAAGAATCTCGCGAAGGCCGGTGCGACGAAGCCGCGAAGTCTATTTCTATTTATTACCCAAAAAATCAATCCTGCCAAAAGAACGAATAAAGCCACGCCAACCCCGCAAACCCACGCGGCGTAATACCGTCCGAGCGGCGCACGCTGCCCTACCAACACCATGCCCGCCCAGGCGTAGGGCATCTGATCTTCGAGGTTTTCGCTTGTCAGCCATTCGATCTGGGCTTGTTGCAGGGCCTCGTCAAGGGGAAGGCCGTCGGTGAGGCGGGGATAAAAAAGGCTTGTCAGGCCGTAGGTAGGCTGATCCTCTACGCTCCACAGCGTGGTGAGCGTACTGGGAATCCCCACCGCCGCAAAGCCGCGCGCCAGGCTGAACACGCCCTCGCCGCGCTGGTTTTGGCCGATGCCGGTTTGGCAGGCCGCCAGCACCATCAACTGGGTGCGGAAGGTCGTATCGGGCAGGTCAGAAAGGCGGAAGATCGAATCGGCAAAATAGAGTTTCGGGGCCACGCTGCTGCTGTCGGCGGAGGCGTGGGTGAATAGCTGCACGATGCGGTAACTAGGGGCCAGGGCGGCGAAGGCGTTTCGTGATGCCTCTTTTCCCACTAATTTTTTAGGAAAAAGAAAACGACTACCAATTTCTTGCAGCCTACTATCCGAACCTCGCAAGGGCGTTTGCTGCAAAGCAGGGGCGAACTCCACGGGAGCCATGCCCAGAAACGTGCGGAAGGACAGCCACCAGCCCTCCGGCGTGCGGGGTACGCGCTCCAAGAATCCGGCGGAGTAGGCGTAACTGATCGCATGGTGCTGTACGAGGTAGTCGGGTCTGGTAGGTGAAAGGCTGAAAGCGGCAAATGGGATAAAGTCTCCGTCGGGCGAGATAATCAACTTAGTGCCTTCTTTTAGGCCGAAGGGCTGGATCAATGTTTGGTACAGGCCGTAGGCCGCTTGCTGATAATCTTTCCACTGTCTGTTCTGCGCGGCGCGGCTCACCAGCGATTCTTTGAATTTTCCGATGTGCCGCTGGTATTCATTTCTATTTAGTTCCTTAAAAATAAAGCGTTTATCGTCAATACAAATACCGTAGATCGCGCTATCGCCCACGAAGTAGGAGAGTAAAACCGACTGGCCATTTCCGGCCAGGAGATTTCGCCGGATAGCATCCAGACCGAGAACGTGATTGTCGTTTCTGAATCGACGGTAGGCTGGGTTCTTTTTTTCAAGAACCGTCAAGAGCTCATCGTACTGCTCCTGCCTATCTAACCGTGTGGCGTTAAGCCGGGCGGTGCTTGTGCCGGAAGGTACCTTTTCAGTTAACTGCTTCTCCAGGTTACGGAGTTCTCGCCGCAGACTCCGAATGCCTTCCCCATCTTTTTTGGCGAGTGACTGTTCGGCAATGCGTTCGTTCAGTTGGTCGTTGAGCAGCACGGCGCGGCTTTTCTCGAAGAAATGCAAAGCGGAGGCCGGGTCGTCCAGTAGCCGGCAGGTTTGAATAGCCCCCTCATACATAGAGCGGGCCTTGTTCCGCCAGATCAACTTAGTCGTTTCCCCGCTATTATCCTGGCGCATGATATCGATCATGGTGTCGGCCACCATATACGCTCGTAGGGCGATCCTAAGTTTTTGCTGGTCGTTCCTCAGGTATTTGGCGTATTCGAGCCAGGTAGCGGCTTTGTCCTGCACGATAGACAGCAGATAATCCTTCTGAGATTCGGTTTGGATGGCCTGGGCGGGCGGTAGGGAGGCGATGTCGGAGGTGCGATAGCCGATGGGCAATTCTTCGTCGAGTCCCTTTTGGTGGTTTTGCAAAGCCAGCTCATACTGACCCAGGGCTCGCTGGGCCACGCCCAGGTGATTGTACAGCACACTCATGCTGAACGCGCTTTTGTGGATTCGTATCGCTTGCTGGAAGTATTCGACCGCCCGTTGCGGCTGGCCGATTTTGTAAAAGTGTAAACCTAACGTATTGCCGAAGTCAGAGAGATTGCTATGCCCGCTCCGGCGGGCAATGGCGAGAGCGGTTTGAAGATGGACCAGTTTCGCTTCGGTTTCTCCAAGGTCGCCCAGGGTTACGCCCAGCAAGCGTTCCAGGCCAGCGCGCCAGTTTTGGAATTGCGGCTTGTCCTTGATAAGCGCTATGGCCATTTCAAAAGCCCGACGGGCCTCGGCATGGCGGCCTAGTGCTGCCAGCGCCTGGCCTTTCTGTTCCAGGAGTTGAGAGGTTTGGCTATCGTCGCCCACCTGTTTGGCTACTACTTCACCCTCTTCGGCGTAGAGCAGGGCTTTCTCAAATGCCCCCTGGGTGAAGTAATTGTAAACGATGCGGGGATAGGCCATACTTATCCACCTAACGGACTGAGGATTGCTTTTTCCCAAAAGTAGCGCCTGATCGAGTGCCTTGATCGAGTTCTCGTATTCAGCAAGGTGCATGTAACAATCTCCCAGACGAAAATAGGATTCGACGAGGTCGCTGGTTTTCAGGAAAAGGTTGGAACGTTCGTAAAGAGAAATAGCCTTGCGGGCAAGCCGAATGGCCTGGGGCTTGTCTCGACTAACAGAATAATTTTGAACCAGTTGGTTAAGTGCTTGCACGTAGGTCGAGTCGGCCATTGGATAGCGGCACTCGCGCCAAGCGGACAGCCAGCCGTGCAGTTGCCGACGCCGAACGGTCAGCGCCAGGCTGTCGTAGCCGCCCGCCGCCTGGTTATAAGCCAGAGCCGGGATGCGCCGCAACTCCCCCCGGAGCTGGGTACGGCCCGGGCACTGGGCGCAAGCTGAAAGCTGCGCCAGGTAGCAAAGGCCGACACCCAGGACCAAAGTTCGCATCACTCCGCATGTTTTAGGATGGTTCGGCCAGAGGTTCGACGAAAGTGACCCCCTCCACTTCGGTGGCCCGGATAGCGGCTAGCACCTCGGTGCGGTTGGAAAGGCCGGGGGAGCCGAGCGCCAGCCGCGCCAAAGCACAAGCCACGTAGGGAGCGGCAAAGGAAGTGCCCTGAATCGGAAAGTCGGACTGCTGGTAGACAGGCGGTGTAGTGGAGGGCAGCGGCACAGCCGGGGGGGACGTCACCAGGGGAATGGCGGAAGGAAATCCGCCGGGGATGGGCGACACCGCCGTGAGCGCAACCGCTTCGCCCCAGTTGCCGTGTCTCACGCCATCGTAGCTGGAATTCACGGTGATTACCTTATCCAGTACCGGGCGTCCGCTGCTGCCAGGCAGGCCGAACTGCGCGGGGTAGATCGACGTACCGTCCAGGCTGATGCCCTTGTTACCGGCGGCGGTCACCACCCAGATGCCCAGTTCTTCGGTGAGCACCCGCAATTTCCGGTACAATAAATCGAGGCCCGCTTCATTGAGCGCACCGCCGAAGCTGGCGTTGATGACTTTGATGGGCAGGCCCGCTCGCTTCCGGGCGATCAGGTAATTGCAGCCGTTCAGCACGTCGAAGAGCGTGCCCCAGCCCGCGCAGTTCAACGTCTTGACGGGCAGCACCTGGCAGCCGTCCCGGTTCAGAATGCCCGTGATCAGGGTGCCGTGCCGCCCAACCCCTTCATGGTGTTCTTCTCCACCTTCGAGCTTTTCCTTCACGAGGTGGTCGTCGTAGGGGCTGGATCGTATCTGGGCGAGCGAGAAAGCAGCCAGCGGTGCCAACTGGCCAGTGGCCGGGGCGGGTCTCCGCAGGTAGTCGCCGATGCCGCAGTAGCCGAAATTCGCGCCCGACAGACAGGAATCGTCGGGGGATTCGGCTATTTTGAAATCAAAAAGCTTACCGTCCCAGTAGGCCAACTTCGGGCCATTTTTTGGCCCATCCCATTTATATTTAAGACCCGTATCCATAACGGCCACGATGGGTTCGTCGGCGGCTTCCCTCGAATACTTAGCCGCGTCGGTGGAGTCAAAAATTTTAAACTCCAGGGGAAGAAGGCTTTCAAACACCCATTCTCCAGCCGTGGAATCCCCGGTCGGATCCCCAGGCATATTGTTGGGTGGCTCGGGATTGGCAATTAAAATGTTGTCGGCCTGACCATAGAGGTCGGCAAATGTAGCAAGGTTGCCCTGCCCGGCGCGTAATTCCCATTCCAAGAGTACGTTCACGCTGGGTTTGCCAAATTCGGCTCCGCCGTTGGGGCATTCGCTGGCCCGCACGATTTTGAACGATACTTTCTTTTCTCTTCCGTGATCATTGTCAAAAAACCAACCGAAACTCCCATCTTCGCCGACCATGGGCCGTTTCGGCTCCGATCTTCCGCCGCTGAACAGCCAGCGCAGCCAGGCCGTCAGCAAGTCGAAGAAGCTGCGGAAGAAATTGTTCAGGCTGTTTTCCAGAGCGGGCGGGCGGGGGATTACTTCCCCGGAAGTCGGATGCTCCTCCCTTAACGGGCGGCCATCGGCTTCTTCCCGCTTGGCGATAAAATCCTGCAGCCCCGGCAAGTCGGGGTTAACTACCACGATCTTTTGGTTAGGGATAATCCAATGAGGGTTTTTCCGGTCGTCGTACTGCCGCGCGAGGGGCGTAAAAATGCCGCGTTCGGCGAGTTCTTCGGGACAGAGTTTAGCGTAATCGGGTTCAGTTGGTTCTGGCTTCATTATCAAAGGGGTTTAGGTTATAAGAGAAACGGGATTCAGGATGCTCATTATCAATTAATAAGCATCCTGAATTTGATCTTTACTCTTTTATTTCATTAAGTGCGTCCAGCCATTCTTTCGTCTGCGCTTTCTGTTTTTGCGACGCCGAAGCATTCGATGCTACCTTTTGCAGCAATTCCCGGGCTTTCTTTAAATCCGACGGCTCGCCCCGCTTCAAATAAACGGTGGCCTGATAGAAGTTGCCGGGGTTGATATGGAGATCGGGGATAGCGGCCAGGCGCTGGAAATACCCGATCGCCAGATCGTACTTCTGTTGCCGTTGGGCGGCTATGCCCGCCACCTCTAGCGCGGCGGCATTGTTGGCGTTTCGTTTTAGTAGGTCCTGGCTGACCGCCAGCGCGTCGTCCAGGCGGTTTTCGTTGTAGTAGACTTTGGCCATTTCCAGGCTGTCTGGTTCACTGGCCATTGTCACAGTTTCGAACTCCTGACCTATGTATTGATCGACGCTTTGGGCCAAAGTAGATTGGGAAACCTGCTTCGTGCCGCTCAGCCAAAACCACCCTACCCCCATAGCCAGCACCAGTACGGCGGCGGAGGCGTACTGCCACCAAGTGAGGCGGCGCACCGGGGCGGTGGTAGCAACTTCCTCGTCATCCGACAGTTTTTGCCACTCGTCGTGACGTTCGGCCAGGGTTTGCTCTCGCAACACTTGTTTGGTTTTAAGATAAAAAGCGACTTCCTCCTGCAATTGTGGATTTCGACGCAGGTCTTTTTCGAACTGCACCCGTTCGGGTGGGGGCAAATCTTGGTTAAAATAATCTTCGATGTGGTCGTTCATTTTTTATAGTATGTTAATAATCAGGCTTATCTTCCGTTCAGGTACAGCTCCCGTAGCCTCTGTAGACAACGCAGGCGGCTGGTTTTTACCACGGCGGCGGACTGGTAGCTCATTTGCTGCGCGATGTCCTCGTCCTTGTAGCCTTCACCCCAGGCCAAAAGCATCTGGCGGCATTTTTCGCCCAATTCCTGCAGGCGCTGGCCAAGTAGTTGGGCATCCTGCTGATGCATAAGTTGCTGCACGGCGGTGCGGGTGTCATCGGGCAGCAGATTCAGGTAGTCGCTGAGTCCGTCGGCCTGGTGAATCTGTGCCTTCTTAGTCGTATTTCTGCGAGCAAGGTCAACACATTTGTTATTAAATATTTGAAAAAGATAAGTTTTGAGCTCCGAACGGCCCTCGAAGCGGTCAGCGCATATATGTTCGATTACCGTCAGCACCGCGTCCGAGTAGGCGATCGAAGAGTCGTCTTCCGAGAGGCGGTGCTTGCGCGTGCCTTCACCTATTAAGTAAGCATACTTGCCGTAAAGCTGGTTTTCGTGCAGACGCCGGGCCGTGCCTCCGGCACGGATACCCTGAATAATATTAGGGTCGGGAGGGGACTTTTGAAGCAATTTCATATGCGCGTGTCTTAGCCGGGGAAATATACGTAAAAACCCCTGTTTATCTAATAATCAGCACGATTCCTGTTTCCGATGAGGGTAAGTTTTTTGACCCATAGGGCCGACGGTGGAGAAGCGTGCGGGCCGCGTTTACCTATAATATTTTTAAAAAAAACTTTACTCTGTTTCCCTATCGCCATTTTTCGCGACTAACTGATTAAGAAAGCAACATAAACCTAAATCCGTTAGTTATGAACACCCCAACCCAATCCGTCTCCCCAAATGCCGTCCACATCGGCGGCTTCGAACACGCCCAGCCTGAGGAAATCGTCCTCTGCAAAGGCGATAGCAACTACACGCACGTCCACTTCACCGACGGGCGCAAGCTCACCGTCGCCACTACCCTGAAAATCATTCAGGAACGCCTGGCCGCCCGGGATTTTGTGCGGGTCAACCGCTCCGGCCTTATTAACAAGGAACACATCGCGCGCTACGACCACGACGAAATCACGCTGACCAACGGCACGGTGCTGCCCATCGCGCGACGGCGGCGGCGAGCAGTGCAGGAGTTCATGCAGTCTTTTTCCGATGTTTTCTATCGCCAGGAAATAAGCTATGCCTGATTCTTCTTGGTGGTTTTAACCAAAAAATCCCGGCCGCTTCTCTTCGCCGGAGATTCACGATTAAGCGATACATAACGTCAGCTTACTTCAACCCTTTACCCGAAAGTAAACCTTCTCCCCTAAGCTCTAATGTCATGAATTGTAGAAAAAATGTAAGTCGGATGCTCCCGGCGGAAAAAATCGCTTACGTCAACGCCGTGCTGGCCCTCAAGGCGGAAGCCATAACGCAGGCCGCTCTGCCCCAGGCATGGGCCGCAGGGGCTCGAAACCGTTACGATGTGTACGTGTGGATTCACATGATGGTGGGCTTTGGCGCGCACCGTGGTGCTGCTTTCGCTCCCTGGCATCGGGAATTTCTGCGGCAGTTCGAACTCGACCTCCAGCGCGTGTCGGGTAATCCCAAGCTGACCATCCCTTATTGGGATTGGATCACCGCCCGTACGCCCGTCGATGCTGGCTGGCCCTTCACCAACGACTTGATGGGCGGCATGGGTACGGGGGCGGACAATCGGGTCGAAACCGGAAAGTTCGCCGCAAGTGCAGGACTATGGACTATCAACGTAGAACCCTCGGAAGCCGATTATTTGAGAAGAAATACCGGTCAGAATCCGGCCGATCTGCCTGATAGTGCTGAAAGCACTTTATGCCTGAGCAGAGTGGATTTTGACGCTAATCCGTTTGCAACTACAGCATTTCCAACGTCTGCACAAATACAGGCCAGTTTTCGGAAATGCCTGGAGTTTGTCCTGCACAACGGCCCCCACGGCTGGGTTGGTGGTAATATGATGCCCATGACCTCACCCAACGATCCGGTGTTTTTCCTGCATCATTGCAACGTGGATAGATACTGGGCTGTTTGGCAGCAAAAAAACGCGGGCGGACTGACGAACTATCAGCCCGTCTCGGGTACGGCCAACCATAGCCTAAACAGCGTCATGCAGATGCTCGATCAGGCTTTCTACAATTTCCCGGTGTTAGCCACTCCCGCCCAACTCTTAGACCACAAATCACTCGGCTTCATGTATGACACCGATTTGCCCATCCTGTC
>JBBSSJ010000062.1:0-17914 GCA_038242095.1 Cytophagales bacterium
CTGAGGACTTTGATTTTGTGGACGTGAAAAAGCTCGGTTCCTACCGCGCCGACGGTACCTACTTCGCCAAGCATATCAATTTGATTCTGGACCTGCTGCTGGTGGACCGCTCGGCTATTGCGGCGGCTAATTTCCGCATCGCTGTCGATGCGGTAAATTCCACGGGCGGTATCGTAGTACCCATGCTGCTGGAAGCGCTGGGCGTCAATTCCGAGAACATCCTAAAACTCAATTGTGACCCGACCGGTAATTTTGCCCACAACCCCGAGCCGCTGCCCGAACACCTGCGCGACATTCGCCGCGAGCTTAAAAATGGCTCCTACAATCTGGGCATTGTGGTCGATCCCGACGTAGATCGGCTGGCCCTGATCTCGGAAGACGGTACGCCCTTCGGCGAAGAATACACCCTGGTGGCGGTGGCCGACTATGTGCTGAAAAACAAAGTGGGCAACACTGTTTCCAACTTGTCGTCGACCATTGCACTGCGCGATGTGACGGTCAAGGCAGGCGGTGAATACTTTGCCTCGGCGGTAGGGGAGGTGAACGTCGTGACGATGATGAAGGCGCATGATGCTGTGATTGGCGGCGAGGGCAACGGCGGTATTATTTATCCCGAGTTACACTACGGCCGCGACGCGCTGGTAGGGATCGCGCTTTTTCTGACGCACCTGGCGAAATTTGGTAAGTCGGCTTCGTTTCTGCGCCGTAGCTATCCGGCCTACTATATTTCAAAAAATAAAATTGAACTCACGCCCGATGTGGACGTGGACGGGATTCTTGAAAAAATAAAGAACCGGTACGCCAGGCAACCAATCAATACCATCGACGGCGTCAGGATCGAGTTCGATAAGGAATGGGTACACCTCCGCAAGTCCAACACCGAGCCCATCATCCGCATTTATTCCGAATCCGAAACCCTGTCGACAGCCGAAAACCTGGCGAATAAGATTATTTCGGATATTAAGGAGGCGATAGCATAAAGGGGGTCAACGATTAGCGTTAACGGTTTTTTTAATCTGGCTTTCCAACCTTTTTTCGCCGGACTATCTCTCCCTTCATAAACTGAACTTAAAAATTATGTTTATGAAAAAGTACCTGGGGATTTTTGTTCTGGCTCTGCTGGTTTCGGTTTTTTCCTGCAAGAAAGAGGTTGAGCCTGCTTGCGTGGATTGTGGCGAGAAGGCGGGGGAGATTACTAAGCGTTCGGGATTTGCATTCTATGACTCGACGGCCGCGCGCTATTATGTGGATTTTTTCTTTCCGGGATCTACGGATACGCACACCGTGAACTATGTGTGCGACCTCCCCGAAAAATTCAGGAAGACACCCCTCCAAGTAGTCGTAAGCGGCACCCTATTTGAATCCTCGCTTCGTCCGACCGCCGCACTCAATCCTGCCGGAAAGGCGTACTGCCTGAAACTGGATTCTATTGAGGAGAAATAAGTTTAAAGTTACAAAATGATGGTGTGTAGGCGTATGGTAGTGGGGGTCTTATTAACAATTATACACATAAACGATTAACCAAATAAACTCATAAACACCTTTTGAAAGTCTACTTCGATAACGCCGCCACTACCCGCCTCGATCCTGAGGTACTTGACGCCATGATGCCTTATTTGACCGAGGAATTCGGTAATCCGTCCTCGATTCATGGGCGCGGACGTCCGGTGCGCTCGGCTATCGAGCGCGCGCGTAAGACGGTGGCCGGATTGCTCAACGCGGCCCCGGCCGAGATTTTCTTCACTTCCGGCGGCACCGAAGCCGACAACACCGCCATCCGCAGCAGCATCGAGACGGTGGGCCTGACCCACGCCATAAGTTCGGCGGTGGAGCACCACGCCGTGCTGCACACGCTCGAGCACCTGCACAAGCGGGGACAGATTGAGCTTAGTATGGTGCAGCTGGACGAAAAAGGCGCGGTCGATTTGGGGCATCTTGAAGAACTGCTCCGTACCAAACCCCGCTCGTTGGTATCGCTCATGCACGGTAACAACGAGATCGGCAACCTGCTCGATCTCGACGCCGTCGGTGAATTGTGCGCGCAGTACGACGCCGTACTGCACAGCGACACCGTGCAGACGATGGGCCACTACCGGCACGATTTGCAGGAAATGAAGGCCAACTTTATCGTAGGAGCCGCCCACAAATTTCATGGGCCCAAGGGCGTGGGATTTTTGTACGTACGGCCAGGCACCAAGGTCGACCCCTTCGTATTTGGCGGGGCGCAGGAGCGCAATATGCGCGGCGGCACTGAGAATGTTTATGGCATCGTGGGCCTGGCCAAAGCGCTCGAAATTGCCTACCGCGACATGGACAGCCACCGGCAGCACATCGTTGGGTTGAAGCAGTACATGATCGGTCAATTACGGCAAAGCATTGAGGGCGTGGGCTTCAATGGTTTGTCAGGCGCGGTTGACGAAAGTCTTTACACGGTGCTGAGTGTCAGCCTGCCGCCTTCGGAACTTAACGACATGCTGCTTTTTAATCTTGACATTGCCGGAATTTCGGTTTCGGGCGGCAGCGCCTGTTCCAGCGGTTCCGAGATCGGCTCGCACGTGCTGGGTGCATTAAATGTAGCGCCCGCGCGCGGCAACGTCCGCTTCTCGTTCGGCAAGTACAATACCAAAGCCGAAGTCGACTACGCCGTCGCGACGCTAGCCGCGCTTTATAAAAAGGAAGAGGTGTTGAGATAGTAGCATTTCACCCATGAAAAAGCCCCGTTCTTGTTTTCAGAACGGGGCTTTTTTTATGATTTTACCAAGTCGACCAGCGTTTCGACCCAGAGGTCGCTGTCGTTCAGGCTTTCGACCAGCTGCCAGTGCTCGCCGCCATTTTCCTCAAATAGCTCCTTGTATTCGTCGCCAATTTCGATGGTTGTTTCCAGGCAATCGGCCACAAACGAAGGCGAAAACGCCAGAACGCTCTTGACGCCTTTCCCGGCAAGCTCTTTGATGATGTCGTCGGTGTAGGGCTTAATCCAAGGGGTCTTACCCAGCCGCGACTGAAAAGCTGTCGTATAGGTTCCCTCGGCCAAACCCAGTTCCTTAACCAGCAAGCGCGTCGTCTCGAAGCATTGAGCGCGGTAGCAAAACTGGTTGTGGCGGTTAGCTGTGTTACAGCAAGTGCCTAGTTTACACTGCTTTCCGGTGTAATCGCCTTTTATGATTTGCCGCTCGGGCAACCCGTGGTAACTAAACAGGATATGGTTGTAGTCACGCTCGGCCATGTGTTTCTTGCCCGCCAGCACAAAGCCTTCGATGAATTTTGGGTTATCCAGGAAACGGTTAACAAATCGCAACTCGGGTAGTACCTGCCAGCCCGTCAGTACCCGCATCACTTCTTCGTAAACCGAACCCGTGGAGGCCGAAGCATACTGTGGAAAGAACGGAATAACGATGATCTTGGAAAGCCCCAGTTGCTGCAGCTCGGCCAAGGCGCCCTCAATGCTGGGGCTTTGGTAGCGCATGGCGAGTTCTACCACGTAGTCTTTACCCAGCGCCTTTTGCAGCATTCCTTCCACCGCGATACCATAGGTTTTGAGCGGCGAACCGGCCTCGGTCCACAGCTCCTTATATACTTTGGCTGACTTAGGAGCACGAAATGGCGCGATGATCAGGTTGATGAGCATCCAGCGCGAGGTATACGAAATGTCGATCACGCGACCATCCATCAGAAATTCGCGCAGGTATTTGCGCACGTCGGGCGTGTTGGGACTATCCGGCGTGCCCAGGTTGACGATAAGTACGCCGGTTTTACCGATCGTTTTGGGAGTAGCTACTTTGGGAGCAGCCATTTCTTGGGTATTCATTTTTTATAAAAAAAGTGCGGAGAAATCTTTTCGGTTTGGCGCGTTCGCAGGTGCGCTTGTATGACCCTACAACGATGGTTTATCGAACGAGTCGAATACCGATTTGGGCAATTTGTCAAAAACCTGAATGTCGGTCAATTGGCGCTGTCCGCGATCGCCGGAAAGCATAATTTTGCCGTAGGATTTATAGGATTTCCAGGGCATCGTAAAGCCTGGCTTGTCCATATCGGCTTTGGGGTAATAGGCCCATTGTGTTACGAGTTTAGTTTCGGGACTCATCCAAATGTAATACTTGTTTTGGGGCGTGTCGCCGACACCGTCGAAGGTCAGCTGCATTTTCTCGGCGGCGGCGCCATCGTCGGTTTTATCCTCACCGATGTATTTCAGCGTCACGCCCGAGTCTTTGAGTTTATAGGGCATCACGAGCCAGTACGAATCATTGATCCAGGCACTCTTGGCTTGTTTTACGTACTTGGCCACCGAGTCGGGCTGAGTGATTTCCTGACCATTTTTCATCACGCGACCCTTGTCGTTGTTGACATTGAGCAGGACCGTCTGATCGTTTTTGAGGTTGTCGACGCGCACGTCGCCCGTCCATTTGTCCCACACCAGGCGGCGATTGTCGAAGAAATTCCAGGTGATGTAGTGCGTGTTGTCCCAATTTTTGCGGCCGCCCATGGCATCCATCGCGGCGTCGGCCAGGGCTATGGCCTTGGCATCGGACGCCGCTTCGTTGAAACCTTTGGCGGCGGGGTTGGACGATTTCTGGGCGTTCGTGCAGGCGGCAAAACCACCCACGAGTAGCGCGATTAACAAGAAGTGTTTTTTCATAATTTAGGTGGTTAGGTATTAGATTTCTGTACAACTAAAAAAAGACAAGGCTGGTTTGCTCCGGAAGCGAAACGCAAAATGTCAGAACCGAGGAACTAGAACCAAGCACCCGGTACTAAGTACTTTTCAGACGCCCAACAGCCGCCAAACCCCCGACACAAAAAAGAGTACCAGTCCCACGGGCGTTAGCACTTTCCAGCCGAGGTACATGAGCTGATCCACGCGGAGGCGCGGTAGTGTCCAGCGTACCCACATCTGCACCAGTACGCCCAGCAATGCCTTGGACAAAAGCCAGAAGGCACCCGTCAGATAGCCCAACCAGGTACCCGGCTCGCCGCTTGTCCAGTCGGCCAGCCGCAAGGGGCCGATGTTGGGGAAAGGCGTGTTCCAGCTACCTAAAAATAGAATGGCCCCCAGTAGCGACACCAGTAGCATCATACCGTATTCCGACAACATCAGCAACGCGTAGCGCATCCCCGAAGACTCGGTGTGGAATCCGCCTACTAATTCCGACTCGCCCTCGGGCAGGTCGAAGGGGGCGCGGTTGCACTCAGCCAGCGAGGCGATGAAAAAAATGACGTACACGATCAGCAAAAACGGATTCCTGACAATATTCCAGGATAAGAATCCACCCGTCTGCGTCACCTCCACACCCAGATCCTTCAACCCAAAAAGATAGACGGGCTCAAAAGAGTAAATACCCTGCTGGAAGCTAATAGCTTGCAAGTCCAGTGTTTGGGTCGTCATCACGACGCACAGCACGGCCAGGCCGAGCGGTACTTCATAGCTAACGATTTGGGCCACAGCCCGCATGGCCCCAAAAAGCGCGTACTTGTTGTTGGAGCCCCAGCCCGCCATCAAAATTCCGATAACGTCGACCGACAGGATCGTGAGCAGATAGAACACGCCCACCGCCGCGCCCGAGCCACTCAGTCCGGGAGCCAGCGGCAACACCGCGTAGGCCGCAAACACCGCCGCGAAAATCACGAAGGGTGCCATCAGAAACAGCCACTTGTCGGCGGCTTTGGGGACGATGTCCTCCTTTTGCAACAACTTCAAGAGGTCGGCAATGAGCTGTAACAGTCCCCACTTACCCACCTCCGTTGGCCCCATCCGATCCTGAATAAAAGCCGAAACCTTCCGCTCAAGGTATACCCCCACGACCACAAAGCCGGGCACGAGGAGGAGGAAGATGAATAACGTGGTTAGCACGGAAGTAACGTTTTACTTTGGGTTAACGGTTAAAAGGTCAACGGTCAAACGGCGTTTTCTGATTACTTAGTCAATACGAGAATTCCAATATTAAAAGACCGTTACCCTTTGACCGTTCACCGTTTATCCCGAAAGCAAAATCCCTAGAACTCTGCACTCTTGGGAAAACGCGGGAAAGGAATCACGTCGCGAATATTATTCATGCCGGTGACGAACTGGACGAGGCGCTCGAAACCCAGGCCGAAGCCCGCGTGGGGCGCGGTGCCGAACTGGCGGGTTTCGAGGTACCACCACAGCGCCTCGGGCTCGATACCCATCTCGTGGATGCGCTCGAGCAGCGTCTCGTAGTTTTCCTCACGCTGACTGCCGCCGATGATTTCGCCGATGCCCGGAAACAATACGTCCATCGCCCGGACCGTGGGACCCGGCGCGGCGTCGGAAGCTTCGTCGACTTTCATGTAAAACGCTTTGATTGAGCGCGGGTAGTTGGTCAGGATCACGGGTTTCTTGAAATGCTTCTCGACCAGGTACCGCTCGTGTTCGCTTTGCAAATCCACGCCCCATTCCACGTGGTACTTAAATTTCTTCTGCTTGTGCGGCTTGGAGTTCTCCAGAATTTCGATGGCCTCGGTGTAGGTCAGCCGCTCGAAGGGGTTATCAGTCACCAGACGCAATTTTTCGCTCAGCGGTATGGAACGCTCGGCTTGCGGTTTGCTTTTCTCTTCTTCGGCCTGGCGTTTTTCCAGGAAATCCAGATCGTCGGCGCAGTGCTCGAGGGCGTAACGGATCACGTACTTGACAAAGTCCTCGGCCAGGTCCATGTTGGCGTTCAGATCGAAAAAAGCCATCTCCGGCTCGATCATCCAGAACTCCGCCAGGTGGCGGGTCGTGTTGGAGTTTTCGGCCCGGAACGTGGGGCCGAAAGTGTAAATTTTGGACAAAGCCAGCGCGCCCAATTCCCCTTCCAATTGGCCCGAAACGGTCAGGTTGGTCTCACGGCCGAAGAAATCTTCCTTGTAGTCAATCTTGCCGGCTTCGTCGCGGGGCGGCTTTTCGGCGTCAAGCGTCGTGACGCGGAACATTTCGCCCGCACCCTCGGCGTCGGAGGCGGTGATGATGGGAGTCTGGAGGTAGAAAAAGCCGTTGTCGTTGTAGTACTTGTGCACCCCGAAAGCCAGCGCGTGACGCACCCGCAGAATGGCCGCGAAAGTATTGGTGCGTGGCCGCAAATGGGCGATCTCGCGCAGGAATTCCAGCGAATGCCGCTTGGGCTGCAACGGATAGTGGTCGGGATCGGCGGCACCGTAAACTTCAATGGCCTCGATCTGTACTTCCACCGCCTGTCCCGACCCTTGCGATTCGACCAGCGTGCCGGTGACTTTCAGGCACGCGCCCGTCGTAATTAGGCGCATGGTGTCCTCAGGGAACTGGCCGGGCTGGGCCACGGCCTGAATATTGTGGAGCGTGGAACCGTCGTTCAGGGCAATGAAAACGGCATTTTTGCTCTCGCGTTTGGTGCGTACCCACGCCTTGACTTCGACAGATTTGCCGACTTCAGCGCTTTGCAGGATTTCTTTAATTTGGACAGGACCCATTGGAATTATTGAAAAGTATAAAAGCGTACTTCTACGGAGCAGGCTGGCTGGTTTGGACAAGGGGCGAAAGTACGAATATCCCGCTGAAAAGCCGCGCTGAGCGTGTATCCGACTATTAGCTGCTCGATTATCAGACGGAGCGATTAAAATAAATTCAAATTCAAAATACTGATAGTGATGCTGTTAATGATTTATTATAATAAAATAAGTTGCTTGGTGTGGCGTAATTCTAATTTTGGCACTACTATTGACAGTTTGGTAACTGGTTTTCGAATTTATGTGCAGCATGCTCGTGGCGATCACCAAAAATAGCGTATGACCAACCTTTACTAACTGATGCAAAAGCTTGTTATAAACCAGGGTTTTCTGCAAAAGCTCTCACCCCAGCAGATTCAGTTTATCAAACTGCTGCAGATTCCCACGGCCGAACTCGACGCCAGAATTAAAGAGGAGATCGAAGTGAATCCCGCTCTGGAAGAGGGGCAGGATATTAAGGATGAGTACGACCTACAGTCGCAGGAGGAAACCGATTATGACGAGCCCGGCCACGACGAGCTGGACCTGGACGGGTACCTCAACTACGAGGAACTTAGTGGCTACAAAATGTACGGCGATGGCTCGTTCGATATGGATGAGGACCGGGATTTTCCGCTGGCCTCGCGGCACACATTGCACGACAGCCTCTTCGGGCAATTTAGTTACATGCACCTGGAAGACAAAGCGTACTTCCTGGGAAAGCATCTGCTGGGCAGTATCGAAGACGATGGCTATCTGCGGCGTCCACTCAAGGCCATCGCCAACGACCTTATGTTTACGCAGGGCGTGCAGTGTTGTGAAGACGAATTGGAGGCCGTGCTCCATAAAATCCATGCCCTCGAACCGGCGGGCATCGGAGCCCGTGACCTGCGCGAGTGCCTGCTGCTGCAACTCCGGCGGCGTAGCCAGTCGGACCTGACAGTTCAACTGGCCACGCAGGTTATCGAACATTTCTTCGAGGAGTTTTCTAAAAAACATTACGAGAAAATTCAAAAACGTGTGGGTATGACCCAGGAGGAGGCCTACGACGTATTCTCGATTATCACCCGGCTCAACCCCAAGCCTGGCTTGGCGGGCAGCGACGACGACCGCTCACATTACCTCACGCCCGATTTTATCCTGACCAACCACAACGGCCAGCTCGAAGTGACTCTCAACGCCCGCAATGCTCCCGAGTTGCGAGTCAACCGGATTTTTGCTGATATGCTCGATACGTACAGCAAGAGCGATAAAACGGATAAAAACGTGCGTGAAACCGCTACCTTCGTCAAGCAGAAACTCGATTCAGCCAAGTGGTTCATCGACGCCATCAAGCAGCGGCAGGCCACGCTTATACGCACGATGTCGGCCATTCTCAACTATCAGTACGATTTTTTCCTGGAAGGCGACGAGAACCTGCTGCGGCCCATGATCCTGAAAGATATATCCAGGGTCATCGACATGGATGTGTCGACGGTCTCGCGCGTGGCCAGCAGCAAGTGCGTGCAGACGGAATTCGGTCTTTATTCGCTCAAGTACTTCTTCTCCGAGGGCATCGCCACCGATTCGGGTGAGGACGCCAGCAGCCGCGAGGTCAAAAACATCCTGCGCGAAATCATTGAGGGCGAGCCCAAGCGCAAGCCCCTATCCGACGACAAGCTGGAAAAACTCCTCAACGCCAAAGGTTACAACATCGCCCGCCGTACCGTTGCCAAGTACCGCGAACAGCTCAATATCCCGGTAGCAAGGCTACGGAAGCAAATATAGGAAGGGGTTTATTTGTTTAGGCTGACGCGGGCAAGTGCGAGGAAGTCGAAATGATTCATGACTACGTATTAAACAAATAAACGAGTCAACAAATAAACAATTCCACATAAGCCCTAGCTTTGCTGTTTCAGAAACAGAAAAGCATTGAATCCCCGTTTTGCCCTTTTCCTGTCGGTGTTACTGCACCCTTTGTTGCTGCCGATTTATATCTTCGCCATTTTTTTGGTTTAGCGCCCGAGGTGGTAGGCGTGAATGCGCTGAGCATGTCGGCGCGGGGCAGCCTGCTGGTGCTGCTTTTCCTGAATACTTTCGTCGTGCCCGCGCTCATTATCTACTGCCTTTACCGTTTGGGCTTTGCGCAAAGCATTCAGCTCGAAACCCTGCGCGACCGGCGGCTTCCTTACCTTGCCACGGTGATCATTTACGCCTTCAGCACCTACCTTTTCGGCTGGCGATTTGCGCCCATTAGCGAGCTGGCCCCACAGATTGCCGTCATTCTGGGGAGCATCGCCCTATCGCTGGCGCTGGTGGCTCTGGTAAGCCTGCGCTGGAAAATTAGCGCCCACGCCACGGGCGCGGGTGGGTACCTTGGCGCCATGGGCGGCGCGATGCTGCGCTTTGGAGGCTCGGCCCTGTTCGTGCCGCTGTTGCTGGGCGTCGTCGTAACGGGCCTGCTACTGAGCGCGCGACTTCGGCTCGACGCTCACACGCCCGCACAAGTAGGCGCCGGGCTGGGGCTAGGCATGATAGTCAGTATAATAGCGGTGTTTATGTTCTTTTGAAGCACAATGCTCACGCTGCCCAAGACCGTACATGGCCCGGCAGTTGAGTTTTGGGCCGGTTCATAAACAACACACAAAAAGTTAACGGCTAACAACCTAATAGCTAAACCTTATTCATGTACAAAAATCTTACTTACGAAACTGCCGACGCCGTAGCCCGCATTACGCTCGACCGTCCGGCCGTTTATAACGCCCTGAGCCCGGATCTGATTTTGGAAATCACCCAGGCGGTGAACGCTGCCGCGGCGGACGACAGCGTCCGGGTGGTGGTGCTCACCGGCTCGGGCGACCGGGCCTTTTGTTCCGGGGCGGATTTGAAAGCCGGGCTCGGTGAAACCCCCAGCATGGGCGATGCCCTCCGCAGCCGCTATAACCCCATGATTCGGGCCCTGCGCGGCATTCCGAAACCCGTCGTGTGCCGCCTGAACGGCTTGGTAGCGGGCGCGGGCTGCTCGCTTGCCCTGGCCTGCGATGTGGTCATCATGCCCGAGGAAGCCTACTTCGCCCAACTTTTCGTCGGCATTGGCCTCATGCCCGATGCGGGTTCCACCTTTTTCCTGCCCCGCCTGGTGGGTATAGCCCGCGCCTTCGACTTAGCCTCGACGGGTCGCCGCGTCTACGGCCCCGAAGCTGAGCGCATCGGACTGGTACAACGCGCCGTGCCTGCCGCCGAGCTCGACGCCGCCGTGGCCGAGGCGGTCGCCTATTACCGCCACGCGCCCACCCGGGCCATCGGCGCCATGAAGCGCGCCCTCAACCAATCGCTATCATCCGATCTGGAAACGATGCTGGAAGTAGAAGCGCGGGAACAGGATGTTTTGGGGCAATCCAGCGATACAGTCGAGGGCATCATGGCTTTTCTGCAAAAGCGCAAGCCTGATTTTCAGGGCTTGTAATGGCTCAAGGAAGGTTTTTTATGAAATTAAGGAAGAATATTTTGGTAAAACCGTCATCACCCGCTATTTTTGCAATCCGATTAAAGGAACGGTTTCGTAGCTCAATTGGATAGAGCACCTGACTACGGATCAGGAGGTTTGGGGTTCGAATCCCTACGAGACCACTTCAATATGCGGTCCGCCGCTCCGAAAGCACTTAGCCAGTTTTGGTTAGGTGCTTTTTTGTTTCTATCCTCTCACCGTCTTCCCATACGTCACCTTCGCCGACCCTACACCCCCCAAATTCTGCTTGAACCGCACTAGCGTAGCTTTTTCCTGCCCCAGATGGTCGAGCGAGACGCCTAAGTCGATGCAGCCGATGCCTTCGCACTGAGCGAAGGCGTAAAGCGCGGCGTCGAGCAGCACAGTGGGGCTAAAGGCGCGGTAGGCGTGGTTGTCGGCCGGGCAGAAGTTGTACAGAATTTCCTTATTTACCCGCACCGCGACGGTCAGGCTGGCGATGGCGGGCCCGTCGCGCACGACGAACACCCGCGCGGCGTCGGGCAGCTCGTGCAGCAAACCGCGAAGTTGGGAGCGGTTGATACTGAACGCGTAACCCTGCTGGCGGCGGCTCGTGGCCACGAAATCAAAAACTTGATTGGGATCGGGCTGCCGCCACTCCCCGGCCACAAAGCCCGCCCGTTGGCACTTGCGCAATCGCTTCTGCTCTGAGACATGAATGGTTTCGATGAAATCTTCAGCCCCGACGGGGATGTGCAGGTTTAGATGCGATCGCTCGACGGCAAAACCAGCGGCTTCCAGCGCCCGCCGCTGCCCGGCTAGCTGTGCCGGATCGTAAGCCGCCGGGGGTAGTTTCAAGATCAGGCGGGTAAAATTCTGGGTCGTAGCCCAGTTTTCCAGGCATTCCAGTAAAAAAACCAACTGTTCCGGTGGTGTGCCACGCGCGAAGGTCAGCCCGCCGAAGGGCGCGCCGGGCAGCGATACGAGGGCGTCGTCTATCCGGCCGAAAGGTACCAGCGCCAGAGCGGCATCGGTCTGAGTGTCCCGTAGTACCAGCGAAAACAGCGGTTCTGGCCCCTGCGTAGCGAGGTGCCGGTATTGGCTATACAGCGGCAGATTCAGTAACGGAAAAGAAAAATCGGTAAGGGCATCGTACAAACGTACCTCGTACCGATCCCGGCGGCCGATCACTTCGGCAGGGGCAATTATCGACATCGGTCAAAGAAAGCTAAATATTGCCGACATCCCAGCCAAAAAGCGCAGAAGAGACGCGATACGACGGACTGGATATGCTCCTATGGTTTTGGCGTTTTTATCAGTCCTAATTTTCCGCTGAAACATATTTTCATTTAAAAAACTGAAAGTCAGACTTTTAAGTAAAATAAAAATAGCCGGAAGCTGGTACGTACGGGTGAAGAATAAAAAGTGGCACGGTCTTCACCGAAACCCTACCAAATACTAACCGTATAACCTATGAAAAACTACTATACCCTACCCAAGCTACGCTTTTCCGAGCTCGGTTGCGGAGGACTGATCCTCGGTCTGCTACTCTCACTCATCACTATTCCGGGGGCTTTTGCCCAGCTCAGCGGCCATGTGTTCCGTGATTTTAATGGCGACGGCGTTGGGCAAACCACGATTCCCAACGAACCCGGCATCGGGCGGGTGAAGGTGCTGGCTTTTCGGCAAGGCGTAACGGCCCCGCTCAGCGCGGTAACCGATTTCGACGGTTTTTTCAGTTTCAACCTGCTCGGCGGCCAAAAAGTCCGGCTCGAATTCAGCGCGTTCCCAGCCGGATCGTACGAAAGCACGCGGGGCTCCAACAACGGCACGGCGGTGCAGTTCGTCACTACCCCCGTCGCTCATGCTGGCTTGGACCTGCTTGATCCTTTATCCTATTGCAAAGAAGTAATGCCCGCCCTGGTCGCACTCTTCTTCGTGGTCGGTGATCCGCTGGCGGCGGGCAGTAGCGTCGCGAGCCTGCCCGCGCTGGTGCATTTTCCTTATAGTGCTTCGGGCCAGGGTACCTAACCCACTCGCCAATACCGCCGCCGTAGTACTGTCTGGCGAGACATGTGCCACCGTCAGCAAAAGGCGTTGTTTTATGCCGCTTTCCTCAAACGCTACGCGGGCCCCGGCTCCTGTAGACCAAACGAGTAAAATCACCGGCCCGGCCACGGTGGGCGCCTACACCGCTTCGTGCTCACCCAAACCGCCGCGTGTAGTGATACCGTATTGATGATGGTGAAGGCTGCGCCGAAAGTGCAGGCCATTATGGAATCCGTTACCTGGACCGATCGTCAGGCCAACCGCGACGGCCGCGTTCAGCTTTCGGGCTGTGCGGCGAGTGAGCAGTTTAACCTAAGCTTAGACACTACTATGGACGAAAGTTTCATCTTCAAGTAGTCCCCCAGCCAATTCCGGCCTACGAAATCATTGCCAAAGATCTCAGCAACCCTACCGCTGCCAGTCAACCCTACGTCGTCCGAATCTATAATGCCCCAGGCTGCACCCAGGATATTTTCCTCCGCCAGGCCCAGCGCGCCTGCGGCGATTTCAAAGCCTTATGCATCCCGGTAACGACACGGATCGTCAAGCTGAGTAAGTAGAGTGTTTGGAATAAAATCAACAGGAACATTTTAGTATTTTTACAAGATAAGAAAAGCCGCTCAATCATTGAGCGGCTTTTCTTGGATTATATTTAGTTTGTCGATTCGGTCAGACGTTTGATGTTAGCGTACTTATCCCTAGCTTTGCCGCAAAAATTAGTAATACTGCTGATTTTGATACCAATTCATTTATAGGTGAAAATACTGGGAATTTCAGCCTTTTACCACGATTCGGCGGCGGCACTGATTGAGGATGATGTGATCGTGGCGGCCGCTCAGGAAGAGCGTTTTACGCGCAAGAAGCACGATCCCGGTTTTCCGACCGAAGCCGTTAAGTTTTGTCTGGAATACGGCGGAATCACGCTTAACGACCTCGACGCCATCGTTTTTTACGACAAGCCTTTGCTCAAATTTGAGCGTTTGCTGGAAACCTATTACGCCTTTGCGCCGAGCGGCATTCGCTCGTTTATTACGGCGATGCCCGTCTGGATCAAGGAAAAAATGTTCCTGAAAAGACTAATCCGCGAAGAGTTGGTCAAAATTGGCTACGACAAGAAAAAGCCCGTCAAAATGCTCTTTCCCGAGCACCACCTTTCCCACGCGGCTTCCGCTTTTTATCCTTCTCCTTATGAAAAAGCCGCCATCCTGACCATCGATGGCGTCGGCGAGTGGGCCACGGCCTCCATTTGCCTGGGGGAAGGCAAGGATATTACTATTCTTAAAGAACTTCGTTTCCCGCATTCGCTGGGACTTTTATACTCGGCTTTTACCTACTTTCTGGGCTTCCGGGTCAACTCGGGCGAGTACAAGCTGATGGGACTCGCGCCCTACGGCAATCCGTCGTCGCCGGAAGTAGAGCGCTACGTCGATGTCATTCTCAATGAGCTCATCGAACTGAAAGAAGACGGCTCGGTCTGGCTGAATCAGAAGTACTTCGACTACGCTACCGGCCTCAAAATGGTGGACGAACCCGCCTGGGAGCGGCTTTTTGGGTTCAAGAAACGCAACCCTGAAGATTCCCTGGAAGCTGAGCACTGCAACCTCGGGCTGGCGATTCAGCGCGTGACCGAGGAGGCCGTCATCAAGATGGGCCGCGAGGCAAAGCGCCTCACCGGGGCCGACTATCTGTGTATGGCGGGTGGTGTGGCGCTCAACTGCGTGTCTAATGGCAAGATGCAGAAGGCTGGGATTTTCAAGGATGTATTCATCCAACCCGCCGCCGGGGACGCGGGTGGCGCGCTGGGCGCGGCGCAGGCGGCCTACCATATTTATTTCGGACAGGAGCGCAAAATCACCTGGAAAAACGACAATATGCGCGGCTCCTACCTCGGCCCCACGTTCTCGGACCTGGACGTGGAACTGACTGCCAAAAAGTACGACGCAATCTACACGCGAATTGAAGATTTTAAAGAATTGAGCAAAGAGGCAGCGCAATTGCTGGCCGGTGGCAACGTGGTAGGTTGGGTGCAAGGGCGCATGGAATTTGGGCCGCGCGCGCTGGGTGGCCGCAGCATTCTGGGCGACCCGCGTAACTCGGAAATGCAGAAAAAGCTCAACCTCAAGATCAAGTACCGTGAGTCGTTCCGGCCCTTTGCGCCCTCGGTGCTGGCCGAAAACTGCGCCGAGTACTTCGACTACGACGGCATTTCGCCCTACATGCTGCTCGTGCATCCTGTGGCCGAAGATCGGCGCAAGCCGCTGCCGGCGGGCTACGATTCGATGGACCTACGGGATAAGCTCTACTTCGAACGGTCGGATTTGCCCTCAATTACCCACATAGACTATTCGGCCCGGATTCAGACGGTCCATAAAGAAACCAACCCGCGCTACTGGGAGCTCATCAACGCTTTCAAGGAGCTGACGGGCTATGCCGTGATTGTAAACACGAGCTTCAACGTGCGCGGCGAACCGATCGTCTCGACGCCCAATGATGCCTACCGCTGCTTCATGCGCACCGAAATGGATTATCTCGTCGTGGGCAACTACATTTTCGACAAGCGCCAACAACCCGAGTGGCAGGAGAAAGACAACTGGCAGGAAGAATTCGTCTTGGATTAAGCTATCAGGGTCAACGGCTAACGGTCAACAGTTAAGGGTTACGACGATTACGTTCGCAGACTTTTGCTCTTGAAAGGCCGTTAACCGTTAACCGTTAACCGTTAACCGTTAACCCCTTTGAATACAACTTCAAAAATATTCACCAGCGTTGTTCGCCTGGCCCTGCTTGCGGTCGTGTTCGTGTTTCTTTTCTATCCCGATAAGTTTCACGTGACCTTTGGCTATCCGGGTTTTCCGCAGAGCGACAATTTCTACATTCGGCTTACCAAGACGATGTTCTGGTTGCTGTTTATCATCGAAATTCTGCGGATTTTTTACTATGGCGTCGTCAAGAGCAAGGCGAAGGGTTTGCTCGCCAACATCGTGACGCTGGTTGTACCGCTGACGATCGTGGTGGTGCTCCTGGAAATCGTGTTCATGTACATTCCCCAAAGCCACGAGGGCGTACTGTCCAAAGCGTCGCAGATTTGGTGGGAAAAGTACTGGAATCCCATCAACGCCCAAGGCTACCGCGATAAGGAAATCCTGGCTGATACCAGTAGAACCGAGGTACTCGTCATCGGCGATTCTTTCGCCGCCGGGCACGGTCTGGTAAGCCTGGATGACCGCTTTTCCGACCAATTGGAAGGCAAACTTGGTAAAGATCAATACACCGTTTACAACCTCGGCGTGTCGGGTTCCGATACCCGTGACGAAGCGAAACGGTTGATGGAATTTCCGGTCAAGCCCGACGTGATCGTCCTGCAATATTTCCCAAACGACATCGAGAAAGCCGCCCGCGAAAACGGCCAAACCCTCACCGGAGTTGAGCCCTACAACGACCTGTACGGCCCGTGGGCCACGCTGGTGAAGCGGTTTTATTTACCTAATTTTGTGTATTGGCAGTTGCCGCACAATTCGTTCAGTACGTTCGAGAGTTTTGTGCAAAATTCGTATAGCGACCCAACGGTCCTGAACGCGCACTTTGCGGACTTGTCAAAAATGCTGGCCTACCGAGACAGTACGGGAGCCAAAATGTACGCGGTGTTTGTGCCGTTCCTGTTTCAACTGGACAAGAGCGCGCAGTACACGCGACCCGTTGAGAATTACCTTCGCTCACGCGGCGTCACGATCGTCACGCTGACCGACGGCATCAAGAAGATCGAAGATAAAGCCCGTGTCGTCGGTAAAAACGACGGCCACGCTGGTCCCGCCGTGAATGCGTTAATGGCGGAGAAGGTTTTTGAAGCGATGAAAAAATAAAAAGGTTGAGGAGTGTTGGCGTGGGGCGGACGCCGCGTGGGCGTACCTTTGCTTTGCGCAGCTTCGGAAGTACGAGAACGCAATCACGCCTTAACGCCCCCACGTATTTAAACGCATAAACAAATAAACATCTCATGGATTTTCTAACCGACTTGTTCTCCTTCATGAAGGAGCGTAAAAAATGGTGGCTCGCGCCGGTCATCATCCTGTTGCTGCTCATCGGTGTTCTGATCGTCATCGGCGGCGGCTCAGCGGTCGCACCGTTTATTTACACGTTATTTTAAATCAATGAGTGAATGAAAGAATCAAAAGCCTATTCTTTCATTCACTCATTCAAAATTAAAACCTTGGAAAACGTAACAGAAGCCGACAGGGCCAAAGCGCAGCTCGTCATTGTGACGGGGCTGCTGGTAATTTATTTTATTTTCAAATCTCGCTATCCGTGGATGCTGTACGCCGCCACGGTGGTGGGCGTGCTGTGTATCGCGATTCCGATGGTGGGCGAATGGATTGTGAAGGGCTGGTTCAAGCTAGCCGTAATTCTGGGGGCCATCAATGGGCGTATCCTGTTGTCGATCATTTTCTTTATCTTCCTCACGCCAATTGCGTTTTTTTCAAGAATGGGCAGAAAAAACCCTTTGTCGCTAAAAAGTGAAGGCAAAGATTCGGCCTTCACGGAGCGCAACCACCTTTATACCGCTAAGGATCTTAAAAATGTCTGGTAAGTACTTAATCCAGTAGTTACCTCAGTACTTCCTCCGCTTTATAATCCGGTCGTGCAATAATTGCAGAATCCCGTCCTTCAAGCCTAAATCAGGTACGTCAACGATTTTGGCCCCGGCCCATTTCATGGCCGCAAGGTAAATATCCGCCGCCGGCACGATCACGTCGGCGCGGTCGGGATTGAGTTGTAGTTTGTTGATACGCTCATCGAGCGTGAAGCTCGCCACGTAGTCGCGCATCTTTTCTATTTCGGCCACGCTGGTCGATTTGAGCGTCAGTTTCGACGATAAGTCGAACAGTTTGCTCATGTTTCCGCCCGTGCCCACCGCCTCGATGGGCTGCGTGTAGTCCACGTTTTCCACGATCCAATCACGAA
>JBBSSJ010000063.1:0-17901 GCA_038242095.1 Cytophagales bacterium
CCGCCGAATCACCCACTGAGACCCAGCCCGATTGCACAAAACGGTAGGCCACATCCGCCGAAGACTCGTTAAGTGGGGAAGATTGCAATACCACCGTATCCCGACCGATCAATAGTTGCCGCGATGGTTCGGGAGACCCATTTAAAGATAGCGTTCCTGCCAAACTTTTGAAAAAGGGAGCAGCGGCTGTGAGTATATAGTCGGCGGGCGGCTGGACTTGCGCCAGAATCGCGTTCCATACATTCGAATAGGCAACGCTATCGCCGCTGAGTTTGAGCGGAAAAGTTTCGTTCAGCAGGCTTACGCCTACTTTACCCGCCCCATTCCAAACCGCCACCGGGTAACCCGGAACGAGCAGTTGCGGCAAAGACTCAGTGAATTTATATGGAACAGCGGTCAGATTGGGCGCGACCTGTAAAGGTTCGGCGCTGATCTTTTTTGCGGAAAAGCCCGTGACCAGTGTGCGGTTGATGGTTGCAAGATTGGCGTCCGGCTGAGTCAGACCGATGAGCAGAATGCTTTTCCCGGCAGCCAGCGCTTTCTTAACCGAAGCGTTGGCGGCATTGCCCGGATCGGTGATGATCACGTCCGGCAGTTGGCCTTTTTCCAGACCGCCGTTGATGGTTGTACTTTGTCCGATTCCCTTAGAAACGACCGTGGTGACCGTGACGGCGTTGCCTTTGCGCCCCAGCCAGTCCGCCAGTGTGCGGCTTTCGAAATCAGGGCTATCCAGGATAAACTGGTAGGTCAGCGTTGGGAGCGGCCGCACGTAAAAACGCAGCGTGTCTTTGGCATCCTCCCCCACAAAAAGCGTCGCCGCCGTGCGGCCTTCGGTGAAGGTCGGGAACGTCAACGCGAAGGCACCCTGACCGCGGTCGACCTGAGTACTATCCAACGTCTGTCCGGCAAACTTCACCTTGACCCACTGCTTTTCGGTGGCTTCAACCACGCCCGTCACGCGCTGCATTTCGCCCTGCCGCAGCACCCCCCGCCAGTTTAGGTTTTGTATTTGGTTTTGCAAGAAATAAGGTTGCCAACGTACCGAACCTGACGTGATTTGCGAAAGTAGTGCAGGCGAAAAATCCTGTCCTAAAAGCACGATCGAATCGAATTGTGCGGCCAGCTTTTTCTTCAAAAACTCCGCCGCACCAAACCACTCTCGCGTGCCCAGACTATCCTGCCACTGCCGCGCCACGGCCGTCGGTACATCGTCGCCCACCAGCAGCGCCCGCCTTGAATCGAGCGTCACCGTCCAGCTGGGTTGCAACAGATAGCCCACAAGTACCAGCCACAGCAGCATATTCAGCCCCAGGCGCAGCCACTTCCGGCCCGGCGTAAGCGTTTTGTTCTTCCACAAAAGCACCCCGACCAAAATTGGCAAAGCCACCTGCAGGACCAGCAAAGTCCAGTGCAATGGATCGGAAGCGTTGAAGGAAAAATCGAAAGAAATCATAAAAGTTGTCGCCAGAAGGCGGCTTCCAATTTTGGTTCGCTCCGGTGCGACGGACCGGTTTGGCGGGACAAATTCGCGAGTGGTAACAAGAACGCCTTGGCGCGGGTTTTTTCCTTAATTGTTAAGCTTTTACCGCTCGCCAATTTCTGTAAATCACCCAGCGCGGCCCAGTTTTTTAACCCGCGGTCGATTGTCGTTTCGGCCAGTTGCGTGCCTACCTGCTGTATCTCGGTTTGTTGCGCGGCGGTAAGTTTTGGTAATTCAAGGTACCCCAGCACCCGCCCCACTTTCGTGGCTAACTGCTCACGTTCGAAGCGGTGGGTTTGTCGGTAGCGTTCGTTTATTTTATCCAAATCACCCGTGAGGCGGAGTTCCTTGATTTTCAGCGGTGCCGGATCGTACCCACTTTTCTTCGCGTAGCTACGCGCTTTCTGCTGGGCCGTTTTGAGATATTCCAATGCCTTGTTTTCAAATGGCAACGCCTTTTCGGGCTCATACAGTCGCAGGTGCAGCTCCGATTGCCACATTTGTTCCAGCGCCATTTTCAGCAGGCTGCGGGTCGATTGTTCGTGGAACGTATTCATCTCACCGTCGTCGTGGGCGTGGACATACTGTTCCATGAGCGCGGCCAGCGGATCCTGCTGCCCATCGGGCGAAGTGGTGGCATGGTCGTGACCATGATCGTGGCCGCCGGGAGATTCGGCTACGGCCGCGTGCTCCTCTTCGGTGTCGTGTTTATGCATGAACCCTTCGATAGAACTCCCATCATCGTGATCATCAGGTATCCCGCCTCCACCAATGTTGGTTTCAAATTCCTCCCCCATAAATTGCCCGTAGCGCAACCTGAGCACTTTCTGGTCGAAGCCGATCTCGTTGGAAGTGCTTTTAAATTCTTTGTCCGCGAGTTTCCTCCGTTTGGCGATCAGCTTTTCCGTGTCGATGATGATCTGCCGTTGTGAACGGAAGTACTCCGGCATCCGGTTCACGGCCATCGCCACCAGTTCCGATTCTTCCAGGCGCGTCGTGTCGCGGTAGACGATAAAGTAGGTATCCGATTTGGTAAAATTAGCCTCTGGCTGACGGTTGTCTACGGCGGCCCAATAGTAGTACAGCTCGTCGCCGGGAGCGAATTCCAGCGCTTTCAGATCCAGCGTTTTGGTAAGATTCGCCTCCTTAAAACTACTCGGACTGAGTGGCAACCGTAGCTCCCGAAACTTTACGTTTTCGCCCGAACCCCGCGCCAGCGTCGCGACGATAAAGGCATTCGTTACCCGGAAATCATCCGCGATCTTGGCGGTGACCATGATTTTCTTGGCGTCATTTAAAAGGTGGTACTTGTAAAGCTCTTTACTAGCAGGCGTGATCTTGGGCGGCAGATCAACCTGCGCTTCCAGCCGATAAAATTCCGACTGCCACACCAGCGAATCGTCGCGGTAGGCTTTTAAATTATAAATACCGGAATGCAGCAGGCGGTCGCTGTGTTCGTAGAAATCCGCTTTCTTCTGAAAAGTCAAATCTTTACCCTTCCCATCCGAAAGCCGCAACGAAACTCCCGCCGCATTGCCAAGCTCCACGCGCCATATAAGCCGCGAACCGCTCAGCGCGGCCACGTTCAAATCCGTCGATTCCGTAGCCCGCAGGCCCGAGTAGGCCGGGGACTGAACTTGCACTTTTGCTTTTTTCAGGCTTGGCGGCAGGAGTGCTTTTTTATCAGGATTTTCGGTAAAAACACGCTTGGCCTCCGGCTTAGCTTCGGTTTTTTGTCCAAGGAATGGCAACCCAAATCGAAACAAAAAAGCTGCTAATAGCAGTAGCCCGTAAGGTAAAAGCCGCGCAAAAACGACACGCGGCGAAGGCTGTTCTTCAATTTGTCCATAAAGCCGCTCCAACTGCAACTGCTCCGCCAGATTCAAATTTTCTTTATCCAGCAACGCCAGGCTGTACTCCGTTCCCTGTACTTGTTGGTGAATGAGCGTAAGCGCTTCGGGCTTCTTAGGTTGGTAAATTTTAGTAATAAAAACGCCCGCTAAAAATGCAGTCAACGCCGCACTCAACCGAATAGCCAGCGAATCCGTTAGCGCCATAGCCACCACCAACGCCGCCGCGCCCAGCAACGCGCAACGTAACAGGGCGTTGGCATATAATTGAGTTTGCACCGAGGCGATAAGGCGTTTGGGATCGGTCATGCGTTGCGTTTGAGCGCGATAGTTCGCTCCAAAATAACGAGAACAAGCAGAAAGATAAAAATGATTTGTTGCGTTGCCGCCGAAGACTGGCCCGACGGCCGGGTGCTGCGCGCAAATAAGCCGCTCAATTCCTCCCGGCTCATCGGCACCGGATCACCTTTTATTTTCCAATGATCCAAAATCCGCTGGCCCAGCCACTCGGGTAGCTGCCCACTGGCGACGAGCGGGGACGTTTGCGGCGTAAGCGTTCCGGGGAAATACACCACGTTGGGGAAAGCCGAAAGACCGTTTTGTCCCGTCACGATATAGAGCGTCGCGGGATTTAAGGCAGCGGGGATTTTATCAGAAAAAACAAGATCGTTGGGGCGCTCCGCGTTTGCTTCTTCTTCCCTATTCAACGCCAAACCGTACACTTCCGCAAATGCCTGCAACGCAGCTTCGGCGGTTTTACGTTCGAGCGGGTTTTTCAGGTCAATACGCGCTTTCAGCGCACCCTGACCCGCAGGTTGCGCGGCAAAAGTCACGGCCGCATCGACAGCAGCGGTGCGAAGGCGATTATCGGCGCCGACGTAAAGTTTTTGATTGTCGGCCAAGCTTCGGTAGTCGCGCACTTTGCGCCCAAGCGTATCCGCTGCGGCGTGGAGTTGAAAGTGGGTAGGCGTTTGAACGGTCGGGAGCAAATAAGCCATCCGCTCATTTTTCAGATACAGATGTACTTCCGAATCGTCCGCGTTCAGGCGGTTGAGGGCATTTTGAATAAGTACTTGATTTGGCGTCGTGCGCTCGGTGGGAGGCGACAATTCTTCGACCTTAGGTAGCTCCGGCGACAGCCAATAAATCGCTTCGCCGCGCTCGCGGGCCTTTTCCAGTTCGAAGCGGTAGTTGTCCACCACAAAATCGTCGGGCTGCACGAGGTGGACTTTTTGTAAAGTAGCCGTCGTGTCTCTGTTCCTGAACAGTGGCTCACTCAGCAAAAATGCCAGCGCCAACAGCACCAGACAGCGCAATGCCAGCAGCAGCAGTTGGTCCAACCGCAACCCCCGCCGCGATTGCTGGTTTTTTTCAAACAAAAACCGCGTAGCTGCCCAGGCAATGACTTTTCCCTTCTTCTGATGCCAGAAGTGCAGGGCAATGGGGAGGGCGATGGCGAGCGCGCCCCAGAGTAGGGCGGGTTGCAGGAATTGCATTTACTAAGTAGGTTCTGATTTTGGGTCGTGAAGATAGGGAAAGTGTTGAGAAGGATGGGAAGCAACTTGGAAATCGAGAAGACTGAAGGTAAATTTACCTTTCGACTTTCTGACCCGTTCGACGGGTCATGTTTACAAGAAGCGCGATCTTAGCAATACTCTGTTTAGGACCACGAGGATGAATTACTTGAAAATATGAAAAAACGTAGCAGGCAAATACCTTTTAGTGATCTTAGGCTGCTTTTAGCAAGAAGCGGAAATCAATGTGCATATCCAGATTGTTCTCACCCAATATTTAACGATGAGAATTTGTTTATCGCACAACTTTGCCATATTGAAGCAGTTTCTCCGCTGGGGCAGCGATACAACCCAAGCAATTCAAGCAAAGAAACCAATGGTTATGAAAATCTTCTATTCTTATGTTATAGGCATCATAAAGAAACAGATAATATTTCAACATATTCAGTTCAAAGATTAAAAAAAATTAAAGCTGATCATGAAACTAGCTTCAAAGAAGCTTCGTACAAATACCCAAATGAGGCACTTAATGAATTGATTAAAGAAACTAGTAGTTACTGGCTGCAAATTGAAAATATTCATGCAGACCACATAGTACCAGACTTAGCAGTTCCTATTGATATAAATAGTAACATTATTTATCTAATTGAATCGATAAAAGAAAACTTGTCTCATCTTTCAGAAGTTAATTCTGTTCTAATGGATGAATGTAAATTTACTTTATTTGAATACGTATGCCTAGTAATGCCAAATTTAATTACGAAAATTAGTGTTGCGTTAGATCAAATTGAGATAAAATATATTGAAGAGCTAGTTCTAAAAAATCCTGAAAATAATGAACTGAAAACTAAACTCAATCAGCTTCGTGCTTCTTTCCAGGAAACGGCTCAGTTTTCTGGTTTCACCGACTAATGATTATCCGAATAACGTTCAATAAGGGAATGAATCATTGCTTTTCAATAGAATATTTGATATAAATCTCTGATTCCTTGATAAGAAAAATCATCCAAGAATCTGGCTCAAAAAAAATTCACGTATATTTTGATAGATCACCCTCTATGCCCAATAAGAACCTCTACATCATCGCGGGCTGCAACGGGGCGGGCAAAACCACGGCTTCCTTCACCATTCTGCCTGAGATACTGGATTGCAAGGAATTCGTTAACGCCGACGAAATTGCCCGAGGACTATCGCCTTTCCAGCCCGAGAAGGTCGCTTTCGAAGCCGGGCGCATTATGCTGAACCGAATCAACACACTTTTGGAAAGTAATGAGAGCTTTGCGTTTGAAACCACCTTGGCAACGAAGAGCTTTCGGGCTAAAATCAAGGAAGCCAAAGAAAAAGGCTACGTTACGACTTTACTTTTCTTTTGGCTGAATAGCGTAGAACTAGCGAAAGAGCGTGTTAAAACGCGAGTGGCGGAAGGCGGGCATAACATCGAGGCAGAGGTTATCGAGAGGCGTTATCACCGAGGTATTGAGAATTTGTTTGAAATATACCTAGCAATTGTGGACGGGGTTTTTATTTTTGATAATTCAGATGGCGATCCTAAGATATTGGCGAGAAAAACTATGGATAATGAGTTTACGGTTTTTGATGAAGACACGTTCAACAAACTAAAAAAAATATCATGACTACCGTTGAAGAGCAGTTGGAATTGCAGAAAAAGATTCAGTTGGGTCTCAAAAAAACTTACGAAAAACTCATCGAGTTCAAGAAGCAAAAAGGTACTGAACTTGTAGTTGTGCGAGGTGGCAAAATTGTGAGGATCAAGCCGGAATAGTCCCCGCCCTCACACTTTCCGCTTCGCCAAAAAATCCCGCAAAACGACCGCGATTGGATCGCTCAATCGAGCACGGATGAGGTGAACGTGCGGTAGGCGCAATGCTTCTTCCAGATCTTCCAGGTATTGCGAGGCGTTTTGGCGGAAGGTATCACGCACGGCCTCGGCTTCCAGTTCGACCGCGCGGCCCGTTTCTAAGTCCTGAAAACGATAGAAGCCTTCCAGGTCGAAATCTATTTCCTGATCGCCCAAAATTTGGAAAATAACGACTTCCCGGCGTGGGTCGGCGACTCTCTTGATGAGATTCAGCCATTCTTCGCCGACTTGCCACAAATCCGAGACAAAGACGAGCATTTCCTTTTGACGGACGTAGAATTCCGGGAAGTTCGCCGCGTCACCGCGCCATTCGCCACTGGCTTCAGCTTTTTCCAAACCAAATAAAATCTTCTGAAACGCCTGTTTACCCGCCACGGCGATGGTTTGCAAAGCACCGTCCTGCAAGGCGTACAAACTCATGGCGTCGCCTTGTCGGTAGCCCAAATAGGCCAGCGACGCCAGCAAAATCCGGGCGTAGTCCAGGCGGCTGATACTATCCTCGGCGTAGTTCATGGAGCCGGAAAGATCGAGCAAAAAACGAATATGCAGACTACTCTCGGTGGCCGACTCACGCACCTGATGCTTGCCCGTGCGGGCGTAGAGCTTCCAATCGATGCGCTTCGGGTCGTCGCCGGGTTGGTAGTGGCGGTACTGCTCGAACTCCACGCCCACGCCCGAGCGTCGGCTGCCGTGAATGCCCAGCCACATTTCCTCGCTAACCAGCTTTCCAGCCAGTTGGAGGTTGTTGAGCTTAATGAGATCGGCGGTGAGGTGGGGCATATTTTCTTATAAATTTCCCTTCTTCATCTCCGCCACGGCGTAATTGGCCGCCCGTGCCGTCAAAGCCATATACAGGATCGACGGGCTTTGATTTCCCGTGCTGGTCATGCAGGCCCCGTCGGTGACGAATACATTTGGGCAAGCATGGAGTTGGTTCCGGGCGTTAAGCAGCGAGGTTTTGGGGTCGCGCCCCATGCGGACGCCCCCCATTTCGTGGATGTCCAGGCCGGGCGACTGATGATTATCATTTTGGTGAATGTTCTTGCCACCCGCTTTTTCCAACATCTCGGCGGTTTGCGACAGGAAATCGGCGATCATTTTCTCATCGTTGTCATCGTAACTCACCGACGTAATCAATTGTGGAATACCCCAGGAATCGGTTTCGTTAGTACTTAGGCGCACGTGATTGCTGGCTTTGGGAATCGTCTCGCCCTGCATGTACGAATGGGCCCGCCAGGCGCCCGGTTCGGTCATAGCCTCCTTGTATTCAGACCCAAAGAGGGGCGTCTGCGTCGATAAATCTCCCTGGGCGCGGCGCGCGCTCAAGAAAGTGGTAAAGCCGCCGAAGTAATCCGTATCCCGCTTGCCCAGGTTACGGTAGTTGACCAGAATCGCGTCGGTGGGATTGCGGCCGAAGTAGTATTTGTCTTCGAAGCCGTCGACAGCCGCACTAACTGAGCCCCGGTACAGGTGGAAGGCGATATACTTACCCATCAGGTCGTTGTCGTTGCCTAAACCGTTGGGAAAGCGGTTCGACTTGGAGTTGAGCAGGATCAGATTGGTGTTCAGCGTCGAGGCGTTCAGAAAAATAACTCTGGCAAAATAGTCGGTGGTTTCCTGCGTATTGGTATCGATGACGCGGACGCCCACCGCCTTCTTTTTGATCTCGTCGTAAATCACCGAATGCACCACTGAGAAAGGGCGAATGGTGAGATTGCCGGTGGCCTGCGCCCAAGGCAGTGTGGAGGATACCGAACTGAAATAACCACCGTAGGGACAGCCGCGCATGCACAGATTTCGTGCCTGGCAGCCCGTTCGTCCTTGCTGATGGTGGATTTCCTGCGGCTCGGTGAGTTGCGCCCAACGCGCATGTACAATGTGTCGATCCTTATATTGCGCGTTAAGCTGTTGCTGCAAATACGTTTCCACGCAATTCAAGTCAAAGGGCTTCATGAACTCGCCGTCGGGCATGGCGGGAAGGCCATCGCGCTGACCACAGATACCAACGAACTTCTCAACGTGGCTGTACCAGGGCGCCACGTCGGCGTAGCGGATAGGCCAGTCGATGCCGTAGCCGAAGCGGGCGGGAGCCGTGAACTCGTAGTCGGACCAGCGCTGGCAGGCACGGCCCCAGGTGATGGACTTGCCGCCCACCTGGTAGCCCCGAATCCAGTCGAAGGGCTTTTCCTGGATGTAGGGGTGGTCGGCATCTTTAATGAAGAAGTGCGCCGTGTCCTCGGCGTAGCCGTAGCAGCGGGCCGTGACAGGATTGGCGTCCCGCGCTTCTTGCGGCATCCGGCCCCGGTGCGGAAAATCCCAGGGATTTAGCGTGGCCGTGGGGTAATCCTTAATGTGCTCGATAGGGCGACCCCGTTCCAAAACCAACGTTTTAAGCCCTTGTTCGCAGAGTTCCTTAGCCGCCCAGCCCCCGCTAATGCCCGAGCCAACGACGATGGCGTCGAAGGTGGTCGTATCGGTTGGCTGGTAGGCGCAGGTCAGTTTTTGGCTCATGGGGTAAAGTACAAAATCTATTTCAAACCTTCACGCCCTTCAACAACTCCCCGATCACGCGATCCGGCGTGATGCCTTCTGCCTCCGCTCTGAAATTCAGCGCGATGCGGTGGCGGAGAATAGGATAAGCCAGCGTGTGAATATCATCGGGTACGACCGAGAAGCGGGCATTCAGCACGGCGTTGGCCTTGGCGCAAAGGACAAGGGCCTGTCCCGCGCGTGGTCCCGCGCCCCAGTCGCACCACTGCCGCACGAAGTCCGAGGGGCTGTCCAGCGGCCGCGTCGCGCGGACGAGGCGGTTGATGTAGGCAATCAGTTCGTCGCTGATGTGGACCTGCCGGGTCAGCGTTTGCAGGTCGAGGATGTCGACGTCGGTCAGGATCGTTTGCAGCGTGGGCTTGGCCGTTCCAGTGGTGGTTTTCAGCACGTCCAGTTCTTCTTGCTCGGAAGGGTAATCCAGCTTGATGTACAGCAGAAAGCGGTCAAGTTGTGCCTCGGGCAGCGGGTAAGTACCGGCTTGCTCGATGGGGTTTTGGGTAGCAATGATCAGAAACGGGCGCGGCAAAGTGTAATCCGTTCCGGCGTAGGTGACTTTGCCTTCCTGCATCGCTTCCAGTAGGGCGGCTTGCGTTTTGGGCGGGGTGCGGTTGATCTCGTCAGCCAACACGACGTGGGCAAAGAGCGGGCCCTTGTTAAATTTGAAAAACTTCCGGCCCGTCTCGTGGTCTTCTTCCAGGATCTCGGTTCCCACGATGTCGCCCGGCATCAAGTCGGGCGTAAACTGGACGCGTTTAAAACTCATATCCACGGTCCGGGCCAGGGTGCTCACCATCAAGGTTTTGGCCAAACCGGGAACGCCTTCGAGCAGACAATGCCCGCCCGCCAGCAGCGTGATCAGAATCTCGTCGATGGCTTCCTGCTGTCCGACAATGACTTTGGCGATTTCCTGTCGCAACGTCGGAATCTTGGCGACCAGGGTTTTGAAGTGAGCTAAATCTGTGGACAATTATTCAAACTTAAATGGGTGGATGATGGATCTATTGAAAAGCCGTCAGCGCGTACATGGCGATGTTTACGCCAAATTTAGTATTGTCTTCGGCCAGGAATCGCTTATTGCGGAAATCGTAATCCCATTCACAGCCGTAGTCTTTGTTGCTGTACAGCACGCCGATGCGGCCGTTGACGGTGATGGCTTTGAGGTAGTCGTGGACGAGGTCGTCGCCCCAGCCGTTGAGTTCGAAGGAAGTCGTGGGCGGGCCTTCTTTGAATTCAAAAAAGTTGGAATAGATGGGATGGTTATTGGGTATTTTCTGCAAAGCTTTCGGACCGAAGGTACGATCCATTTCCTGCTCGAACGACTTGGCAAATAGCCCATCGATGTCGTGGTTGCAGTCGTCTACGAACACGAAGCCCCCGTTGGACACGTACTGCTTAAAAGATGCCCGCTCCACCGCCGAGAACTCCACCAACTTATGTCCGCTCAGATAGCAAAACGGGCTCTTGAAAATCTCGGGACTACCCAGTTTCACAACTTTCTCCTTTTCCTCTACGGGCAGCGTCGTGTACTCCACCAGCGAGTGCAGGATGTTGGAAGGCATCCGCTGATCGGTGTCCCAATCGCCGGAAACATACTGCAAACGAGTGAATACGAAGGGTCTCAAATTGTTTTTATTTATGGTTAAGCTTCCAACGATTTTTCCATAACGAAATCATCCATGATAAAGCCTTGTCCAATATCTATTTTCTCGTTCCCAACGTGAGAAAAGCCCATTCTTTCGTAAAATTAAATTGAATGGCGCTGTTATGGCGGTTTACATTGAGCGAGAGTACCGTGTTTCCGTGCGAAGTGGCTCGTTCTGCCACTTCGTCCAGAAATTTACGGCCTATTCCCTTTCCCTGACTGGCAGGAAGAAGATAGATTTTATGGATTTTGGTGCGTGGCTGACCTTGATAGTCGAGTTCGTACGATACATAACCCATGTGCTGACCGTTTTCTTTTTCCTGAGCCAGGAGAAAAACGTGTTTTTTCTCCTCTACCTGACTTTTCAGCGCCCTCAAACTGTACATCATCTCGACCATGTAGTCGATTTGTTGCTCCGACAGGATCTCTTTGAAGGTAGACGGCCATACCTGCTGCGCCAACTGCCTGATTATCGGCAGTTTGGCTTCCGTAGCCGTGAATACGTCAATCATAGGTTGTCGAAACTTTACACCGCATCCGACAAACTCGTAAACGTGAACTCCCGAATCTTCATCGGCGGAATCAGGTAGTTTCGGTCCGACTCCGTACTGACCGTACGCTCGGGCTTACCCAGGGCTTCCAGGTTATTGAGCATGATGATCGGGCTTTCGTTGAAGCGGAAGTTCTTGACGGGATACTTGATCTTGCCGTCCTCGATGAAAAATGTTCCGTCACGGGTGAGGCCGGTGAGCAGCAGCGTCTGCGGGTCCACGGTGCGGATGTACCACAGCTTCGTGACCAAAATACCGCGCTTGGTGCTTTTAATCATATCCTCCAGCGACGAAGTACCGCCCGCCATGATGAGGTTGTTGGGAAAAGGCGTCGCTTTTACGCCCTTTTCTTTGGCCCAAAAGCGCGAGTACGCCAGGTTCTTGACCACGCCCTTCTCGATCCAGTTGGTTTTGGCCTGCGGCCGTCCGTCGCCCGACCAAGGCGAAGCGGGAAGTTCGGCGTTAGCCGGATCAGAATATATCGTCACGCGCTCATCCACAATTTTGTCGCCCAGCTTGGATTTGCCGCCGGGTTTGCTTAGAAACGAGCGACCTTCGTCGGTAGAGCGGGCGTCGAGGTTGAAGAAGATATTTTCCAGCAAAACCGAGGCCGCCGTGGGTTCCAAAATCACTGTGTATTTGCCCGGCTCCAGCGCCCGAGCGTTCACCGAGCCGAGGCATTTCTGCACGGCAATTTGGGTGGCGGTTTCGGTATTCAATTTGTCAAAATCGCTGAATCCACGAATGACGTAGCCCGAACCCTGCCCGTCTTCGGTGCGGACGGTCAGCGAAAAGTTGACATTCGTGCTGGGATAGTACGCAAAAAGCCCCTTGGAATTCATCATGGCTGAATAACCGTGAACATCATCCAGGAAGCCCGCGCCCACCAACTTTTTGTCGCGGGTTTGCTGCAAACTCTTGGCCACGGCATCCGCCCGCTTATCAGGGTTGACGTTGGCGGTTGACTCGAAGTAACCTTTGGATTGTACGTAAGTCTGCGGTTCCAACACGCCTATGTACTCAGGATTCTCCGGTGCCAGCCGCGCCAGTTCCTCCGCCCGTTGGACGACCTTTTCCAACGAGGCTTCATCAAACTCATCAATCGAGGCTGTGCCGACTTTCTTGCCGAACGACGACTGCACCGTCAAATTTTGGTTGGTTATGCCGCCACTGGTCGAAACCTCATTTCGGGCGTAGCGGATATTGCCGCGCTGCTCGCCGGAGAGATTGATCTCGCATTCGTCGGCTTTGGAATATTTCAGGACTTTTTGCAGCAGCGCTTTGGCTTCTGCTTCGGTTAGTATGATGGGCATGGCTGATTATATTTTTCTGGCTGTATTGATAACATTAACTCCATCGAATCGCGTGGTCGAGCTGCCGTGGGATACGGCGCTTGATTGGCTGGGCTGGCCTTTGCCGTCGAAGAACGAGCCGCCGAGGCGGTAATCGCGCTCGTCGCAAATCTTGGTGCATGAATTCCAGAATTCCTGCGTGTTCGACTGGTACGAAACGTCTTTCAGCATCTCAGCGATCTTGCCGTCTTTGATTTCGTAATAAAGCTGACCGCCAAACTGGAAGTTGTAGCGCTGCTGGTCGATGGAAAATGAGCCATCGCCGATGATGTAAATGCCTTTCTCGACATCTTTGATCATATCTTCGACCGATAGCGGCGTCTTGCCCGGCGCGAGTGACACATTGGCCATGCGCTGAAACTGCACCGAACTCCAGCTATCGGCGTAGCAACAACCCTGCGAGTGATCCTCGCCAATGATGTGTACCTGGTCGCGGATGGCCTGGTAGTTGACCAGCACGCCGTCCTTTACCAAATCCCACTTCTGGGTATCGACGCCCTCGTCGTCCCAACCCACCGCGCCCAGCGAACCGACCTGCGTCTTGTCGGCAAAAAGCGTCACTTCCGGGCTTCCGTACTTGAAATCACCCGCCTTCCATTTGTCCAGCGTGGCGAAGCTCGTTCCAGCAAAGTTGGCCTCGTAGCCAAGCACCCGGTCCAGTTCGAGCGGGTGACCGACGGATTCGTGAATCGTCAGCCACAAGTGCGAGGGATCGAGAACGAGGTCGTATTTTCCGGCCACAACCGACTTAGCAGTAAGTTTTTCCTTAGCTTGTCGGGCGGCCGAAACCGCGTCGCCCAGCATGTCGTAGCCCGTGTTGTAGCGGGTCGTGATGCCCTTGATGCTGTCCGTTGGGTTTGCTTGCAGGTAATCGTAGCCCATGCCCATGGGCGCGCTCAGCGACTGCCGCGTTTCAAACTTACCGCTCTTGGGATCGATGGCCGTGACGTTAAAAATCGGCCAGATACGGTGGATGTCCTGGTCGATATAGGAGCCGTCGGTGCTGGCAAAGTACTTCTGCTCGTTCACCTGAAAAAGTACGGAATTGACGTAATTGGCGCCGTTTTTCATCGCCGCGTCGTTGACGCTCAGCAACAAATCCACCTTTTCTTTGATGGGTACTTCGAAGGCGTTTTGCTTGATCGGGGCCTTCCAGCTTACCTCACCGAAGCCCTTTTGTGGGGCGAGTTGAACGGGTTCTTTCATCAGTTTGGCGTTGGCCTTCGCGATGGCGACGGCCTCCTCGGCGGCTTTGGCGGTTTGGGCTTCGCTCTTGGCATCCACCACGGCGGCAAAGCCCCAGCAACCGTCGGCAATAACCCGCACGCCCACGCCGTACGATTCGGTATTGGTTATGTTCTGTACCTTATTTTCGCGCGTCACGACGAATTGATTGAGGTAACGTCCGATGCGGATGTCGGCGTAGGTCGCGCCCTTTGCGTTGGCGGCGTTGAGCGCGGCGTCGGCCAGGCGTTTCTTGACGGCGACGTCCAGCGCGTTTTCAAGCAGCGCTTCGGGCGACACGTTTCGGCCCATTACCGGGATCGTGGGCAGCATCAAAGCGCCCGCGCTCATTCCGGTCAATTGCATAAAGTCCCTTCGGTTCATTGGGTTGGTTTTTTTTAGGCTTTGGGGTTGGATGGTTTTTAGGTTTTATTGATTTATCGGCTAGATTGTAAATAACGGAAAATCAAAAGCTCAAAACAATTCATACAGGGTAAAGCCCTCGCTAGTTACGAAGTCTTAGATTACTGCTGCCTTATCTAAAATCAAGCTTGACAAGTAATTGGTCGAACAGTTTCCTGTCCTAATCCAAATTATTTTTGGAGGAGAGGAATAGGCATTTAGCAGCTTTACGAAATCATCGTCTAGCGTCATAACCGCATCAAATTTATTTACACGAGCATACACAAAAATTGCGTGATCATTGGCATCCATTAGTCCTTCGTCTTTGATATGTCTAAACTCCGCTGGAAATGTTCTCATCTTTCCTGGGAGGCGATGCGAAATATTTTGATCCACGAGAATCTTCATGCCGCTACATCAAAAAATGTTTGGCGCTGTTGCACAGCCGAGAATTCCAGCGCAATGAGAATATCTTCTTTTTTTAATTCTGGAAAGTCCTCTAAAATATCCTCGAAGGTCATCCCAGAAGCCAGCCAACGTAGAATATCTTCTACCGAAATCCGCATCTCTCGGATACAAGGTTTGCCACTGCGTTTCCCTTCTTCAATTGTAATAGTATTTTTGAAAATATACATATTTAGGGTATTAGTTTCGGTTAGTTTATATACACTTCTTGTCTGGATTTATCAGGCAGATATTCCAGTATTTTATTACCATGTGCTTTTTTATAAAGCATGATTTAGATGGATTTCAATTCGGATCACGTTACAAACGCGAAACGAATCAACACCGATTGAAAATTGGTGCTAGCGTGGTATTAGCGGAATTCATACATTCTCATTCCTTGACCGAGCATTGTTACAATATCTGTGTGTCAGCCTTGCGTTTTCTGGAATAGTTTTTCCACCTGTCCAGTACTGCTCAATATGGTCAACTGCAGAATCATCTATATTTCTAATTTTGTTTCTACACAATGTACAGGTATCATCAGTCTCAAACAGTTCTTGTTTTAATTGAAAAGTAAAACATCTTGGTTCTGTCGCTTCGATTCCTAAAATAGATTGTAAAGTAATTCGCCATTTGTCAAAGCGATGTGTTACTGCTTTAACACTGCTTGTTGATAGTTCGATAGAGTCAATAAATTGTTTATCGTTTGTCATTAAATCAATAAGAGCTTCACGAATCCCATCAAGGTTTCTGTGAACAACATTTTTGTCTTCTCTGGCGAAGGAATACATCAAAATATCATAAAGAGAAACGTTGAATTTTTGAGTTTCCCACTTTCCATTTTTATTTTGTTCATCCCCACGATAAAAACGTTTGAAAGCGTTTTTATCTAACAAGGTTCTAATAATTTTTACGGTATTTTTAAAAGCCAGTCGTAAATTTTGTTCATCCGCAATGGAAATGTTCTGGTATTTTTCCATTGTATGGTTTAAGAAATTTTTGATTGGTGCTTTATAATTCAGATATGTGTTAAAGTGAAAAGCTGCAAAACGTAAAACAAGTTCTCTGTCTTTCATTCTCTTATCTGCAACTGAAAGCCCTAATAAATATCTAAAATCCAAGTCTTCTGAAAGTTCTTTTAAAAGAATATTAAACTTACCCCTAAAAACACAGTTACGTACTTCTTGGTCATTTAAGGGGACGGAATCTGTGTTAAGTCTTGCAAATATTTCAAACTGTAAGTCGCCATCAAATTCTTTTTTGAATTTGATAGCTCGTAATTTATAATAACGAATTTTATTTTGTATCTCGTCCGAAAGTTCATTGTATTTTCTGCCGTTCAACTCAGTAAAAACCTTCAAGCCTGAAAGCTTAAAATCTGAACCATCAGGAAGTTTTCCAATGATAAATGAGAAGAAAGATGTTAATCTTTGCTGTCCATCAATTACATTTTCTTTTCCATCTTTTTCTTCTGAAAGATAAACGACAGGCAAAGGAATATCTAACAAAGCAGATTCGATTAGTTTACTGGATTTTACTTTGTCCCACACAAACTGCCTTTGATATTCTGGTTGAATATTTAGTCGTCCACGTTGAAATTTGCCTAAAAGTGGTTCTATTTCAAGGTCACCTTGCTCTGTATAAATTTTTCTCTTTCCTGTTAAGTCGTCTGACTCTTCGTTGTCAAATTCATTATCGAGCTCAATTTCTTCTACTTCGGAAAGTATTAAATCTAAATTTTCTGTCATATGGTCAAATAATTTTGATGATTGAAAATACTTATAACCCGTTACCCGCTAACACCGGTTTGAAATCGGCACGGCCAGCCGCTCACATTCCGTCACCTCGCGTTTGCAACGCGAATATCCAAACGAGCCATAGTATTATCACTCTAAGCCGCGCCTGTTCTCCAAAAATAGGTAAAGATTTTAAAACGACCGCCGAACCATTCAACCACAAGCCCCTCCTATCATCACGAAGCCGTCAGCGCATTCATCCTGAACTTAACGTAGGTCTTGGCCAACAATGCCAATTTTCGGCTGTCGGGGACGCGGATGCGCTCTTCCTGAATACGGGCGGCGGGCAGGCGCTTTATTTTGTTGAATAGCGTGCAGTAGTATACGTAAGCCAGGTACACGCCCTGCCGCGCGCCCTTGGGTAGTTGCAGAATCGCCTGGTAAGCGGCATCGAAGTCGGCCTGAATGTCAGCTTCGATTTTCTCCTTGGCCGCCGGGTCGAAGGCCTTGAAGTCGACGCCCGGAAAGTACACGCGGCCCCGGTCCTGAAAATCGCTCTTGAGGTCACGGAGGAAATTTACTTTTTGGAAGGCGGCCCCGAGGCGGCGCGCGCCCTCGCGAAGGCGGTCGTATTCGGCCTGATTGCCTTCGCAGAACACCCGCAGGCACATGAGTCCGACTACTTCGGCGGAGCCATAAATATATTCCTGGTAACCGTCGGGCGTATATTCGTGCTCGTAAAGATCCATTTCCATGCTGTGCAGAAAGGCCTCGATGAGCTCGCGCTCGATGTGGTACTCATTAACGACCAACTGAAAGGAATGCAGGACAGGATTGAGGCTGATTTTTTCTTCAATCGCTTCGTAGGCTTCCCGGCGGAAACGGTCGAGCAGGTCTTTTTTGTCAAAATCATGAAAGGTGTCCACGATTTCGTCGGCGAAGCGCACAAAGCCATAAATGGCGTAGATGGGCAGGTGGAACTTCCGGTCGAGGGTGCGGATTCCCAACGTGAAGGAGGTGCTGTATTGCTCGGTACTAATTTTGCTGCACAGCAGAGAAGTCCGGTTGAATAATTCCAGCATGGGGTTCACCTTTGGTATTTTTCTTGAATTTTGCGTTAGTATAACCTGATTTCTCCGGCTTTGTTAGAAAATGGGCTAGTCTTGCACGGTCAGGATGCCAGAGCGTTGGCCCGGCCGCACCACGATGCTACAACGGAAAATCCTTGGCGACTTCGTCGGCCACAACCAGCCCCGAGATCAGGGAGGGCGGCA
>JBBSSJ010000064.1:0-17799 GCA_038242095.1 Cytophagales bacterium
GCGCAGCGTGAAATCGTACTGAGGGATTTCAAAAATCGCACATTCCCGATCCTGGTCGCGACCGACGTACTGTCGCGCGGTATTGACATCGACAACCTTAGCCACGTAGTTAACTACGACCTGCCCCGCGATCCCGAAGATTACGTGCACCGCATCGGCCGTACGGCCCGCGCCGAGTCCAAGGGCACCGCCATCACTTTTCTGGGCGGGCAGGATCAGCGCGGCGTGCAGGGCATCGAGCGGCTTTTAGAACGCAAAGTAGACATTCAGAATATCACCGAATCGCTGGGCTTAGGTCCCGCGCCGGCATTTGGCGACAAGAGCAGTGCGACCGACCGGCCGCGTGGCCGGGGCGATAACCGCAAGGGTGGGTCGTTGTCGTCGGGCGGTGGACGTAGCCGTAGCCCGCGCGGGAAGCGTGAGGAAAATCGAACTAGTGCGCCACGTCCTGAAAACGGACAACCGGTCGAAGCATCCACATCCGATTCCACCGCACCTAATCCCGAAAAGAAGCGTCGCCGGAAACCACGTAATAAGCGCAAACCAGTAGCCGAAAATCCGGGTTTGGCGGCAGAATAGCCGTGTAGCATACCTTATTTTATACCCCAAAACCGCCAACACAGGCGGTTTTGGTATTTTAAGCCTAATCGTTTTAATCAAAGGAAGACTTTTTCGTCCGAGCCAATGATTGACCCAAGACGATCGTTTTGGCTTTGTTAGGATTTAGAGTGATAGATGACTTCAAAACAAAAACACCTCCATTGGTCGCGGTTAATGTCGCCCGCTTCGGAACCGCCCCTTTGGACGGTGGCCAGCTACTATCCACTGTTGCCGCTGGCGTTGCTGAGCTTGCTGGCTTTGCTTTTTCACTTCATCCGCATTCAGTTTAGTGAAGCCGTCGACTTCTCGCTCGACTGGAATCTTTTCCTAAGCTGGATTCCACTGTTGGTTGCTTTCCTGGCGCGCAACATCTCAAAACGTCACGGATCGCGCCCGCTCCTGATTGCACTACTCAGTGTGGGCTGGCTGGCGTTTTTTCCCAATGCACCCTACATGATTACCGACTTGGTTCATCTGACGACCGACGTAGCGCGGGACCGTACCTGGCACGATACCATCATGTTATTCTACTACGCGCAGGTGAGTCTTTTTAATGGTCTGGTATCCCTCTACTGGATGCACGGGGCTTGGGGACGCACGTTTAAAAAGCCCACGGGATTGATTTTGCTTTTGCTCAGTTTTCCGCTGGGTGGTCTGGGTGTGTATCTTGGCCGGGTACTGCGGCTCAATAGCTGGGACATTTTCCAAAATACAGCCGCTACCTTTCAGCATTTGCTGGACAGCATCACGGACCGCACCGCCCTGCTGCTCAGCGTGGAGTTCGGGCTGCTCCTGGGTACCTTGTACGCGGTGCTGTGGGGCTTGCTTCGCTACCGGGTGCCGCGCCACCAGCGTTGAGTTCTCCTTTCGATCTGACTCAAATTCAAATACTGCCTTTTGTCCCCTATTTTTGCCGAGTCGCCCAATAAGTTTTGGAGGTTTAGGGTATATACCTACTTTTGGTAACTTCAAATCGTGAAATTACTAAATCCCTCCCCTACTTTCTATGCAGCTGGTAATCGAGAACCTTAAAAAGACTTATGCCAACGGCGTGCAGGCACTGAACAACGTCAACCTTACCATCAATCAGGGCATGTTTGGTCTGCTAGGCCCCAATGGCGCGGGCAAATCGTCGCTGATGCGTACCATCGCCACCTTGCAGGAACCTGACAGCGGTAGCATCCACATGGGCGACCTCAACGTGCTCACCCAGAAAGACGAAGTCCGCAAGACGCTCGGATACCTGCCGCAGGAATTTGGCGTGTATCCCAAGATCAGCGCCGAGACTTTGCTCGACCACTTGGCGGTGTTGAAGGGTATTACCAACCGAAGCGAGCGCAAGGCAACCGTGCAGGCGCTGCTTCAAAAAACCAATCTTTACAATTCCCGCAAGAAAAACCTAGGCGGCTACTCGGGCGGCATGAAACAGCGCTTCGGCATCGCGCAGGCATTGCTGGCGAGCCCGAAGCTCATCATCGTGGACGAGCCCACGGCGGGCCTCGACCCCGCCGAGCGCAACCGCTTTCTGAACCTGCTCAGCGAAATCGGCGAAAACACGATCATGATCTTATCCACCCACATCGTCGAAGATGTCAAGGAACTCTGCTCTGACATGGCGATTTTTAACGACGGCCAGGTACTTTATAAAGGGAGTCCACAGGATGCGCTCGACGCCATTGTGGGCAAAATCTGGGAAAAGCGCATCCCAAAATCCGAGTTGGAAAGCCTTCGTGTAGCCCACAATGTCATCTCCGAAAAAATGATCAGCGGCACCCCTGTCATCCATGTCCTAGCCGATGACTTACCGGAGGAAGGCTTTATGCCCGTAGAGGGCGATCTGGAGGATGTTTATTTTTCTTACATTTTTGGGAGGAAGGAGGAGGTAGTTTAGAAAGGGGCAAAGGTCCAAAGGTTCAAAGTGAGATTTTGCTTCGGGGCAAATAGTACTATTTTCCTTTTGAATCGTTCCTGCCTTCTTTCTTTGCAAACTTCTTAAATCCTCCCTTTGCTACATACATAAATTTTCACTTCGTGCCTTTGGACCTTTGGACCTATGTTCCTCTAAATACCAACTCAGCCATTCCGCAAAATGCTACTAGAAATTATCCGCTTTGAGCTTAATTATCGAAAGAAACGTCCGGCTACGTACATTTATTTTGCCATTATTTTCCTGCTTTGCTTTTTTGCCGCTACCTCCAAGTACGTCATTATTGGCGGCGCGGGCGGCGGGCAAATGAAGGAAAACTCACCCTACGCGATCGGCAACATCATTGCGGTCATGTCCTTTGCCATGACCTTCATCGTGTCGGCCATCATGGGCGTGCCCGTGCTGCGCGACTTCGAGCACAAAACCGACTCCTTGATGTTCACCACGCCCGTCTCTAAGTTCGACTATCTGATGGGTCGTTTTTTGGGTTCGTTTATCGTTACGGTGCTTGTGTTTTGCGCCACCTGGCTGGCGCTGATGGCGGGCTATGCTTTCGGCAAGTTCCTGCCCTGGGACCCGTCCTGGGCCGAGAAAGAAATTCTGCCCTTCAACGCCTGGCACTATTTACAGCCCTTCCTGACGCTCTGTCTGACCAATCTATTCATTCAAGCGGCTCTCTACTTTGCCGCCGGGACGCTCAGCCGGCAAACCATCGTCATCTACGTGCAGGGGATCGTGCTGCTGGTGTTGTACCAAATCGCGGGTACGCTCCTGGCCGACATCGACAATAAAACGTTGGCCGCGATGCTCGACCCCTTTGGTTTTCAGGCTTACGATAGCTACACCGAATACTGGACCCCGGCCCAGAAAAATACTGAAATGGTGCCAATGGCGGGCGTTTTTCTGTGGAATCGCTTGTTGTGGATCGGCGTGGCTTTGTTGTTTTTGGCGGGCACGTATTTTGGGTTCAGCTTCACCATTGTGCGCCGGACCTGGGGCCGGGTACGGGCCAAAGCCGGGCAAATCGTTCGTTTCAAGCCGGAAGATATTCGCATTCCGTCGGTACATCAGGTACTCAACGCGGGCAGCTATCTCACGATGCTGCGGCGCCAATCAGTGTTTTATTTCAAGATGATCGTGACAGACGTGCCATTTATTGGCATCGTGGCAGTGGGACTCATCAATCTGATCGTCAGTTCTTTCTATTTCGGAGATATGTACGGTACGAGTTCCTACCCGATCACGGGCAACGTACTCAACTTTCTGGGTGGCTTCAACCTTTTCTTCCTGGTCATCACGGTATTCTATTCCGGTGAACTCATTTGGCGCGAGCGATCCGTGAATATGAACCAAATCATGGACGTGCTGCCCATGCCCGATTGGGTACTTCTGGCGGCTAAGTTCATCGGGCTGATCCTGGTCTACTGTGTGCTGATTTTCGTGCTGATCCTGGTCGGCATGGGCGTGCAAACCGGACACGGCTACTTTAAATACGAGTTGGGGCTTTATTTCAAAACGCTCTACACATCTACTCTTTTCTTCTTGGTGGCTTACACGCTGCTTTCGTTTTTCGTGCAGGTCATGGCCAACAGCAAGTTCGTCGGCTACGCGCTGATGTTCCTGTTTTTCATTGCGACCATCGCCATGAGCGCCATGGGCATCGAGCACCCAATGCTCGAATTTGACAGCGGCAGCCTCGGCGGCTATTCCGACATGAACCGCTACGGGCACTTCGTGATGGCCTTCACGTGGCTCAAATTGTATTGGTTTGGTTTCGTGGCGCTGCTGTTTATCGTGGCCGTGCTATTCGCCGTGCGTGGTACCGATACGCTCATGAAAACCCGCATCAGCCTGACCCGCCACCGTTTTTCGCGCCCGATTCTGGTGGCACTTTCGGCCGCGATCATGTTATTTGTGGGAACGGGATTCTTTGTGTACTACAACACCAATGAACTCCACACCTACCGCACCGGCGAGGAGCGGGAGCAGGAGTTGGTCGATTACGAAAAGACGCTCAAAAAATACGAGAAAATTCCCCAGCCCAAGATCGTGGAGTCCAATCTGCGGGTCGAGATATATCCCGCGACCCGCGACTTCACGGCCGAAGGTTTTTATTGGTTAAAAAACAAAACCGACCAAACCATCGCCGACGTCCATATTCAGGAAGCGATCGAAAATAACGTCAAGACCGATTACCTGCGTTTTGGTAACGGCAATGCTAAATTGGACTCGACCCATAATAAATTCGGCTACAAGATTTATCGTCTGGCCAAGCCGCTGTCTCCTGGCGACTCGGTCAAGATGGACTTCAAGGTGAATTTTACAACTAAAGGATTTTCCGCCAACGGAAGCAATACCAATGTGGTCAATAACGGCACGTTCTTCAACAACGGCTACTTCCCGTCGATTGGCTACGAATCGGGAGCCGAACTGAGTAGCGACGACTTGCGCCGCAAATACAAGTTGCCCGAAAAAGAACGCATGATGGAGCAAGACGATCCCATTGGGCTGAGCCAAAACCTCTTCGGCGACGATGCCGATTATATTCGCTTCAAGATGATCATTGGCACCGCAGCCGACCAGATCGCCATTGCGCCCGGCTACCTGCAAAAGGAATGGACCGAAAACGGCCGCAAGTACTTCGACTACGAAATGGACGTGCCGATGGTCAATTTTTACTCCATCGTGTCGGCCCGTTACGAGGTGAAGCGCGATGTTTGGAAAAACGCCAACGGTCAGCCCGTCAAGCTGGAAATCTACTATAATAAGGGCCATGAGTATAACCTCGACAAGATGATGGCCAGCATGAAGGCCGCGCTGGGCTATTACTCCAAGAATTTCGGTCCTTACCAGTTTCGCCAGATGCGCATCATGGAGTTCCCGCGCTACGCTACTTTTGCGCAATCCTTCGCCAATACCGTACCTTTTTCAGAAGGTATTGGCTTTATCCAGAAAATCGATGACGTGGAGACTGACCTTGACATGCCCTACTACGTAACCGCCCACGAGGTGGCGCATCAGTGGTGGGGCCACCAGGTCCCCGAAGCCCGCGTGAAGGGCAACGCCATGCTATCCGAAAGTCAATCGCAATACTCGGCCATGATGGTGATGAAGCAGACCTACTCGCCCGAATTGATGCAGAAGTACCTTAAATACGAGATGGACGATTATCTCAAAGGCCGCTCCGGCGAAAGCAAAAAGGAGCAGCCGCTGGTGCTGACGGAGGGGCAGTCCTACATCCATTATCAAAAGGCTTCGGTTATCATGTACGCTTTGCAGGACTACATCGGCGAGGATAAGGTCAACGCTGCCCTGCGCAAGTTCCTGGCCGAGTGGCAGTATCCCGGCCCGGATTCCAAAAACAAGCGTTACCCGACAAGCCGCGATTTGGTCGGCTACTTCCGCGCTGAAACGCCCGATTCGTTGAAGTACCTCATCCACGATTGGTTCGAGACGATCACGCTCTACGAAAACAAAGCCACCGAGGCGACCTACGTCAAGAAAAATGACAAGCAGTACGCCGTGACGCTGAAATTTACCTCTGAGATGTTCCGGGCCGACAGCGCGGGCAATGAAAAACCACTACCACTCAATACGCAGTGGTTCGACGTGGGGGTTTACGGCAAAGACAAGAAAGGCGAGAATAAGCTGATCTATCTGGAAAAGCACAAGGTCAATAAGAAAGACAACACCGTGACCATCACGGTGAATGAGAAACCTACCAAAGCCGGGATAGACCCCATGAACAAACTCATCGACCGTCACCCCGGCGACAACGTGAAGTCAGTAAGTGAATTTAAACCGGAAAGTTGAATTGAGTTGAAACGGGGCGCCCAATAGCCTTTAGAGTTGAAAAGCGCCAATCGGAAACTTGTTCCAACTGGCGCTTTTTTATTGCCCGAGATTTTAGACCTAAAATCAATACTCCACCACTTTATCAATCACATCCCTTATCACCTCAGAAAAGTAAGCCCCGTTGTACGGCCCGAACCAGTTCATAGTAATGGTTTCGTACTCTTTTTTGTGGAAGTGTTCGTCGGCAGTGATGTAGCCCGCGTAGGCACCGTCGAAGCTTGTGACCATGAGCTTCAGGCCGCGTTGGGCGGCGTAGCGGCTGAGCGGGGCGGTGAGCTCGCCCGAGAAATCGCAAGGTAACCCGACGAGCAGCACGTTACCTACACGTAACACTTTCACGAACGAAGGGTAATCACCAAAAGCCCAGCGAAATAGCCAGGGGCGCAATACCCAAGTTGGGTCGAGGCGCGGGCTGGGCTGGCGCAGCGGCAATGGAACTGTGAAGGTATGGATGGTAGGAAACGTTGTCGTGGGGATTTCATCGAAACCCGACTGAATAGCAGTTTCGACGCCATCGGCCTGATGGCCAACTTCGGCAAAATCGGTATCTCCGACTTCCTCCGGCCCCATGCTGGCCACGGCTCCTGCCAAGTACAAGGCAAAATCGGCTTCGCCGTCTTCCAGGGAATCGACCAATGCCCCGGCATAGTCGCGCGACAAGGCGAAATTATTAGAATTTAGCACCGTCGCGTGGGCGGCGTAGGAAGTTACCAACGCGGTTTTACCATCACTGCGCTTCAAATATAAATTCCTAACCCACGGATCGACTGGGGTTTTGGCTTTCACCAGCCGATTATAAATATCGGCTGTATCCTTGACTTGAAAGTAGCCAACCTCGGCCACTTGCCGGGTGGCTTTGGCGGCGGCAATAGACTGGATTATGGCATCCACGATACGGTCCACGACGGCCGGGTCGTATTTCCCGGCAAACAACTCGCCTGTAATCGTATCGCCCCAGCCGCCGATACTATTATGGCTGTGGGTGGCCCCGAGGTACACTTGTCCAAACGTCAGCCCGACTTCCGGCAACCGCTTTTTGAGCGCTTCCGTCACAGTGGGTGGCACGATAAGCAAATCTAATGAGACAATAACGGCATGGGTGCCAAAAGCACTCAAATAAAGAGCGCGGGCGTAAACTGAATCGTGGACAGTTTCGTAAGACCGGCCCCGGCGATTTCCGTAGCCTGCCATCGGTACCGGCTGGTCGGGCGTGTAGTTAACTTTGGCCCAGCCTGCTTGAAACTTTCCATCAATGCTTTTTACGCTAGCAGGACTTGGTGCAGATGCAATGGCTTCTTTCCATTGCCGATAGTAGTCCATCTGCCGGTAGGGCGTGTAGTCGATCGTCGTGACCGCCGTGGCGACAAATACCAGCAGCAGCGCCACTATTCCGGCCAGAATATACAGGAAGATTTTCAGGAATTTCAACGGCTGGCCCGTAGGTATTAATTCAATTGTTCGGCAAACAGCGTCCTAAACTCCGCCAACTCACGGTCCTTCTCCGACACATTGGGCTGCTGAATACCCCAATCGATATTCAGCGTCGGGTCATTCCAGATGATGCCGCTTTCGGAAGCCTTATTGTAGAGATTGGTACATTTATAGCTGAAAATGGAATCCTCCAGCGCCGCAAAACCGTGCGCAAAACCTTCGGGCACATAGGCCATGTTGTTGCGCCTGGCGTCGAGTTCGAACAATTCGTACTGACCGAAGGTCGGCGACTCGGGACGGATGTCCACGGCCACGTCGATGACCCGGCCCATAATCACGCGTACCAGCTTGCCCTGGGCGAAAGGCGCATTCTGGAAATGCAGCCCCCGCAGCACGCCCTTGGTGGAAAACGATTGGTTGTCCTGTACAAAGTGAGTGGGCAGCCCGGCTTTTTCAAAAGCCTCGTGGTTGAACGATTCAAAAAACGCGCCCCGCTCGTCCTCAAACACGCGGGGGAAAATTTCTACCAAACCGGCAATGGACGTTTCTCGAATCAGCATAATGGAATTTGAAGTGATAGGGTTGAAAATTAGCAAACTGCCTTTCCAGGCCGCAAATTTATGAATCTATTGGCAGAGGTTGTAATTTCGGCCCAACATTTCGGCCGAAGATGACTTACGAAGAACTTTTTTTCCAGATAAAACAAAAAGAAACCTACCTCTGCGTGGGGCTGGACACCGATATACGCAAGATTCCGGCCCACTTGCTGCAAGAGGAAGATCCGGTTTTCGCCTTCAACAAAGCCATTATCGACGCCACCCTGGCCTTTTGCGTGGCTTACAAGCCCAACATCGCTTTTTACGAGGCGCAGGGGCCGAGCGGCTGGGAAAGTCTGCGCAAAACACTGGCCTACATTCCCAAAACGCACTTTACCATCGCCGACGCCAAGCGTGGCGACATTGGCAACACGTCCGGACTGTACGCCCGCACCTTCTTCGACGCAGCAGCAGCCGGGCTCGATTTTGATTCGGTGACGGTCGCGCCCTACATGGGCCACGATTCGGTGCAGCCTTTCCTGGACTACAAAAACAAGTGGGTCATCCTGCTGGCGTTGACTTCCAACCCCGGTGGGGACGATTTTCAGCGGCTAACGGTCGATGGTAAACCGTTGTACGAGCACGTACTCTCAACCTCCAAAACCTGGGCCGGACCCGAGCGGCTGATGTACGTCGTGGGAGCCACGCAGGCCGACGCCTTGGCGCATATTAGGCGAATCGTTCCCGAACATTTCCTACTCGTACCGGGCGTGGGCGCGCAGGGCGGCAGTTTGGAGGAGGTTTCGCGCCACGGCATGAATCGTCACTGCGGCTTACTCGTTAATTCCTCACGCGGCATTATCTACGCCAGCAATGGCCCCGATTTTGCCGAAAAAGCCCGCGCCGAAGCCAAGGCGATTCAGCAGGAAATGACCGGATATCTTAGGGCGTTCATGAGTCAAAAGTCGAAAGTATAAACTCATAAACTTTGTGTTTTGAACCGCACGGGCGGCCGCCACGGGGCGCCCCGCCGTCATAAACTTTAAACCCCTAAACTTTGGACTCAAATACGCTTATAGAACTCACTAACCAATACGGCTCTCCCCTTTATGTTTACGATGGAGACGTCATTCGACGACAGGTTCAGACTTTGCAAGAGGCCTTTGCGGGCGTGAAGATGCGGATCAAGTACGCCTGCAAGGCCAATACCAATCTGGCGATCCTTCGGCTCATGCGGTCGCTGGGCGTAGAGGTCGACGTGGTATCGACGGGCGAAATGAGGATGGCGATGCTGGCGGGTTATGCGGCTGAACAAATCACCTTTACACCCAGCGGGGTACCATTTGAGGAAATCCGCGAGGCGGTGGAGGCCGGGGTGATCGTCAACGTCGATAGCCTGCCCTTGCTCGAATGGATGGGACAGCAGTACGGCACTACGCGCCCCTGCCTAATCCGGCTCAAGCCTAACGTGGCGGCGGGAGGCAATGCCAAGATCATGACCGGCCACAGCGATTCCAAGTTTGGTATTTCGATTGATTTATTAGAACAAATTCTGGCGGTGGTGGCGCGCTACGAACTTAAAATCATTGGTTTGCACCAGCATACCGGTTCTGACATCAAGGAGGCCGAGCCTTTTTTGCAAGCCGCTTATGTGATTTTTAAAGCCGCCATGCGCTTTCCCGACCTTCAGGTCATTGATTTGGGTGGTGGATTCAAGGTCTCCTACAAACTCGGTGATGCTGTGACGGATATGGCACGTCTGGGTACCGAAATTAGTCGGGGATTTAAGGAATTTAGTGAAAACTATGGCCGTGAGCTACAATTGTGGTTCGAGCCGGGCAAGTTTCTGGTCAGCGAAAGTGGCGTATTGCTGGTACGGACGACGGTCATCAAACAAGATCCCGCCCGCGATTTTGTCCATGTGGACTCGGGCCTTAACCACCTGATCCGGCCAATGATGTACGGATCGTACCATCACATCCTTAACCTCTCGAATCCCGACGGTCCACTCAAAACTTATGATGTCGTGGGTTATATCTGCGAAACTGACACCTTCGCCACCGACCGCATGCTGCCCGAAGTGCGCCCCGGCGACGTGCTCGCTTTCCTGAATGCGGGCGCCTATGGGTTCACGATGAGCTCGCACTATAATGCCCGCCCGCGCCCGGCTGAGGTACTTATTGACGGCGGTACCGCCCGCCTCGTGCGTCGCCGCGATACACTCGAAGATTTGCTTCGCAGCCAGCAGGACCTCGAAGCGTGAGTACGCTTTCCGTTATCTATCAGGATGATAATTTCGTGGCGATCGACAAGCCGCCCGGGTTGCTCGTCCACCGCTCGGCGTTGGCCCGCGACGCTAAGGAGTTCGCCGTGCAGCTGCTGCGCGACCAGCTCGGCTGTCGGGTATACCCTGCGCACCGCCTCGACCGCAAAACCAGCGGGGCGTTGCTTTTCGCCCTGGACGAAGTCTCAAATGTAGCCATGCAAAAGCAATTTGCCGGAGGAGAAGTGGCTAAGCAGTACTTAGCGATCGTTCGCGGCTATACGGATGACGCTTTTGAAATAGATTACGCCTTGAAACGCGAAGACAACGGGCTCTTGCAGGAAGCCTTTACCAGGGGTCGCACGTTGTGCCGTACCGAAATCCCGTTGCCGCTGGGCCGTCACGCTACTTCGCGCTACTCGCTTGTGGAATTAACCCCGACGACGGGCAGGATGCACCAACTCCGCAAACATATGGCGCATATATTCCACCCCATCATCGGCGACCGTCCCCACGGTTGCAATAAGCAGAACCGCCTATTCAAGGAAAAATTCGACCTGTCGGCCATGTTGCTTCACGCGACGGAATTAAGATTTATGCATCCGGTTTATGATCAGGAAATTATTATTTCCGCGCCGGTATCGGGGGAATTTTCAAGAGTGAAGGGAGTTTTACAGTTGTGAAGGCGTTATCGATTAATAAAATATTCCCTGAATTGAGCGAGTTCTTCTCTTTCAGTTTTCAAGTACTTCTCAAATATTTTATCGCCAACCTGTTCCCTGACGGCGGAGATTCCAACATCAATTAACCTCAATCCTCGATCCGTCAATAAAATATTATCGAAGGCCAACCCGCCTATTCCGGACGGACGCCGGATATCGCGGTGCACGAAACCAGACCGGTGAAGTTGCGTAAGCTCATCCTCGAATACATCGAGCCACAAAGCCCTAATATGCACCTCACGGGCTCGAAAGTCAATGGGCCGCAGCCGCTCCATGACTAGCATTTCTGCGGAAAGATCTTCGTCGTAATCCAACCTAATAAACTTTACGACCAGACCATTGACTGCGTTGGCAAACTTCATTTTCTCCGCCTCCGAACCGATATCCGAACGCGTGTCGTCAACGAACAACTTGGCGACTTCCGTTTCTGAAAGCGCAATGACCAGGTTATTGGCACCGGAAGACAGGCGATTGGGATACTTCATGGCGTTCAATATAAAACCCAGGTATCCTTCCCTCCCCCGCCCTGCGACGAGTTGACAACCAATGAGCCCTTACGCAGCGCCACGCGCGTGAGGCCGCCGGGGATAACATGGATGTCCTCACCGTATAGGATGTAAGGCCGCAGGTCCACGTGGCGGCCTTCGGCGTGGTCTTCGATGACGCACGGCACCCGCGAAAGCGAAATGGTAGGTTGGGCGATGTAGTTGCGGGGGTTGTCGCGGATTTTCTGGCGAAATAGCGCGTGCTCTTCGGGCGGTGCTTTGGGGCCGATCATCATCCCGTAGCCGCCCGCTTCGTTGGCTTCCTTCACGACGAGCTGGTCGATATTTTCCATTACATAATCGAAGTCCTCCTGCTCGCGGCAAATGTACGTTTTCACGTTCGGGATAAGCGCTTCTTCGCCCAGGTAGTACTCGATAATCCGGGGCACGTAGGCGTAGATTACCTTATCGTCGGCCACACCGGTGCCGGGGGCGTTGGCGAGGGCTACCCGGCCATTCTTGAACACCTCGAAAATACCCGGCACGCCCAGCAGCGAATCAGGGTTGAAAACCTCGGGGTCAAGGAAGGTATCGTCGAGGCGGCGGTAGATGACGTCCACGATCTCGAAGCCCTTGGTCGTGCGCATCTTGACGAAGCCATCGCCTACCACCAAATCACGGGCATCGACCAGCTCTACGCCCATTTGCTGGGCGAGATACGAATGCTCGAAGTACGCCGAGTTGTAAATACCCGGCGTAAGCACCACCACGTTGGGATTGGGCCGATCGCTCAGGTGTAGCAGCATGTGGTGCAGCCGCGTGGCGTAATCGGCCACGGGACGCACGCCGGTTCGGGCCAGTACGTCGGGAAAAATTTGCTTCGAGATCTCGCGATTTTCGAGCATGTAGGACACGCCCGACGGACAGCGTAGGTTGTCTTCCAGCACCATAAAGGTACCATCCGCGCCCCGAATTAAATCGGTACCCGTGATGTGGCACCAGATTCTCCTGGGCGGGGTGATGCCCATACAAGCGGGCAGAAAGCATTTGCTGGATTCTATAAGGTCGCGCGGCACGACGCCATCGTCGATGATTTTCTGCCCGTTGTACACATCCTGAATAAACATATTAAGCGCCTTGATGCGCTGCTTGAGACCAAGCTCGACCTGCACCCACTCTTCGCCCGTGATGACGCGCGGAATGATGTCAATCGGCATGGTACGCTCGGTGCCTTCGCCCTCGGTGTAGACGTTAAAGGTAATGCCCATCGACAGCATGGAGCGCTCGGCGGCCTGCTGCCGGGCAAGAAGTTCCTGGCTGGTGAGCGTCTCGAATTTGGCTTTCAGACTGTGGTAACCCGTGCGTGTTTCGCCCTCGGCGCTGAACATTTCGTCGTAAAAACTTTCGGATTCATAATTGGCAAAAGAAAAATTCATAACATTCAAAATGGTTGGCAGCAGTAGATATAGAACGGCCAGACAATGTAAGGCCAGAGGGCAGTTTTACCAAAATAACAGAAAAAAAGCCATTTATTTCCGACTTTTGGCGGCTATACTGCGGGATACACACCGCCCGCTCGTTCAGACTGCATGGTATTTCACCGCTATTCCCTTTTTTTCCTACTTTCCATTGGCTATTTGCGGCCTGCGTTGGCGCAACACCTGCCGGGCGTGGCCATGAGCAATTACGCAGGCACGCAGGCGCTGTACCACAATCCAGCGTTCGTGGCCGATTCGCGCTATAAGGTGCATGTCAACTTCGTGGGTGTGAGCCTGTACGAGGCCAACAACCACATCCGATACGATGCCCCCTACTCTTTTCTGTCGCTCCTGACCAACAACGTACATGACCAATACCGCAACGAGAAAGGGGCTATTGTACTGCCCAGTAGCTACCTGGTGGAAAAATTGAACGGCCGCGACAAACACCTCAATATTGGCATCGACGCGAGGCTTCCCTCGGTAATGTTTTCACTGCGCGACGGACAATTTGGCATCGGGTTGAGCACGAGGATACGCACCATCGCCAACCTGACGCAGACTACCCAGCCTATTGCCAGTGCGCTGCGCAGCCGGGGAAAGAATCCCGATATGGTGGATAAACTGTACGAGAATCAATCGGGCAACCTGCACCTCAATGCCATGGGCGAATTGGCCCTGACGGCGGGGGGCGTATTGATCGATAATGATACGGATTTCTTTAAAGTAGGGGTAACGGTCAAGCGGTTGGTCGGACTTTACAACGCCCACATCATCATCAACGACGGTTCGTTTTCGATCAAGGCCGATCCTAACTACAACAACGAGAAGGAATACTACGAATTGCCTGCGATTTCGACGCGCTACGGCTTCACTGCCGATGGCGCCTACCAAAACTTCAAGCCTACGCCGGGCTGGCTTATTGGCCGGGAAGCGGCAGGCAGCGGCTGGGGCTTTGATTTGGGGCTGGTGTATGAGTACCGGCCTGATGTAAACAAATACGCCTATCGCGAAAAAGGCGAGCGCAAGCTCGACGGCAGCAAAAATAAGTATCTCTACCGCCTTTCGGTCGCGTTCACCGATGTAGGGGCCGTGCGCTTCAAAAACGCCGATTACGCCCGGCAATACCAGGTCACGACCGCAAACAAGTCTTTAAAGTTTGATCAATTTAAGGCGCTCGATGGTACCGCTGGATTCTTCAATGCCGTCAATACTTCGCTGGACACTGACACCACGGCACGCATTTCAAACTTCCGATCGGTGCTGCCCACGGCCCTGCAAGCGAGCCTAGACTCCCGGCTTAAAACGAACGGTTATGTCAACGTATTGCTGGTGCAGAACCTCATCCCGAGCGGAGCGTTCGGCATGAAGGGCGAATCGATCCTGGCCGTGACACCCCGCTACGAGCATAAATGGTACGAGGTATCGGTGCCCGTTTCACTTATGAATCATTACGGTTCGTTCGGCATCGGTTTGGCGGGGCGCGTCGGGCCGCTCTGGTTTGGCACCGATCACCTCGCGGGACTGCTCAATATTGGCAAACCCAAAATCTTCAGCCTCTACGCGGGAGTCTCCGCTGGACTTTACCGCCGCCCGCCAAAATCACCCAATGACTGCTTCCTGCCAGACGGCAGTTCTTTTTGGCAGCGGTTGTTTAAAAGGAAATAGGGAAAGAGAAGCCATTCTTCCCTTCCCCTTTCAACCCTATTAACCTTTTACCGTCTTTCGTATCTTGACTTCGTCTCCCGATTGCGCTGGGCTTTTTCGGGCGTGGACTTGCTGCGGCCGGGACGCGGGCCGCGTTGCTGCTGCTTCGGGGCTGGTGTCGGATTGTGGTCGACGAGCGGGAACGGATGGCCTTCGATGACCGGGATCTTCTTGCCAATCAGTTTCTCGATGTCTTTGAGGTACGCCTTTTCTTCGGCGTCGCAAAACGACAGCGCGGTGCCATTGGCTCCGGCGCGGCCCGTGCGGCCGATGCGGTGGACGTACGTTTCGGCGATGTTCGGAATCTCGAAATTAATGACATATTCCAGATCGTCCACGTCAATGCCACGGGCGGCGATGTCGGTCGCCACCAGCACGCGGGTCGTTTGGGCCTTGAAATTGGCCAGTGCACGTTGGCGGGCATTTTGGGCTTTATTGCCATGAATGGCCTCGGCTTTGATGTCGTGGTTCAACAGAATCTTGACCACCTTGTCGGCCCCGTGTTTGGTGCGGGCAAAAACCAGCGCGGTCTTAATTTTGGGATCGCGCAGCACATGCAGCAGCAGCGCGTTTTTGTTGCCTTTATCGACAAAGTACAGGTACTGGGCCACCGTGTCGGCCGTGGAGGAAACAGGCGTCACTTCCACTTTGCTGGGATCATGCAGGATTGTATCGGCCAGTTTGACAATTTCGGGCGGCATCGTGGCCGAGAAAAACAGCGACTGTCGCTTCTTGGGCAGCACGGCCAGCAGTTTCTTGACATCGTGAATAAAACCCATATCGAGCATCCGGTCGGCCTCATCGAGCACAAAAATCTCGACGTCGCGCAGCGAGACGAAGCCTTGATTCATCAGGTCGAGCAAGCGGCCCGGCGTAGCGACCAGCACATCGACGCCCCGTTGCAGAATCTTGGTTTGCGGATTTTGACTCACGCCACCAAAAATCACGGCGCAGTTGAGGTGCGCGTGGCGGCCGTAAGCCGTGAAGCTTTCTTCGATTTGAATCGCCAACTCGCGGGTAGGCGTTACAATCAGACTCCTGATTTTTCGCTTGCCACCGGGAGCGGGATTTTTGCTGAGCAGTTGCAGAATCGGAATGGCGAAGGCGGCCGTTTTACCGGTACCCGTTTGGGCGCAGCCCAGTAAGTCTTTGCCTTGCAATACGAGGGGAATGGCCTGGACCTGGATTGGGGTAGGCGTGGTATATCCTTCTTCTTTGACGGCTTTGAGAAAAGGCGCGTCTAAATTTAATGCATCAAAAGTCATGTAATCTTTTCTAAAAAAGTAAAGTAGTATAAATAAAGTGCAAGTTACGGCTTTCTACCGAATAAGCACTTTTTACTCCTAAAATGAACCTCTGACACCGTCCGTTGCACCAAAAACACGATCGGGCAAACCAAATCCACCCGTTCAACGTTTATTAAGGTGTTGTACAAGTCTTAAAAATAATCCAATATAAACTAATGAAACTACTTAAAATAAGTATCATGTTTAGTCTCCTGCTGGGTACTTTTTCTTGCTCGCAAGCCCAAAAGCACACCACCGATAACAAGAGGCGCGAAGTACAGAAGACCGATGAAGAATGGAAGAAAATACTGACGCCGGCGCAGTACTACGTGCTGCGGGAAAAAGGTACCGAGCGCCCATTTTCCAGCGCGCTGAATGCCAACAAAAAGGAAGGGATTTACGAGTGCGCCGCTTGCCGCACGCCGCTCTTCAGTTCCAAGACCAAGTTTGAATCGGGTACCGGCTGGCCTAGTTTTTATAAGCCGCTTATCGCCAAAAACGTCGATGAGCTGGAAGACCGGTCGCTGGGCGGTGTCCGTACCGAAGTAGTTTGTAACGTCTGCGGCGGGCACCTCGGCCACGTCTTCGATGATGGCCCCAAGCCTACCGGCCTGCGTTACTGCCTGGACGGCGACGCACTGGTCTTCGAAGCGAAGGAGGTAAAATAAATGAACTTATTGCCAAGGCCCGAAAGCCGAACGTACCACCATTCGTTCGGCTTTCGTTATATTTGGCGCGGCCAGCCAGGCCCGGCATGGAATGTGCGGCCAGTTAGGCCCCGTTAGCCAAATCCCCGACGAAATTGTTACCTATGTCCGCGATCAGCGCATTTTTTAAATCTTTGAAAACCAATTTGCAGCGGGCGCTCCGCTGGATCTCCGCCCAAATAACGTCGGCATTTTATTTCCTGACCAGCAAGATTTTTAGGCAGGAAAAAGTCGACTCCTTTCTGCAAGGCTATGGAAAACGTCGCACCTCAGCCCAACAATTCAGGGCCAAAACGGTCGACACGCATTCCGGTTATTACAAGCCGATCGCGCGGCTGTGGAAGGTTTTTGCCTGGGGCTTTTTCGCGGTCGTATTTTACATTTTTTGCGTCGAGACCAATTTCCTCTGGCTGATGGGCAGCATGCCCAGCGTGGACGATTTACAAAACCCCAAGGTCAACCAGTCGTCGGAAATCTACACGTCGGACGGCGTCATGATCGGCAAATTCTACACCGAAAACCGCACGCCGATTGCCTACGACAAAATTTCGCCTAACCTGGTGCAGGCCCTGGTCGCCACCGAAGACGCCCGTTACTACGAACATTCCGGCATCGACCCGCGCGCCATGGCGGCCGTAGCCGCTGGCATCCTGACGGGCGAAACCGATCGGGGCGGTGGCAGTACCGTTACTCAGCAGCTCGCCAAAAAGCTCTTCAAAACCCGTCGTCGCTCGGCCCAGGGATTATTGGGAAAGGTGCCGGTAGTTGGTACTATCGTGTACAAAACCAAAGAGTGGCTCAC
>JBBSSJ010000065.1:0-17646 GCA_038242095.1 Cytophagales bacterium
CGGTGCAGGATGACCGAATCCGTCAGGCTGCCGACGACTTCACCGGCGGCGTCCACGACCGGAATCTGCGAAATCCCTTCTCTGTTCAACACTTTGATCGCGTCGGAGACTTGCGTGTCGACGGTCACGGTCGTGAGGTGCGCCTGACCATTTTTGCGGTGCACGATATCGCGGGCGGTTGCAAAGGTTCTTTCCAGAAAGCCGTGATCCTTCATCCAGGTATCGTTGTAGATCTTGCCAAGATAGCGCGTGCCGTGGTCGGGCAGAATGATGACCATCACATCGTCGTCGGTGAGGTGTTCGCGGGCGTATTCCAGCGCACCATGGACCGCCGAGCCGCAGCTCCAGCCCACAAAAAGTCCTTCCTCCCGCGCCAGGCGTCGGGTCATCAATGCGGCATCCTTGTCGGTGACCTTAATGAAGTGGTCGATCATGGCGAAGTCCACGTTCTCGGGCAGGATGTCCTCGCCGATGCCTTCGGTGAGGTAGGGGAACACTTCCTTTTCGTCGAATACACCCGTTTCCTTGTACTTCTTGAAAACAGAACCGTAGGTATCGATGCCGACCGTGACGACGTTGGGATTTTGCTCTTTCAGGTACTTGCTCGTGCCGCTGGCCGTGCCGCCCGTGCCCACGCCCACGCCGAAATGCGTGATGCGGCCGTCGGTCTGCCGCCAGATTTCGGGCCCGGTGGTTTCGTAGTGCGCCAGAGTGTTAGCAGGATTGTCGTATTGGTTGGGGTAAAAAGAATTGGGAGTTTCACTCGTAAGCCGTTGCGCCACCGAATAATAGCTGCGCGGGTCGCTGGGCGCAACGTTGGTGGGGCACACGACCACCTCGGCCCCTACGGCCCGCAAAATGTCGATTTTCTCCTGAGACTGCTTGTCGGCCATCGTAAATATGCACTTGTAGCCTTTGGCGATGCCCACCAGCGCCAGGCCCATACCCGTGTTACCGCTGGTACCTTCGATGATCGTGCCGCCGGGCTTTAACTGCCCGCTTTTCTCGGCTTCCTCGACCATGCGAATCGCCATGCGATCTTTAACGGAGTTGCCGGGATTGAAGTACTCGACCTTGACCAAAATGGTGCCTTTGATACCTTTATTGACGCGGTGCAGCTTGACGAGCGGCGTGTTGCCGATGGTGTCTATGATGGATTCGTAGTATTGCATGGTTTGCGGGATGAATTTTATTTTTGGTAAAATTAACCATTTTCCGGCGAACGCGCGGCGCGCAAATAGGTCGGTAAGCACCGGATAAACAGGCTTGGAACAATTTTTGTGCTCTTGGTATGTTGGCAACTTCGGGCATCTGCGTTAAACCCCGGCCGCTCGTGGCTGTCAGAATACCGTCGTCTAAAACCTGGGAGACGTAATACACTTTTACAAAAAATCCTCTAACGACAATACGCTATGAAAAATACGAAAAATATATTTTTGATCGGTGCGGCTTTTTTGCTGAACGGTGATTTTGTTTTTGCCCAAAAGCCAATAAAATTCAACCCTAAAAACACCGTTTCCATTCAGACACCCAATCCCGAAAGGCTCGAAATCGTAACGATCGATTCTAACCTAACCGAGATAGTCATAAAGCCGAACTCCGGACCGGCCAACGCGAAGCAGGCTGCCGATGCCGCCGCCATGACGGTCGACTCGGTGTTTGCGATGTACTATAACGCCACGGGCGGCAAAGCGCTGTGGGATAACCTGAAAAATTATACGCTCAAGCGGACCTACAATTCCAGTTCGGCGGCGGCCTACAACGCCGATATTTACGTGTCGATGACCGATAATGCGATGAGCAAGTCGAAAACTATCATGAATCGCAGCTTCATCTATGGCGTCAAGGGCAACGAAGGCTGGCTGAAAATCCCGATTGGCGGTAGCGATAAAGCCACTAAATACCAGGTTAAGGACCTCGGTCAGAACGAGCAGGATAATATGCGCCTGGAAATGTATGACTTGCTGGTACCCTTCATGAATTACAAAGAGCGCGGGTTTGTAGCCACACTGGTAGGCTCTGAAGTGATGAACGGCACTACGGTCAATCAGGTGGAATTGCAGGGAAAGGGCGTGAAATACAACCTTTACTTCGATGCCAAGTCAGGTTTGTTGTCACGTGAAAAGCAAACTATGGGCGGTGAGGTGACCACCGCGGACTTCAGCAATTACACCAAATCCAAGTACGGCATTATGTACCCCGCCGTAGTCGTCGAAACCAATGGCAAAGATCAGTCGAAGGTCAATGTCACCTCGCAACTGATTGTCAACGAAACGATCAGTCCCGAGAATTTTCAACGCTAACTGCGCCCGAGATCGCTAAGAACAGTGGGCGGCCGATGAACGAATCCCGCCGATTCCTTTATCGACCGCCCACTGTTTTGTAATTTAGCCAATTATTTATCTCCTAATTTCAGAATAAATACCAAAAGACAAGATAAAGCATTGAATGTCAGTATGCCCTGACTATTGCTCGCTATCGATTCTGCATTGCACGAACTATGAGGAAAGTAATAACCGCTTTGGCTATCATCTTTCTGGTAATTTTTTTACTGGTTGGAATTCTGTTCTGGACGCTCAAAACTGACGCCGGGCAAAATTTCCTAACCCGGCAAGCTACCACCTTTTTGCGCCGCAAACTCAAAACCCGCGTCGACATCCGGGCCATTAAGCTTGACATTCCCGATTGGGTGGCGATTGAAGGGTTGTACATCGAAGATCAAACGGGCGACACGCTCGTGGCGGGGGAACGTATGTTTGTTGATTTGGACATGTGGAGCCTGATAAAAGGCAACATTGGCGTCAATAGGGTGGAGCTGGAAGGCATTAGGCTGAAAGTGAATCGTACGCTGCCCGACACCGTCTTCAATTTTCAGTTTATCGCCGATGCGTTTGCCAGCGGCGACACCACGGCGGCGGACACCACCGCGTCTGCCACGCAGATGCGGCTTGACGAGTTCTCGCTCAAGCGCGTCCACCTGACGTATAAGGACGCGGTCATCGGTACCGATGCTGATGCTAACGTCAGCAATGCCCGCATTCAGTTTGCGAAGTTCAATCCCACGGTTTCGCAATATCATCCAACCAATATCCTGCTCACAGGCACCCGCGCAGACCTGCGCATGTATCAGCCGCTGGTCGAAACGATTGCCAACCCCGAAGGCCCCAATAATCCGGCCACCCCCAACCCTTCTGACACGCTCGACGTGCAGCTGGGGGATGTGAATGTGCAAAATCTGATTTTTAATTTTAGTGATGAGATGTCAGGTCTGAAAAGCGGCGTGAAACTGGGCAAGCTCGCGGGCCGCATCGATAAGACCTACCTCGAAAGTCAGAAGGTGTCGATCCGGAATTTGTCATTGGAAAATACGACCGCATCGGTTGAACAGACTAAAACCGCTCCTGCAAAGAAACCCGCTACGCCCCAAAAGCCAGCACCTCCTGCCGAGGCCACGCCTGGCTGGACGATCACAGCGGGAAACATCAAACTTACCAATAACGATCTCAAATACGACGATTACAATGCACCTAAGCAGCCGAAGGGTGTGGATTTTTCGCATTTGGGCGTAAGCAACTTCACCGCCGACCTCACTAATTTCACATTCAGCGATACCGATATTTCGGGTAATCTCGCAAGCGCCGCTTTCCGGGAGCGGAGCGGATTTGTGGTGCAGCAGGCGCAGGCCGATTTTGCCTACGCGGACAAGCAGACCTACCTGCGCAACTTCTTATTAAAAACGCCCAAAACACTGCTGCGCGACGAACTGGTTTTGAAATATAAAAACCAGGCGCAGCTGAGCGAAAACATCGGCGATGTGAATGTCAGGATGCAGTTGAAGAACAGCCAACTGGCATTCAGTGACGTGCTGCTTTTAGTGCCCGATCTAAAAGACACGCCGCCTTTCGCCAAAGACCCCAACGGCCTGCTGAAAGGCGACGCGCTGATCATGGGCACGGTGAACAACTTACTAATTTCAAAAGCTAATTTCAGTACCCTGGACGGTACGGAGTTGAGCATGACTGGCCGGATTCGTGGCTTGCCCGACGCCGATAAACTCGTGGCCGACGTTACACTGGGCGAATTCGCTACCACACGGCAGGACTTGATGAAAATTCTGCCCGACAGCGCTTTGCCTTCTTCCATCGAACTACCCGAGAATTTTGCCATTAGCGGCACGATCAAGGGCGGTATGAAGGACATTACCTTGGATACCAAAATCTTGACATCACTGGGTAACGGCAGTTTTGCGGGCAATGTCAAAAACGCCACGGATTCGGTCAACGCCACCTACAATGGCCGGTTGAGTTTCCAGGAATTTGATATGGGGAAATTTCTGAAACAGCCTCCCGAGGAGTTGGGCAAACTGACGCTGAGCGCCGACGTGGACGGACGGGGCTTCTCTCCCAAAACCATGCAGACGCGACTCAATGGAACGGTAGAGAGTGCTTCGGTGAAGGGCTACACCTACAATAACCTTAAACTGAACGGTACCATCGATAACGGCCTGGCTGACTTCACGGCGGGCATCAAGGATCAGAACGTCAACCTGAATTTGACGGCAAAGGCAAACATTAATCCTGAGTACCCGACCGTCGAGGCCCGCGCCGACATCGGCCAACTTGACCTAAAGGCACTTAATCTATACGATGAAAACCTAACCGTGCAGGGCAATATTCAGGCGAATTTGTCCTCGACCAATCCGGCCAATCCGCTGGGAACGGTGGATATTCAGAATCTCGTGCTGACCAAGGACGGTGAACCCGTGCAGGTCGACAGCATTGGCGTCGCGCTTACGTCGACCGATGGTATAAAGGAAGCCAAAGTCGATGCGCCTTTTCTGAAAGCCGATCTCGTGGGTACCTTCGATTACGCCCGCCTGGCCGATGTCGTATTGACAGAAATCAATAAGTACTTTACGGTTCCCGGCGTACCTTACAAGCCTATCGAGGGCCCGTACGACATGCGAATTACGGCCAGCGTGGCCAACCACCCGCTGATTCAGATGTTTGCGCCCGGCCTGGAAGAGATGGAGCCGGTGAAATTTGCGGCCCGGCTGGACAGCCGCCTCGATACGACAATGATCGCTAACCTCAGCGTACCGCTGCTGGTGTACGATACGATCCGCACCGAGCAGGCTACCTTTAATATTACGGGACTGAATGATGTGGCGACTTACGCGGGCGGCGTGCAGAAAATCGAGACCGAAAGTTTCCGGGTGCAGAAAGCCAGCTTGAGCGGCACGGTGGCCGACAACAACGCCCTCATTAATTTAATGGTGCGGGATTCGGTGGATAAGCTGCGCCATACCATAGCCGCCGGATTGCGGAGTACGGGTCCGAACTATCGATTTTATCTGCGCGACAAGCTGCTGCTCGACTACAAGAATTGGAACGCCGACTCGACGGGCTACGTGCAGTACGACACTACCGGGCGCTTGCTGGTTAAGGATTTCGGGATTAACCGCCGGGGCCAAAGCCTGGCGATTAACTCCACAACCGACGAACCCAACGGGCCGCTTAGCATTAAACTCGACAGCCTGGGCATTGGGCAATTCATTGCCCTGGCCACGCGGGACTCGACGCTGGCCGACGGCAAGTTGAACGGCGATATTATTTTACGAGACTACATGGAAACCCCCGTTTTTACGGGTGACTTGTCCATCACCAATCTCACCGTTACCAGCATCCCGGTGGGTGACGTACAGATTAACGCTACGAATGAAACGGCCGACCGCATTACGATGGACATTCGGCTGGAAGACGAGCGCAACAACGCCACCATCCGCGGCGACTACGTCACGAAGGGCGACAATGCCCTTGATTTCAATCTGGATTTGCAAAAACTGAGCGCCAAAACCATCGAAGCATTCAGCTTCGGTGAATTGCGCGATGCCCGCGGCGGCCTGTCGGGTAGACTCGCCATTCGGGGGAATGTGGACAGCCCACAACTTAACGGCGAAATGAAGTTTGACAGCATGTCGTTCGAGGTAAAGCAATTGGGTGCGCGCTATCGCCTCATCAACCAGCAAATTGCTTTTAACGGCCAGGATATCCGCTTCAATAATTTCACGTTGCAGGATACACTCAACCAAAACCTGGTGGTAGACGGCAATGTGTCCATCGCCACGATTCCCGACGTGGGCTATAATCTCAAAATCAAGGCTGACGATTTCACAGTCTTGAATTCAACCCGGAAGGATAATGATTTTTTTTACGGCAAAGGCGTCATTGATATGGCGCTTAACGTGAAGGGCAAGGGCGCGGAATCAGTAGTCGATGGAACGGTGAAAGTCAAGGGCGGCAGCGACATCACGGTCATTCTTCCCAACGACGCCGCCGGGGCCGAGTCGGCCGAAGGCATTGTGAAGTTCGTGGATTTGAGCGATTCGACCGTCACGGCGAAAGTTGATACTGTCGAAAGCAATACCAACCTCATGGTCGATTTTGCCTCCGAACTTTCGCTCAACATCGAGGCCGACGACAATTCACAGTTCACGATTGTGATCGATGAGTTGAACGGCGACAACATTAAGGTAAAAGGCAATGCGCAGCTCAACACGGGGATCGCGCCTAACGGTCAACTGTATTTGTTGGGCCTCTATGAACTGACCGAAGGTTCGTACGACCTGACGTTCGAGGTACTTAAGAAACAGTTCTCGATTCAGAAGGGAAGCACTATTCTTTGGACCGGCGACCCGATGGCCGCGCAAGTGGACCTTACGGCGATTTATACCGTCAAGGCTGATATTGCCGCGCTGGGCGCTACCCAAAAAGACTACGGAAAAGTACCGCTCGATGTGCAGTTGAAGATCAACGGCAGCCTGACCAGCCCCGTCATCACGTTCGACATCGTGGCCTCCAGCACCCTCAACCGCGACGATGCCAAGGCCATCCAGCAGAGCAGCGGCTTATCGACGTTGCGCAACAACCCGGCGGAGCTCAACAAGCAGGTATTTGCGCTGCTGGTCCTCAACAAATTCCTGACAGACCAGCCGACCAGCAGCTCATCGTCTGGGCTAAATGCCGAGGGCATCGCCCGGCAGAGCGTGAGCCAACTCCTGACCGATCAGCTCAATTTGTTGGCTTCCGATTTGGTAAAGGGTGTTAACCTGAATTTCAACCTGAATTCTCAGGCCGAAGGCGGTTCCGCCCGCACTGACCTGAACGTAGGCCTTAGCAAGGCTTTCCTGAATGATCGCCTGACGGTCTCCGTGGGCCGTAACTTCGAGTTGGAAAACACGGGCGCGACCAGCGGCTCATCGTCCAACCAGATATTCGATAACGTGGCGCTGAACTACGCGCTCACCAAAGACGGCAAGTATCTCGTGCGGGCTTACCGCAAAAACCAGTACCAGGCCGTGTTGCAGGGCTTTATTATCGAAACCGGTGTCAGCTTCATCGTGACGCTCGAATATGACAAGCTGAGAGAGTTATTTCAAAAAGATAAAAGTAAGGAGGATCAGGCCGCTCCGCTTGTGGAGGGGAAGTAATGAATGATGAATGAGGAGTGATGAATGATTTCTTTTTCAAGAGCTCGCCTGTACTGAACTAAATCCTAACCACTTCATTGAACCTAACAACCTACTACCCAGTTTTGAGAAGACAATTAACCTACGTAATATTCATTTTTCTGGGGCTGGCGGCGGGTGGTTGCTCGGTGACGAAGTATGTACCGGCGGGCGAAAGTCTGTACGTGGGCGCGAGCGTGAAAGTGGTGCCCGATTCGGCGGCTAAAAAGGATGTGAAAGGATTGGAAGGGCAATTGGAAGGCATGTTGCGCCCCGACCCTAACTCTACGATCTTCGGATTTCCTTTGAAAGTGTGGTTTTACTACGCCATCGGTACCCCGCGTAAGGAAAAAGGTTTTCGCAACTGGTTTCGCAAGAAGCTCGGCGAGCCGCCCGTGTACGCCAGTCGGCGCGTGGTGCAGGCTAACGCCGAGATCCTGACCAATTACATGCACAACCAAGGCTACTTCCGCTCCAATGCCACGGGTATCATCGTCGACAACGAGAAGAAGCGCACTGCTACGGCTGAGTACACCGCCTACGTGAAGCCACGCTACTACATCGACAGCTTGAAGTTTGTATCCAAAGACACCACCAAGCAATTTGATAAGGATTTCTTGCTGACCGAAGACGCGGGTCGGGGCAGTTTGTTACGCATTGGCGACCCGTATCGGCTGGATGTGGTCCAAGGCGAGCGTCAGCGCATCGACCGGCTTTTGAAGCAGAAAGGCTACTACTATTTTAATCCCGATTACCTGATTGCGGCTGTGGATTCGACTGAAGGCACCCACAAGGTCAATATCTATTTGCAGGTGAAGCCTTCTACTTCGCAGCTGGCTTTGAAGCAATATTATATTGGCGATATATTCATCTACGCCGATTATAATTCCCTCTCGCCCGATACCAGCGATGCCCAGGTTCGCCAGGATCGCGGCCTTAACATCGTGGACCCGCAGCGCCTCTACAAGTCCCGAATCTTCGACGATGCCATTGGCTTCACCAAGGGCAGTCGTTACAACAGTACCCTGCACGACGTTTCGCTGTCGCGTCTCATCAACCTGAATAATTTTAAATTCGTCAAGAATCGCTTCGAGCTCGTGCCCCGCTCCGACTCCGCGATCCTGAACGCCTACTACTACCTGACGCCTTCTAAAACCAAATCGCTACGCACCGAACTGAGTGGCCTGACCAAATCAAACAACCTGGCGGGTACCCAGGTCGATGTGTCGTGGACTAATCGGAACGCATTCCGGGGCGCGGAGCAGTTGCGGCTCAGTTCCAACGTGGGCGTCGACTGGCAGATCGGCGGTATTCCTGCGGGCCAGACAAACAAAGATGTAAACAATTTCCTGCGCTTCAACGTGCAGGGCGAACTCTCTTTTCCGCGTTTTATAATACCGTTTTACCGCGTCAATCCTGCCACAAACCAGGCGCTACCGCGTACCTTGCTAACGGCGGGCTACGAAACCCTGACGCAGGGCGGGCTCTATACTCAAACATCATTGCGGGTACAGGCCGGTTATTCCTGGCGGCGCAACACCGAAGTGGAACACACACTTACGCCATTGGGAATAAACTTTATTCAGCCCAGAAACATTAGCGAGGCTTTCATAGACACCATTTTTGATCCTGCGACAAGCGATCGGGATCGAGTCAGATTCCTGACTCAGGTATTGGACTCTAAACTAATTCTGGAAAATCAATACACGATAGCTTACAAGCCAACCCCCGGTCCTTTCGCGCGTGATCAGTTCTTCCTGAGTGGAGGGATCAATTTGGCAGGAAATCTCGCCAACTTGTTGGATAGGACGGTGGGAGGAAATGATGGTCAGTTTTTCAATACCGTTTTCGAGCAATTCGCCCGCTTTGATGGCGAAGCCCGCTATTACCGCGATTTATCCCCGTCGTTGCGTTTGGCCAATCGTTTCATCGGTGGCTTGGGAATTCCTTACGGCAACTCCAATACGTTACCCCAATTCAAGCAGTACTTTGCGGGGGGCAACACCGGAATCCGGGCGTTTAGGGCACGTACGCTGGGGCCCGGAAATAGTATTCCGCAACGCTCAGTCTTTGGCAACAGCTCGTTTGGTGATATACGTTTGGAGTTAAATACCGAATTGAGAATAAAATTCAGTGAACTCTTCAACGGCGCTGTCTTCGTTGACGGCGGCAACGTTTGGACTTACAAAAATACCGAGCTTTACGGAGCGCAGGCCCAGTTTACCAAAGACTTCTACAAACAAATCGCCATTGGTGGCGGCTTGGGCTTACGGCTCGATTTCTCCTTTCTTGTTTTTCGGGTCGACGTCGCCACGCCTTTCCGCAAGCCCTGGTATCAGGCCCTGCCTACCCCCCGTAGCCCGTGGGTATTCAACGACATCAACTTCCGCAGCAAATCCTGGCGCAAGGAAAACCTGGTGCTGAATATCGCGGTGGCGTACCCTTTCTAAGCTGTTGACTGTGGGCTAGTTTTGCCACTTTGTGCCTTTCCTCCGTTCACCCCTCCAACGATTGACACAATTCCACCAACACGCCATTCGTCCCTTTCGGATGCAGGAAGCAGACTAGTTTATTATCGGCACCGGGCTTGGGTGTTTCGTTGAGCAAGGTAAATCCTTCGGTCTGCAGCCGCTGCATTTCGGTGACGATATCGTCCACTTCAAAAGCGATGTGGTGAATACCTTCACCTTTCTTTTCCAGAAATTTTGCAATCGGACTGTCGGGTCGGGTGGCTTCCAATAGTTCGATTTTGCTTTGGTTTATTTTAAAAAAAGAAGTCGTCACGCCCTCGGCGGCGACTTCTTCGTGCTTGTAAGGTCCCACATTGAAGAGCTTCGTAAAAAGCGCATCCGAAGCGGCCAAATCTTTAACCGCAATGCCGATATGTTCGAGGTTGGTTAGCAAATTTTTTTTGGGGAAAGGGTGAAGGGTTTTACCTGCGATTATCCTGGCCGCCGACCATGCTCAAATAGCTGTCAAAGCGGCTCATAGCGATGTCGCCGGACTCGACGGCAGCCTTGACGGCGCAGCCGGGCTCGTTGATGTGCAGGCAGTTATCAAAGCGGCACTGATTTAGAAGTTCGCGCATTTCGGGGAAATAATGGCTGATTTCGGCGGGCTCGGTATTAGCGAGGCCAAGCTCCTTGATACCCGGTGAATCTACGATGTAAGTATCAGGCGCCAACTCAAACATCTCGGCGAAAGTGGTGGTATGGACGCCCTTGTTAGCGAAGGTCGATACTTCCTTAGTGCGCAGATCGAGGTCGGGCGTGATGGCGTTGATGAGCGACGACTTGCCCACGCCCGAGTGGCCCGACAGCACCGAGATTTTATTGGTCAATAAATCCCTTACCTTGGTCAAGCCTTCCTGCCCGGTCCCGGTGGCCGTGGTGGCTAGGCAGCGGTAGCCTAAACTCTCGTAGAGCGCCATCAACTCGTCCTGAAACGCCAACATACCCTCATCCAACAAATCCTGTTTGTTAAACACGATCACGGCCGGAATACGGAAAGATTCCGCGGAGACCAGAAAGCGGTCGATAAACCCCAGTGACGTACGGGGAAAGTAGAGCGTTGCCACCAGAATCGCCTGATCGACGTTGGCCGCCAGCATGTGCGCGTGGGCCGTTTTGTGCACCGACTGCCGGATGAGGTAGTTCTCGCGGGGCAGGATGTCGGTGATAACACCTGTGTTTTCCAGCGTGTCCTCAATCTCGAAATCCACGCGGTCGCCCACCGCGATGGGGTTCGTGACTTTGAAGCCTGCGAGCTTGAATTTTCCCTTCAAACGGCACTGCCAAAGATGTCCGTCGGCATCCCGAACGTCGTACCACGAGCCCGTGGAGCGCATTACCAATCCCTGTTTCAATAGTATAGCTGGCCGGTGATGTGTTGTTTGTCAACAATGACAGCACGAAGATAATATAAGTTTGGGAGTGGTATAGAGTAAAACCAGCCTATATCTACCTTTGCCAAGCACCCTTTCACCCTCCCCTTACGTACCATTCATGTCTTTGCTTACCGAGGAAACCAGTTCTGTCATCGACATCCGCAGGAACCGTCTGCGTAGTAACCTCATCCTCGAACTATACCAGTCGGGGCATACGTCCATCAATCGAATGGCCCGCCTGTTTCACGCCAGTATTCCGTCGGCCACCACTATCGTCAACGATCTTGTGAAGGAGGGGTGGATAAACGAAACCGGTACCGAAGCCGTGCGCGCCGGTCGTCCTCCGGTACTCTACGGGCTCAACGCCCGCAAGTACTTCACGCTGGTGCTCGACATCAACCGCCGCGATACGCACATGGTGATTTTTGACCTGGCCAACGAAATCATCGCCGAACAGCAAGTGGATCTCAAACTCGACGACTCAGAGGAATTTTTGGACCAACTGCTATCCGCTGCGAAAGCCTTTATGCAACGCGAGGGGTTAAAGCCAGCCGCCTTTTGGGGCATCGGGGTATCTATGCCGGGCCTCATCAACGTAGCGCGCGGCATCAACCAGACCTACCCCAACCTGACGCCTCCCGGCCTGACGCTCACCGCGTGGCTGGAGACGTACTTTGGCTTGCCGGTGGTGCTCATCAACGACACCCATGCCACCACCATCGGTGAGCACCGCTTTGGCTTGGCCAGAGGTAAAAAACATGTCCTAACGGTCAACATCGATTGGGGCGTAGGCATGGGAATTTTGCTCAATGGTGAGGTATTCAACGGGGCAACGGGATTTGCGGGCGAGTTGGGACACATACAGGTCCAGCCCGATGGCCTGCTTTGTCATTGCGGCAAGGTAGGCTGCCTGGATACGATCGTATCCGGCTTCGCGCTTATCCGCGAGGCCCAGGCGGGTATTGAGGCGGGACGCGCCACCAAGCTACCTAAGGGCAGCGTTTTGCAAATGCACCATATTATCGAGGCCGCACACTCGGGCGACGAGCTCAGCATCGAGTTACTCGACAACATAGGCCGTGACCTGGGCAAGGGTCTGGCGACGGCCGTGCATTTGTTCAATCCCGAAATCGTCATCATTACGGGCATCATGGCCGAGGCGGGATGCTTCATTTCTAATCCCGTCGAGCAGGCTATCCACAGGTATTGTCTGGCCGATTTCAGGGAGTCGCTAGCCATTGAGATTTCGCAACTGGGCAGTAAAGCCCGGCGCTGGGGAATCCAATCGTATTTGATCGACCATTTGGTAGCCGTCGAATTCAGCTAGCCTATGCGGTTAGAAGCCTGTCCACGACCTGCATCACGAGGGCGGTAGCGCCGGATTGTTGCGCCACGTAGGCACGGGCCGTTTCGCCACTTCGGAACCGCAGCGTGGGATTGGCCAGTAGGCCTGCCAGGGTCTGGCGTAACATCGCAGCGTCGCCTACGGTCGTGGCCGCGCCCGCTTCAATCAGGTCCACGGCCTCTTGTAATTTCGGGTAATTTTTATTTCCAAATACGATCGGCAGGCCAAAAGTGGCCGCTTCCAGAATGTTATGCAACCCCTGCCCGAAGGCCCCGCCAATGTAGGCCATCTGCCCGTAACGATACAGCGACGAAAGCATTCCGATATTGTCGATAAGCAGATATCGCGGCGGGTTTTCGTCATCCAGCCTAAAGCCGCTGGCTTTGTAAATCGAGTAGCGCAAGGCGGGGCCGGCGAGCGTTTGCTCCCATTGCCGCAGGTCGGTCTCATGGATTTCGTGTGGGGCTATGATGGCCTTCAGATTCAGTCCGTCTAGGGCCGGGACCAACACGGCGCGGTCGGCCTCCCAGATCGACCCAACCACCAGGCAGGAACTACCCGCAACAAAAGCCGCAATTTCGGGCAAATCGCGCGTAGCTGCCGCTATTTGCCGCACCCGGTCGAAGCGGGTGTCGCCCGCAATGGTAACCTGACGGATGCCAATACCCCGCAAGAGCGTCGCCGACTCCGCGTTTTGTACCAAAATGTGGTCAAAATAGCCTAACAATTGACGGTAAAACTTTCCGTACGATTTAAAGAAAAGCTGATCGGGGCGGAAAATGGCTGAGAACGAAACGATGACCGTACCCTGCTGTCGTAAAGCGTGCAGATAATTACCCCAAAACTCGTACTTAATGAAAAATGCTATTTCGGGCCGCAGCAGCGCTACCAGTTGATCGGCGTGCGTGGGTGTATCGATGGGGAGGTACGCGACGAAATCGACTCCGGCATAGTTTTTTCTCACTTCATAACCGGACGGCGAAAAGAAAGTCAGGAAAATGAAATGCCGGGGATATTGGGCGCGAAACGCCTCGATCACCGGTCTTCCCTGTTCGAATTCGCCCAGTGAAGCAGCGTGAAACCAAGCCACGGGTCGGTCCCCGATGCGGGGCGGAAGTTCCCGGTGCAACGCATCCACCAAGTTTTTTCGCCCTTCGACCCATTGTCGGGCTTTGGGATGAAAAAAAGCGACTGCTCGCATAAACAGGGCGTAACCGCTTACCGAAAGATTGTAAATATAATTGTACAAACGAATGAAAAAGTTTATGCAAAACTAACCAAAACGGAGCGCCTTTTGGACCCAAAAGAATAATCATTTACTAAACCAACCACAACCATGAAAGCACAACCAGGAGAAGAAGGTGGCTATGACACCATGACAGAGGCCATCGCGGCGCTCAAAGAGAAGGGTTACACGTATGATTTTAATATGTTGTCTAACGGCCTGGAGGGAAAAGTGGACGGTGAGACCATGGTCCTTTCGCCCAAGCAATTCGATATCGCCGAAGTCCACCGCTTCGAAGGCATGTCAAACCCGTCGGATAATTCCATATTGTACGCTATTACGTCGGAGGGCGGCTTAAAAGGAACTTTAGTAAGTGCTTACGGCGTATATGCCGATGCGATGTCGAGCGAAATGATCAAAAAGCTCGACACCCGCCACATCAAACATTGATCTAAATTGACACTTTTTAAGCATGAACTGGAATAAACTTACCCAAGAGACACAAATTGGAGAAATCATCGCCGAGTCACAGGAGCGCCCGGTTCTTATTTTTAAACACAGCACCACTTGCTCGATCAGCGCCATGGCGCTTTCGCGGATGGAGCGTAAGTGGAACGATTCCGAAGCGGGAGATTTAAAACCCTATTATCTTGATTTGCTGGCCAACCGTAGCATTTCCAGTGAAATTGGGGCAAGATTAGGGGTGCAACACCAATCGCCGCAAATTCTGCTTATTTCCAAAGGTAAAAGTGTGTTTAATGCCTCGCACTACGACATTAACTTCGCCGAAATAGTGGAACACCTCGGTGCAATCAACGTCTGACTTATTTTTTTAATAAAAGCTTACGATAAGGGGCAGGGCGGGGAATTATTCATTCCCCGCCCTGCCTTTTTCATGTTTATTAGCTTGCATTCCACGAGAATGTCACCGCCTGTACCACATCGGGATGCAAGCTTAGGGCCACGGGGCAGGTACGGGCGGCGCGTTCGAGCTTGGCTTGCACCTCAGAGGCCAGCGGCTCCGGCGAAACCATCGCCATCGACAATTCCACCCGGGCGATGCGCCGGGGCTGGTCGGCCGACATGATCTTGGTTATTTCGATATCAGAACCCGCCAGATTGATGTTATCCCGATGGGCCACGATGCCCATAATCGTCATCATGCAACTGCCCAACGCAGCGGCTACGAGGTCGGTAGGTGAGAACGCTTCACCCTTACCCTGGTTGTCGGTGGGCGCATCGGTGATGATTTTGGTACTTGATTGCAAATGAACGGCCTGCGTGCGGAGCTCACCCAGGTAAGTAGTTTTTATGCTTGGCATAGGGAATTTGGGTTAGAAAAAGAACATAAATTTATAAAGATCCGTTAGGGATGTACGTTAAATCAGGGTATTAAAAAGTTTTTTCTATTTTTACCCCTAGACTCGGTTCCAGCACCCAACAAAATGACTATAAAAACACAACTACTACTAAGCCTACTCCTGCTGACGGCCACAACCGGCTGGGCGCAACGGCGCGGCGATACCGACTCCGACATCGAAACTTATAACTCGCTGCTGTCGGTGGGGGCCACGACCAATACAAACTCCGGCATTTTGGGCGGGTTTGTTGTGCGCAGCTCCAAATCGCTGCCGGGTACGCTTTTCGGCAAGCAGCAATTTCGCTACCTGGCGCTCGAACTCGTCAATGTCAAGCATCCCAAGGAGCAAGCGGTCCCTTACACCGCGACCGGCGCGCGCATCATCACGGGCAAGACCAACTACCTTTTCGTAATCCGTCCCGAGTATGGCCGCGAGATCATGTTCTTCAACCGCCACGCCGACGAAGGCATTTCCATCAGCGGTATCTTGGCGGCCGGGCCATCCATTGGCATCCAAAAGCCCTACATCGTTCAGGTTCAGGCCCGGCCGGGCAATATTGTATCGATCCCCTACGACCCCAATAACCTCAAAGAGGGACTTGTGGGCGCCGGTAGCTTCTTTCAGGGCTTCGACCAAGCTAAAATCGTGCCGGGCCTGCATTTGAAAGCGGCCCTGAGTTTTGAATTAAGCGCCTTCCGCGACAATATGACGGGTCTTGAGATTGGCTTTATCGCCGAAGGTTTTTCCCGGGGAATCAATTTGGTGGCCAATACCGAAAACAAAAGTACGTTTACCTCGGGTTACCTGACGATCTATTTTGGTAACAAGAAGTAGCCGCCCCGGACGGTGCACCGCCCCAATTCCTTCCTATATTAGAAACATTCCGGCCGTGAGTCGCCCGCTATTGGCCCGAGCCAATGGCCAATCGTGCCGACAAACCGCGCCATAAGCCGACCGAATAGAATGATCGAACTCCCCGTAATTCCCTCCCAACGCAAGAAACGCCCAGATTGGCTGCGCGTCAAATTGCCCGCCGGACCTGACTTCCTACGGGTACGCCAACTCGTCGATACTTACAAGCTGCACACGATTTGCGAGAGTGGCAGTTGTCCCAATATGGGCGAATGCTGGGGCGCGGGCACGGCTACCTTTATGATTCTGGGCAATGTGTGTACCCGGAGTTGCAGTTTCTGCGCCGTCGCTACGGGCCGGCCGCCTGAGTACGACACCGGCGAGCCCCAACGTGTGGCCGAGGCCATCCGACTCATGGGTGTTAAGCATGCCGTTATTACGTCCGTCAATCGCGACGAGTTGAAGGATCGGGGAGCTGAAATATGGTACCAAACCGTGCGTCAGGTGAAGGAGCAAAGCCCCGCTACGACCATTGAAACGCTCATTCCCGACGTCAAGAATAATTGGGACGCCCTGCACCGCATGATAGAAGGCGGACAGGAGGTGGTATCGCACAACGTCGAGACCGTCGAGCGGCTCTACCGGGGTGTGCGGCCACAGGCCAAATACGAGCGCAGTCTGGAGCAAATTCGCCGCACTAAGGAAGCGAAGCAGCGCACCAAATCGGGGATTATGCTGGGTCTGGGCGAAACCAAGGACGAAATGTTCAAAGCTATGGACGACTTGGCCGCTAACGGCCTCGATATTCTGACGCTCGGCCAGTACCTGCAACCTACCAAAATGCACCACGAGGTAATCGAGTGGATCACGCCCGAAATGTTCGACATGTACCGCGAAGAAGGACTGAGCCGCGGCTTGAAGTACGTGGAATCCGGTCCGCTCGTTCGCTCCAGCTACCACGCCGAACGCCACGTCAACGTGCCGATTTGAAACGTTACGACTACATCATCGCGGGCGGTGGCCTGGCCGGGTTGAGTTTGGCCTACTACATGAATCAGTCGGTGCTGCGGAATAAGCAAATCCTGATTCTTGATAAAGACAAAAAAGACCAACACGACCGCACCTGGTGTTTTTGGGAATCGAGAAGCAGCTCCTTCGATCCCATTGTCTTTCGCAAGTGGTCGGAAGTTTATTTTTATGGCAGCGGGGGCTTCGAGAAGAAACTCGACCTCGGCGACTATAACTACAAATGGATCAGGGGCATCGATTTCTACGATTTTATCAAGACCGATCTAGCTGCCAATTCTAACATTACTTTGCTGAATACCACCATCGAGCGGCTAACCAGTACCGCCGACGGCGGCTTCGTGATCACCGAAGCCGGGCAGTTCATCGCTGATTACGTGTTCGACAGCGTTACGCCGTTGCGGCTCGACAATCCGAAGCGGCAGAACATGCTTCAGCATTTCA
>JBBSSJ010000066.1:0-17615 GCA_038242095.1 Cytophagales bacterium
CTTTGGAGTTTTGGACCAGAACAATCAGAATGAGCAGAACGGCGATAATCGCCACAAAAACTACAAGCGCAGTGTACATTAAAAATGATGAATTATGAGTGATGAATTATGAATGCTCATGTAAGGTAAATCAGCAAGCACGAATCGGGCCTTTCTTTGTTATTCGGCCTTCAGTTCGGCAATTTTCTGCGCAAAGTACTCGCTTTTTTCTGGGTTTTTCAAGATTAGTTTTTCGTAGATGGCTATGGCTTTGTCTTTCTTACCCTGTTTCACCCATATTTTAGCGAACGATTCGGTTGCGAAGCCATCATTTATGGCAGATTGGCCCCGTTTGGTTAAATCCTGACTCTCCATCTGCTCCTCCACCGGGCGAATGGGACCGATGCGCGGATCGTTGCGGATAAACGCCTCGATAATCTCCTGCTGCTTGCGCCGCTCTTCCTGTACCGAGCGAGCCGCAGGCAAGAGGTCGATGACCGGAAGCGAACCGACCTGCATTCTTTTGTGGGTGAGTTCTTTCTCGATTTCGCGCTCGCTCGCCACCGTGTCGTCCACAGGCGGCGTTTCCAGCAGTATTTTTTCAGGCGCGCTATGCGGGGCTTCCGTTTTAGGACTATTCTCGAAACGATCTTCAAACTTAACCAAAGAAATAGGCTTGCCGTGGCCATAAGGCGTGGCGTTGTCGCGATAGTATTGTCGCGACAACGTCGTGCGGGCCGAGCTGCGGTCGCCCAGCGACAAGTCCGACAGACGGTTCAGCAGAGAATCGGACCAGGCCGACTCTCCCTCGACCAATTGCCGCAAGCTATTGCGGTTAAGCGCATAAGCGGCTGCCCGCGGCACAAATTCCGTAAGGCGTGGCGAAGCTGCGTCTGCCCCAACCTTAGCGAGCATCAGATAATTGATCTGGCAGTAAGGAAATGCGCGGATTGTAGCTTCAAGTCGCGGCAAATTATCTTCTCCGATGTCCTCGGGATGCGTCACCCAGTAAGCAAAAGTTTCTTTATCAACGGCAGGCATAGGTGTATAATGTTTGATTTACCAGTCAGCGGCGGATTTATTAAAAATATTTTGCACGATTTGATCCAGGATAATCGGCAGCAGACGGGGTTCGTTTTGCGGCAGGGTTTGGGCCTGAGGAAAATCGGCGTAAAACGAAAAAGCCTGATCGTAATCCTTGGTTTCGTCCTTGGTATTGGTAAACCGAACCTGCACGGTTACCTGCAGGCGGTTCAAACCCGCCTGATCATTAGCCGTGGGCGCCACCGGCAACACATCGTAACCCGTCAAGGTACCTTCCAGAATTAGATCACCACCGGACGGAATTAATGTCAGGTTAGTGTTACGCTGAAAATACTCCTTCAATTTCTCGTTGATCTGATTCGGCAAATTGGCGGGACCACCCGCCACGCCGGTATTGAAGTTCAGCACCGTAAACGTCTTGATATTCTCCGCCAAATTGGTCCCCGAGAAAGAATACACCCCGCAGCTACTACTCACCAAGACCAGGAAAAGCATTAAAAAAAGCCGGAAGAAAATCTCATATCTGGTTCGCCAGCCCGGCCATAATTCATCATTCATCATTCATCATTCATCATTTAAAACTATTCGTCAATATCATACTGCTTGATCTTGCGATAGAGCGTCCGCTCCGATATACCCAACGCCTGCGCGGCATATTTTCGTTTGTTATTGTTGCGGCGCAGCGCCTTGATAATCAAATCCTTTTCCTGGTCTTCCAGCGACAGCGATTCTTCCTCCTCGGCGACGTGCTCCACGTCTTCGATTTGGCTCCGTGCCTCCACGTAACGGTCTAGATCCACCACGCGGTTGGGCGTGCTTCGGCCGTTGTATCCCGCCGTGCCCCGATCGTTGGCACTCGGCTCGCGTTCCTGGTGCGCCGCCAACAGCCGAGACGCCTCGGTAACGGGGCCGCTACCCTCCTTCGGATTCAGATTGTCAAAAAGCTCCTGGTGGTTTTTCAGGATCTCGTGGCCCGACTGTTCGTCCTGCAATACCGCCTTAACGAGCTTTTTCAGCTCGGTCACGTCGCGCCGCATCTCGAAGAGAACCTTATACAAAATCTCCCGCTCCGAAAATGAAGTACCGTCTTCGCCCAAATTTAGCGGCATAAGCGCCTGACCGACGGGTTTGCGGCGCGTCGACGGTCCGGCGGGATTGAGATAGCTCCACAGCGTGTCGGCGCTAATCGGCTCTTCCTTGTCGGTCTCCAGAATGGTGATCTGTTCGGCGATGTTCTTGAGTTGCCGGATATTGCCCGGAAACTCGTAGTCGAGCAGCGTATCCCGCGCCTCCGGCGACAGGCGCACGGGCCGCGTCTTGTAGCGTTCGCCGAAATCGTTGGTGAATTTGCGGAAGAGCATCAGCACGTCGTCGCCGCGGTCGCGCAGTGGCGGCACGAAGATGGGCACGGTGTTGAGGCGGTAGTACAAATCCTCCCGAAACTTGCCATTGGCAACGGCTTCGCGCAGATTAACATTAGTAGCCGCCACGACGCGTACGTCGGTCTTCTGCGTTTTGGAAGCACCGACACGGATGTACTCGCCGTTTTCGAGTACCCGCAATAGCCGCGACTGGGTCCCGACGGGCATTTCTCCGATTTCATCCAGGAAAATCGTCCCGCCGTTGGTCGTTTCAAAGTAGCCTTTGCGGGTATCCAAAGCGCCGGTAAAAGCTCCTTTTTCGTGCCCGAAAAGCTCGGAGTCGATGGTACCCTCAGGAATCGCGCCACAGTTGATGGCGATAAAATTACCGTGCTTACGAACGCTCAGACTGTGGATAATCTTGGAAAAAGATTCCTTACCGCTGCCGCTCTCGCCCGTAATCAGCACGGTGAGGTCGGTTGCCGCCACCTGAATCGCCACGTTAATGGCGTAGTTTAGCGCGGGCGCCGCCCCCACGATCCCGAAACGGTTTTTGGCGGATTGTATTTCTGATAAGTTCATTTTTGAAATTACGAATTATGGCGGGGCCGCCCGAGCGGTTATGAATTATTGGACGACACCATGCGAACCCTGTTCATACAATACTCAAATTCTACTTTGCTAAATATTTGCAATACTTAGGCAACCACTTTACTCACTGAATGGCCGATGAGGGTTGCGGCGGAGCATTCGGTGACGAGGACGTGGGCGTAGTCGCCTTTTTTAAAGTTTTCTTTGGGGAAAACCACGACTTTGTTCTGGCTGTTGCGGCCTTGCAGATCGGCGTCCGAACGCTTGGAAGGCCCTTCAACCAGTACTTTATGGACCCGACCGATCCAGCGCTGGTTGCGCGCCAACGAATGCTGTTGCTGCAAGGCAATCACTTCGTTGAGGCGGCGCATCTTGATATCGTAGGGTATATCATCCGTGAACTTTTTGGCTGCCGGGGTGCCGGGCCGCTCCGAGTAGGCAAACATGTAGCCGTAGTCGTAGCGAACATACGCCATCAGCGACAGCGTTTCGGCGTGTTCTGCTTCGGTTTCGGAGCAAAAGCCGATGATCATGTCGTGCGAAATCCCGCAGTCTTCGCCCAAAATGGCGCGGATGCGGTCGATTTTCTGCATGTACCATTCGCGGTCGTAGGTGCGGTTCATCAGTTCCAGAATCCGGCTGTTACCACTTTGCGCGGGCAGGTGGATGTAATTACAGATGTTTTCGTGCGCCTTCATTGTCTCGAGTACCCGGTCGGTGATGTCCTTGGGGTGTGAGGTACTGAATCGGACCCGCAGATCGGGATCGACCCGAGCCACCATCGCCAGCAATTCCGCAAAATCGTAAGCTTGCTCGCCGCTCTTGGCGGCGCTATAATTGTATGAATCCACATTTTGGCCCAGCAGCGTCACCTCGCGGTAGCCTCGCTCAAACAGGTCGCGCGCTTCGGCGACGATACTTTGCGGATCGCGGCTTCGCTCCCGGCCGCGCGTGAAGGGTACCACGCAAAAGCTGCACATGTTGTTGCAGCCGCGCATGATCGAAATGTAGGCCGTGACGCCGTTAGAGTTCAGCCGAACGGGCGAAATGTCGGCGTAGGTTTCCTCACGCGACAGCAATACGTTGACCGCCTTCTGTCCGGTTCCGGCTTCTTCGACCAGCCGGGGCAGGTCGCGATACGCGTCGGGTCCGGTCACGATGTCGACCATCTTTTCTTCTTCCAAAAGTTTGCTTTTCAGTCGCTCGGCCATGCAGCCCAGCACTCCGATGAGCATACCAGGGCGCTTGTTTTTCAAATGGTTGAGATGGACTAACTTATTCCGCACCTTCTGCTCGGCGTTGTCGCGGATGGCGCAGGTATTCAGGAAAATCAGGTCGGCATCGTCGGCAGAGGCGGTGGTGGCAAAGCCCGCGCCACGCATGATGGAGGCGACGATTTCGCTATCCGAAAAATTCATCTGGCAACCGTAGCTTTCGATGAACAGCTTTTTCTTGCCTACCCCAATTTCCTCCTCGCTCACCCGCACCGTCTCGCAAGCTTCCTTATCGGCGGGCGTTAGTATTTTTAAATTATTGGCAATCATGGGTTTATTTGTTTATTCGTTTATTCGTTTAGCCATTGGCTTTGCAAACAAACGTTGGTATTGGGGTGCAAAAATACGAATTTAGCTGACAAAGTGGCAGATTTATTTCGGAAATGAAGCTATCCTGAGCGTTCCATTTTTATCCAATATCAAGCTCAAAGGCTTGATACAATTGCAAGAGCATAGCAATTGCCACATGCTTCAGCCTGTGGATGACTGCAAAAGATCAAAACGGATACCCTACCCCCAGGTTAAAATTGAGATAGTTGGGCGCACGGGTGTTGAAGGGACGCCGCCAGGAGAAATCATTGAGCACGATGCGCTGGCGGTAAGGATCGTAAACTTTCAGCCCGAAGTCGAAGCGCAACACGAAAAATTCCAGATCGTAGCGAATGCCGAATCCGGTACCCAGCGCGATTTGTTTGGTAAAAGTATCCCAGCGAAAATCACCCGGTGCGTAGTCTTTCGCTGTGGCGTTTTTGGCGGTTGGGAGCGTCCAGACGTTGCCCGCGTCAAGGAAGAGGGCATAATTTACATCGCCAAAAAAGCGGAACAGCCGCCCCCGGAACTCCAGATTACCTTCCAGAAGTAATTCGCCCGGCGCTTCCACGCTAAAATTAGTGTTGGTTAATCGCGGTTGCGCGCCCCCGGGCCCGAGGCGGCGCGGCAGCCACGCCCGCACACTGTTGGAACCGCCCGCGAAGAAGTACTTTTCATAGGGCGGTACGCTGCTCGTGCCATAACTATACACATTGCCCGAATTTACGCGCGCTACCAACGCCGAGCGCCGTCCGGCGGACCAGTAGCGGCGGTAATCGATGTTCCAGCGCAGGTACTGAAAAAACTGTAATCCATCGCCAAAAATACCTCTGATCACCTCTTTTTGCCCCGGCAAAATGCCCAGGCTCGTCCCACCCGATTCCAGCGCCACGCGCAGATAGCGGGCATTTTTGGGCGGACCACTGAAAGCATTATCATTGTAGACAAACGTCAGGTTGACGTCCGACACGAACGAGCGCCGGAAGCTGTTGGAAAGGTTGTTCCCCTGATTTTGGAGCGCGGTGAGCAGACTATCGAATTCCGGCGCTTTGCGCGTAGTATTTAAAATATTGAGATCCAGCAGTGATACGTTGATAAACGTGGTAGGCGACGGCTGCAACGTGTAAGTCATAGCGGCTTTGGCGCTCGAACGGGCATACTCGGGTCGGTTGACGAAGTTGTAGCCTAAACCTACCTGGGTACGCGGATTGAAGCGGCCGAATCGGTCGCGCAGCAGGCCACCGGGGAACAACAGTTGCGGAAACAGCAGCGAAGTATTGAGGCTGAGTTCTTGGCTTCGGTACAAAGTACCGTCGTTGAAGCCCGTCACAGCCTCGATGCCGCCGCGCAGGTTGACCTCAAAGTTTTCCAGACCCTGAAACACGTTTCGTATTTTATAGGAAAGATTGGCAAAAGGTCCCGGCGATTGCTGTAATTGAATCACATTCAGGCCCACGTCTGCCGAGATCTGATACTTGTCGAGTGGAATCGCGCGGAAGTTGCCGCGCAGGCCCAGTGCCGTGGTATCGAAGCCGTAGTTGACAAACCTAAACTGGTCGGTCAGGGTTAGTTGCCGCTGGGTTTCGCGCTCGTCGCTTTGGCTGTACAGCTTGCCGGGCCGAATCAGCATTTTCCCATTGAGGATGCGGGGCGAGAATCTGCTCTCCGAAAAAACGTAGTCGATCCCCCGATACTCGGACGAGTCCTTGCGAAAAAGCGAGTCAGGCAGGTTGCCCGGCGGTAGTACCTGAAACTGCACAGAATCCAGGGTATAGGCCCGGAAAGCATCGGCCTCGGCGGGCGGATCGAGGCGCACGAGCACATCCACCTGCCGGTACTGGCTATCGGTGCGCGGGGCCGAAATGGTGTCGTTGACTAAGTAGGTGACATACTGCCGAGAGAAGCCAAAGTAGCCGTTGTCACGCAACAGCGTTTCGAGCCGGACGCGTTCTTCCTCGAACAACTTACCCTGGTAGCGCGCTCCACTTTTTAAAAAAGAGGTGCCAATTCCGGTTTGAACCAGACTGTCGGCGCGTGGGGCAGGAATTAAATAGCGCACCTCGCGCAGGCGCGTCGGACGATTTTCGGCGATCGTGTAGGTGGCGTGGATGCGCCGGAAGGTCGTGTCGGTCGAGATGCGGATGGTGTTTTCAAAAAAACCGTTATTGAACAAATACCCCTTGACCTTCTCGGCGTTGGCTTTTACATCGTCCAAACTAAAAAAAACGGGTGGCTCCCCCAGCAGCCGCATGAGGTCGTTCCCTTCCGTAACCCGGCGCTTGGCCCGGCCGATTTTGCGGCCGTAGCGGCGTTGTAATTTCCGGCTTTGGCGCGGGTCGCTTTCGGCCAGGGTGCTCTTTTGCTGGTATTCCTCCGTCAACTGCTTTAATTTGCGCCGCTGCCGGGTAGAATCGTAGGCCACTTCGGCGGCCTGGTACAGGGCCAGGTACGGATAAATAGGCAAACCCAGGAAACGCCGGTTGGGCTTTTGCGGAATCAATGCTTCCAATTCGCCGTCGCGGATGGTTTTGTTGCCTTTGAAGGTAGCCGTCCCCAGCAGGTACCGCCGGGGCCCATCGGCCGTGGGACGAGCACAGGAAGACAGCAAAGCCAGCGACAGCAGACCGCAAAAAACCAGGGAAGAAACGAAACGCGCTTTATTCAATGCTCTCAAAAAATCAGATCAAGTACGTCAATTCGCTAAAAATAAAGAAGTACCGCCAGCAACACGGGGCCTTCGTGGTGGAAGGTACCAAGAGTGTGCTGGAACTACTGGCCTCCGATTACGCCGTGGATTTGGTAGTATCGACCGACGATTTCCGGCAAAAATACGGAAGTATTCCGTCCCGCCCCACCGTGGAGTGGATTACGGCATCTGCCGCCGAAATGGACCGGCTGGGTACTTTCCAGAGCAACGACGCCTGCCTGGCCGTGGCAAAAACCCGAGAAAACGAATTTCTGGCTGTAGGCGAGACCGAATACGCCCTGATGCTCGATGATGTGCGCGACCCCGGCAACCTGGGCACCATCGTGCGCATCGCCGACTGGTACGGTATCGGCAAGATTATCTGCTCGACCAACACCACCGATTTCTACAACCCCAAAGTAATTGCCGCCAGCAAAGGGTCGTTCACGCGGGTACGGGCCTACTACACCGATTTATCAAATTTTATCGATTGCCACGCGGCGAAGACCGCCTTAGTCGGGGCACTCTTAGAAGGAGAATCTTTTTATGATTTTTCATTTCCGTCGGGAAGCGGGTACCTCGTCATGGGCAACGAGTCGCAGGGCATCGGGTCGGAAGTGGCGGCCCGGCTCACCCATCGGGTGATGATTCCTCGCTTCGGCGAGGCGGAATCACTCAACGTCGGCATCGCCACGGCGGTAATTTGCGATGGCTGGCGGAGAGGAGAGGAAAGAAGGGAATTATGAATTATTATCAAGCGTTACTTTTTCCGGCTTTCCGGTGCGCTGGCGGGGACTTCTTCCTCTTCTATCGTTAACCTCACCAGTTCGATGCGGGTGTCTTCCATCGAGATGATTTTGAACAGGTAGGGCGACAGCTCAATCTCTTCGTTGACCTTAGGCAAATCGCCGTGCAAGTGAATGAGCAGTCCGGCGAGCGTATCGTAATCGCCCTCGGGAAAGTCCCAGCCAAATTTTTCGTTCAGGTAGTCCACCTCATGGCGGGCGCTTAGTATGTAGGTACGCTCGTCTATCTGCCGCTCGGTCCAGTCTTCGGTGGTGTCGTACTCATCCTGAATTTCGCCAAAAATTTGCTCCACAACGTCCTCCACGCTCACGAGCCCCGAGGTACCACCGAATTCGTCCACGACCAGCGCCAAACTCTTGCGTTCTTCCAAAAACCGCAGCATTAGATCGCTGGCGGGCATAGCCTCGGGTACAATCAGCATGGGCGTCACGATGGTCGCGATTTCTTTGGGTTTACGAAAAAGCGCCAGCGAATGGCAATAACCCGCTACATCGTCGATAGAATCGCGGTAGATTACAATCTTGGAATGGCCGCTGCTGATAAACGCCTGCCGCAGGTCCTCGATGCCATCTTCCAGCGCGATGGCCGTAATTTCAGTACGCGGAATCATACAATCCCGAATCCTTACATCTTTGAAATCCAGCGCATTACTGAACATCCTGGCTTCCACGCGCTGATCTTCCTCGTCAGAATCGTCGGCGGCGGCCGCCTCGTCGCGTACGAAATTGGGTAGCTTGGCGGCGTGCGTGCGCTGGGCGCGGGACTGGTGATCGTGTTTTAGGAAAGGTTCGAGCAGCCAGTAGACCGGCGTGAGCGTCCACTCCGCCAGCCGCACCGGAAAAGCGTGCACCGACGCCAGCGGGGGGTAAGCCCGGCCCAGCCGCAACCATAGCGCGTAGCCCAGCAACCAGGCCACCGCCGCCGCCAGTAGCCAGCCGAGAAACGCGATCCATTTGGGTACATCGCCGATGCCAGGCCAGGCCTGCCAGGTACCGCCGATCAGGAAAAAGCAACCTAAAGCGACCAGCATCAGACGACTCATGCGCAGCAACCGCCGCCAGTAAGCCACATAATGCTGCTTACCTTCCTCGTGCTGCCAGGCGCGGAGCCAATCCAGCGGCGAGTCGAGCAGCAGCGCCCGCACCGCGCCGTAGTAGCCCGCCAGCAGAAACATGAGCGGCGACAACAGCAGATAGGTATACGTCATTTCTTCTTCGATTTTGTGGATTTCGCCGGGTGACGAGGGCTTGTGCTGACCGACTTGGGTTTGTCGGGAAGTGCGCGCAAGCGCACGTATTGCTGAATGAGCACGCAGCACAGGCTCAGCAACAGCAACCAGTAACTAGCACCGAAACCGACGCGCCGGAATTCCATAATCCAGAGAATAAGCAAGCCAAGCGCGGCCGCCAGAAGCACGGATTTGAGAAGTTTTGCATTCATGGGCTTACTAACGGGCAGGCGCTTTTTTTTGTTTCTATGGTACTATAAACAAGCCGTGAGCGGCACGTTCAAAGGTAGAAAGAATCGCGAAAATAATTACCTTGCCTACTTGTAGCCGCATGGAGCGGTCATTTAGTTTTTTGACTAAATTATTTCTTTAAATAATCCCTTTTAAAATTATGAGCGATACCAAAACAGCATTTAAGCCCGGCGTTGTAACGGGCGACGACGTTAGTGAGATATTCCGGGTAGCCAATCAGGAAAACTACGCCCTTCCGGCCGTCAACGTGGTAGGCACCAACTCGGTAAATGCCGTGCTCGAAACCGCCAAGGCGGTCAATAGCCCGGTGATGATCCAGTTCTCCAACGGCGGTTCCATATTTTACGCGGGCAAGAGCCTGTCCAATATCGACCAGAAAGCCGCCATCGCCGGGGGGATTTCGGGCGCGATGCATGTGCATCAAATGGCTGGGCAATACGGTGTTCCCGTAATTCTGCACACTGACCATTGCGCCAAAAAGCTCCTGCCCTGGATCGATGGGCTGCTAGAAGCAGGCGAAAAATACTTTGACCAACACGGCGTACCGCTGTACAGTTCGCACATGCTCGATCTGTCGGAAGAGCCCCTTGAAGAAAACATCGAAACCTGCGCCAGGTACTTTGAGCGCATGGCCAAAATAGGCATGACGATCGAAATCGAACTCGGTGTGACGGGTGGCGAGGAAGACGGCGTGGACAATACCGACGTCGACAGTTCCAAGCTATATACGCAACCCGAAGAAGTGGCTTACGCTTACGAAGAGCTGAGCAAGATTTCACCTAATTTCACCATCGCGGCGGCTTTCGGTAACGTGCACGGCGTATACAAGCCCGGCAACGTCAAGCTGGAGCCGAAAATCCTGAAAAATTCGCAGGAATACATTCAGAAAAAATTCAATACCAAGGCGCTGCCCGTCAACTTCGTATTCCACGGCGGATCGGGTTCGGCGCGCGAGGAGATTCGCGAGGCCATCGAATACGGAGCCATCAAGATGAACATCGACACCGATATGCAGTGGTCGACCTGGGAAGGCATTCTGAAGTACTACCATAAAACTGAGCATTACCTCCAAACCCAACTCGGCAACCCCGACGGCGAGGGTTCCCCCAACAAGAAGTACTATGACCCGCGCGTGTGGCTCCGCAAAGGCGAGGAGAGCATGGTCGAGCGCCTGAAAGTGGCGTTTGAAGATTTGAATTGCATCAATCGACTGGCATAGTTTAGGTGTTAGGTGGTTAGGTCTTAAGTTTTTAAACCTGAGTCATTACTATCGAAGAAGGGGCTGAATCATGCGATTCAGCCCCTTCTTTTATATGAAGCATATCCAAATAAACCTGAAGATAAAATGACCGGAATCAAGATTCAGACACGAAGAATTTAAGCCCGCTAGCCGTTCCCAGTTGACCTTTTAATCCTTTTACCTTTCTCCCCTTCTACCCTCCCCCTTCATTGTTGCGCCAGCAAATACAGCACCGCCATGCGCACCGCCACGCCATTTTGCACCTGATCCAAAATGATCGAATGGCTCGAATCGGCGGCATCAGACGACAGTTCAACGCCGCGGTTGATAGGGCCGGGGTGCATCAGAATGATTTCGTGATCGAGGGCGTCGAGCATGGCCTTGTTGATGCCAAAGTATAGCGAGTACTCGCGCAGCGAGGGGAAGTACTTTATTTGCTGCCGTTCGAGTTGAATGCGCAGCACGTTGGCTACGTCGCACCAGGCCAGCGCTTCGCGCACGTCGTGCCCTACTTTTACACCCAATTCAGGCAAATACTTAGGAATAAGTGTGGTAGGGCCGCACACCATGACTTCGGCTCCGAGTTTTTGCAGACAGAAAATATTGGAAAGCGCCACCCGCGAGTGCAAAATGTCGCCGATGATGGCAATTTTCTTCCCCCGAAGATCACCCAATTTCTCCCGCATCGAGAACGCGTCGAGCAACGCCTGAGTAGGATGTTCGTGGGTACCATCGCCCGCGTTGATGACGTTGGCCGGAATCCGGGCCGCGAGGTAGTGCGCCGCGCCAGGGCTGCTGTGGCGCATCACGATCATATCCACCTTCATCGCCAGGATGTTGTTAACGGTGTCGAGCAGCGTTTCGCCTTTGGTGACCGAGCTCCCCGAGGCCGAAAAGTTAACTACATCCGCCGAAAGCCGCTTTTCGGCCAACTCGAAGGACAGCCGCGTACGGGTGGAATTTTCAAAAAAAACGTTGGCAATGGTGATATCGCGCAGCGAAGGCACTTTCTTAATCGGCCGGTTGATGACTTCCTTGAACTGGGTGGCGGTATCCAGAATCGTGTGAATATCCGTTTCCGTCAGATTTTTAATACCCAGAAGGTGCCGAACCGAAAGTTGTGCCATGGCTGTTTGGTGGAGAAATTTGGCAAATATAGGAAGTTCCTTTTTTACTGGCCAACGGGTGAAGGGGGAGCGGTCAACGGCTAACGGCTCGCGGTAAGCGCTTACCCCCCATTTATATTACGCAACAGATCATATTCCGCCTACATTATACGCTTATTCTTCCGCGCTAACCCGCCAGCGGGTGGTGGCCACGGCGGCTTCTTTTTGCTCTTGGTTTAACAGGTTGTGTTGAAAGCTCAACGCTTCGCCTTCCGCGCAGAGACTGCTGATGTTATCCTGCCGTCCGCATTCTTTTTTGAACTGAATGTCGACTTCGGCGCAAACATGCTTGTTCAAGAACCCAGCCGGGAGGGCTTCCAACAGCCATTGAAAATATACGGCGTTGTTGACGTGCGCGTTGGTGTCGATTTCGTTGTGCCGCGCCTTCACTTCGGCGCGGGAAGGTACTTCATTGGGCAACGCAGCAAATCGCGCAGTGGCGCGGGGCAGGAATTCCCAATCGCGGTAGGGATCGAAAATTGCTTGAAAATGTGGGCTTGGCGTGGTGAGTTTGCGGACTCCGGTATCAAAAACCAGCCAGGTGGAGGTGGCGGTCATGAGCAGATTGCGCGCCTGATCGTAGACCCTAAAGTCACGGTAAACGAATATTTTTTCGAGTCCGGCGGGGTTGGTCTCGACGGTAATTTCTTCTGTGATACCCGGCCAGCGGATGACGTCGATTTTCATGCGGTGCAGCACCCAAGATAGGCCCAATTCGGCGAGTGCGGGCATGCCAACGCCTAAGGCAATGGCGCTACGATCGGCGGCATCCTGAAAATAATTGGCCAGCGCCAGCAGGCTGAGTTGCCCCCGACGGTCGGTTTCGTAGTTGCGGATTCGGTAAGTTTCGGTATGCAGCATAAGCGCGAAGGTAGCAGAAATGCGCGGCCGGCTGACTGAGTATTTTTGGATAGTCACTTCCTTATCTAACTAAAACCTCTTTTATGAAACCTACCCGCAGAAAATTCCTGAAAAACGTCTCGGCTGCCTCCGCTCTGTTGGCCGCCACCCCCATCGTTTTGCCTTCATTTTCCTACATTAAGAATCTGAAAAAAGTGAGTCCGAACGATAAAATTCGCATTGCTACCATTGGCATGGGAATTCAGGGCACCTTCGATACCCGCGCCGCTTTACGAAGTGCCCCCGACGTGGAGTTGGTCGCCGTGGCCGACCTGTACGACGGCCGACTGACGCGCGTGAAAGAGACTTTCGGCAAAGACATTGCTACCACCCGCGATTACCGCGAGTTGCTGGCGCGCAAGGACATTGACGCCGTGCTGATCGTAACGCCCGACCACTGGCACGACCATATCACCAAGGATGCCCTGAAAGCGGGCAAGCACGTGTATTGTGAGAAACCAATGGTGCATCACATCGATGAGGGCCTTTCGGTGATCGACGCCTGGAAGAAATCGGGTAAGACAATGCAAGTAGGCAGCCAGCGCATCAGCAGCGCGGCTTTTGAGGAGGCCAGGAAAATGATCAAGGCCGGGGACATTGGCGACATTAACTACGTGGAGTCCAATAGCGACCGCTTCGGATCCATGGGGGCATGGAATTACTCCATCCCGCCTGACGCCTCGCCTGAAACCGTAGATTTCGACCGATTCCTGGGTGACGCACCCAAAGTACCGTTTGACGCCAAACGTTTTTTCCGCTGGCGCAACTACCGCGACTACGGTACGGGCGTGGCGGGTGATTTGTTTGTCCACCTTATCACGGGCGTCCACTATGTGACGGGTTCACTTGGGCCGGAGCGGATTTTTTCTTCCGGCGAGCTGAGTTACTGGAAAGACGGCCGCGACGTACCGGATGTGCTGGTATCAATTTTGGAATACCCAAAGACCTCGCTCCACGAAAAATTTCAGATGGTACTGCGGGTCAATTTTGCCAATGCGGGCTCCATCAACAATAACACGCGAATCATTGGTACGGCCGGACAGATTGAATTTGATAATAACGGCATCATCCTGACCCAAAAGAAACTACCCGAAGCGCCCGGCTACGGCAACTACGACAGCTTTTTCACCTTCCCGGAAGCCACGCAACAGGAGTTCGTCAAGCAATACGACGCCCAATACCCACCCGACGCCCGCAAGGCTGAGCCCATCAAAGAAGTAAAGTTCAACAAGCCCGACAAAGAAGACGAACACGCCAATCACTTCGCCAACTTCTTCGACAATATGCGCAAAGGCAGTCAGGGCACTATTGAAGACCCGATCTTCGCCTTCCGCGCCGCTGCCCCTGTCCTGGCCTGCAACGAAAGCTACTTCGACCAAAAAACCGTGTACTGGGACCCGGTGGCGATGAAGAAAGTGAAGAAGTAGAGTTTATAAGTTTATGACGGGGCCGCCCGTGCGGTATAAAGTTCATGAGTACATGAGTATTTGTAGCCGAAGCAACAGGTCACTTTAGACGGCAGCGGCCGACCGTCTTTGTGCCTTTGTCTCTCGTAGAAAACTTTGTGCCTTCGCCCCCTTGCCCCTTTGCCCCTTTTACCTAATTTCGCGGTTTACATCAAACCGACCATGACCGAACAAATCCTCATTATCGATTTCGGCTCCCAGTACACGCAATTGATCGCCCGACGGGTGCGCGAAATGGATGTCTACTGCGAGATCCACCCCTATAATCACCTTCCTGAGCTTTCGCCCAACGTCAAGGGCGTTATACTATCCGGCAGTCCGTGTTCGGTGCGCGATGCCGACGCCCCGCGCGTCGACCTCGACCGCTACCGCCAAAAAGTACCTTTGCTGGGCGTTTGCTACGGCGCGCAACTCATGGCCCAAATGCTGGGCGGCGACGTGAAGCCTTCAGAGCACCGGGAGTACGGCCGGGCGCGGCTGCAGATCTTCGACGAGGATTCGTCGCTGCTGGCGGGACTCACCGAAACCTCGCAAGTATGGATGTCGCACGCGGACACGATCATCCGCACGCCCGAAAATTTTCAAACCCTCGCTTCCACCGAATCGGTGGCAATTGCGGCCTTCAAAATAGAAAATGAGCTGTCGTACGGTATTCAGTTTCATCCCGAAGTGACGCACACCGAGGCGGGCGGGCAATTGCTGCACAACTTCGTCGTGGGCGTCTGCGGCTGCCACCAGAACTGGACCGCAGAGTCGTTCGTGGAAACCACGATTAGCAGCTTGAAAACCAAAATTGGCAACGACAAAGTCGTGATGGCGCTGTCGGGCGGGGTGGATTCCACCGTCGCGGCCACGCTGGTGCATCGCGCAATTGGCGAAAATCTGTACTGCATTTTCGTTGATAATGGGTTATTGCGCAAAAACGAATTTGAGGAAGTACTGCATTCCTACCAGGACATGGGCCTCAACATCAAGGGTGTCGACGCGGTGCAGCAATTTTACAACGCGCTGAAAGGGCTGGAAGATCCCGAGGAAAAGCGCAAAGCTATCGGCCGTACGTTCATCGAGGTTTTCGACCAGGAGGCAAACCTCATTCAGGATGTGAAGTGGTTAGGACAAGGCACCATTTACCCCGATGTCATCGAGTCGGTTTCGGTAAAAGGACCTTCGGCGACCATCAAGTCGCACCATAACGTGGGCGGTTTACCGGATTTCATGAAATTACAGATCGTGGAACCGCTCAATACGCTTTTCAAAGATGAGGTGCGGGTCGTGGGCAAGGCACTTGATATTTCGCCTAATATCCTGGGTCGGCACCCGTTCCCCGGGCCGGGGTTGGCGATTCGTATTTTGGGCGAGGTAACAGCCGAGAGGGTCGCGATTTTGCAGGAAGTAGACGCCATTTTTATCAACGGTCTGAAAAAACACGGTCATTACGACATCGTTTGGCAGGCGGGTTCGATGTTGCTGCCAATTCAGAGCGTGGGTGTGATGGGCGACGAACGTACCTACGAGCGCGTGGTGGCCCTGCGGGCCGTTACCTCCGTCGATGGTATGACGGCCGACTGGGCGCACCTGCCCTATGAATTCCTGGCCGAAATCTCCAACGAAATCATCAATAAAGTAAAAGGTGTCAACCGCGTGGTGTACGATATTTCGTCCAAGCCACCTGCGACGATTGAATGGGAATGATTTAAGTTGAATTTTTTTTGTAGGGGTCAATACAACAGCTCTCTACTTGTAAGATCGAGCTTATTTTGAAACGAAGGAAGCCGATTCGAATGAATCGGCTTCCAGTTTGATGGGCTAACTTTGAGCTTCCAGATTTACAATTTGGATCGGCCGAAGATAAGGCTAAGCACAAAGAGCACGATAAATATGTAGAACAAAATCTTGGCGATTTCAGCGGCTCCGGCGGCAATGCCTCCAAATCCGAAAACACCGGCGATAATCGCCACGACGAGAAGAATAATGGACCATTTAAGCATAACGGTAAAGGGGGTATGGTGAGAGAAACAAATTTAAATTATCCGCAAAAAGCCCGTACCAACTCATAATTGACCAATTTGTTTATTCGAAACGCCGATTTTTCTTATTTTAACCTCAAAAACCGTTACAATCAATAAAAAGTGGGGTCAAAAATCAGCAATTACCTTTGTTACTTTCTCCGGCCCAGAACACAGAAACGGCAAACGGGACGTTTAGCAAGCATTCCCCAACGCTAATCCCCTCCGCTATGCGTCCCCTTTCCTTGTTATTTTCACTTTTATTATTTTATAAAACTACCTTCGCTCAGGTAGTTACAGCGCAGCGTCCGGTAACGCTGTTCACCTTACGCGCCATAGATGAAGTATCGGGCAAGGAGGTACCTGCCGCTTTCAAAGTATTTTTGCATACTGCCGACCAAAGAGCCTCTGGTGCCAATCAAGCAGGCAAGCCGGATTTTAACGTCAGGATGTTCCATTTCGATACCGTAACCGTCGAAACGGCTTCGGAAGGGCACTTCACTGCCGAAGAGGTTTTGCTGGTTTCTTGCGATACCTGCGGATTTTATCAGTACACGGCGCTGATGGAAAAGCGGGCAGATTCGGTATTCACCAATCTGAAAATCAACGATATAATCAAGCTAGACAAAATCCACTTCGATTAAAGCAAATATGACCTGCGCTCCGAATCGCGCGACGAACTGCAAAAACTCTACCGCACGCTGCGCGATAACCCTAAAATAAAAATCGAAATAGCGGGCCATACCGACAATGCCGGCGACGCCCGGTTAAATCAGTTCCTTTCTGAAAATCGGACGAAAATTATCTATTCCTATCTGCTACGAAACGATATTGCCTCCAACCCACTCAAGCACAGGGATTACGGCCAAAACAACCCCGTAGCTCCCAATGATACCGAGAACCACAAATCTTTGAATCGGCGGGTGGAATTTGTGGTGTTGGCAAACTAATTGTGACGGGGCAGCCCCAAGGACTGCCAGATTGTGGTCACTGCCAAAACTCGTTTTGCAACAATTACCCATGTCATGAAAAAGCTTACCTTTTCTTTTATTCTTATATGTTTGTTTGTTCAGGGAGCCAAGGCCCAGAAATTTTTGGGTGTTGCCACGCAGTACAACGGGGGCTTTTACTCGGCCTACCAAAACCCCGCTTTCCTGGCCGATAATCGCTACGCTACGCGACTGCATTTGATTTCAGGTGGGATGCACCTGGACAACAACTACGTTTATTACGCCGCACCATTTTCTATTTTCGACGCGTTGCGGAAGAAAAACGACCGGGCACTCGATCCCTACGATTTGGTTGA
>JBBSSJ010000067.1:0-17594 GCA_038242095.1 Cytophagales bacterium
ATGAAAGCTAACTGTTCCCGAATCCTTTTCTTGCTCCTGCTGGCCAACGGCAGCGCAAGCAGCCAGACGCTCCACCGGCTACCCATCAAATCGGTGCGGGATTTGCACGCTTTTTTCAAATGGGATGCCAACAAGCAACCTATTGTCAGCGGACATCGGGGCGGCATGGTTCCCGGCTTTCCCGAAAACTCACTGGCTACGTTTGAGAATACGCTGAAGTACACGCCCGCTTTTTTTGAAATCGACCCCCGACTGACCAAAGACAGCGTGATCGTTCTGCTGCACGATGCCACCCTGGACCGTACCACGACCGGTACGGGCAAGCTGTCGGACTACACTTGGGAAGAAGTGCAAAAGCTCCGGCTGAAAGACGCAGAGGGTAACGTGACCAGCCAACGTATTCCTACCCTGGCCGAAGTCATCGAATGGGCCAGGGGCAAAACGGTGCTCAATCTGGATCGGAAGGATGTGCCGTTTCCGATGACGGCGGCCATTATCCGCAAACACAAGGCCGATGCCTTTATCATGCTCACCGTTCACTCGCCGGAGCAGGCCCGCTACTACTACGAGGACAACAAGGACCGGATGTTCTCGACGTTTGTCAAAACTCCGCAGGAACTGGCGGCCTACGAGAAAGCGGGCATTCCGGCTGCCAACATGATTGCCTACATCGGCCCGACCGTGAAGCCGGAAAACCAGCAGCTCTATCGACTACTTAACGCCAAAGGCATCATGTGCATGATTTCGGCGGCTTCGAGTTACGACAAGCTGACGAGTGCCGACGAACGGGCCAAGGCCTACCGGGCCATCGTCGAGGATGGCGCCAGTATTTTGGAATCGGACCGACCCGTCGAGGTGGGCGAAGCGATTGGGGCCACCGCCTCCCGGCAGGCAGGGTCTGTCGGCTCGCGTGGGCCGAAATAAGGTACCATGGGGGTAAGACGATTAAAAGGTTGATACCTGTATTACTATGAAATAGCCCTACAGACCAGCTTCTATATTCATTGGTAATCGAAGCGAGGACGGAGCCAGAGGAGTGTGGGAGGCACTGCCTGAACATTATCGCAATCGGGCCACCTTCCACACTGAGGACTGGGCGGCCTACAAGAAGGTCATTCCTTCCGACCATCATCGGTTCCACAAGAGCAAGAAGGACACTAAATCTACTTTGTTAAATCAAAACTGAGGCTTATTTTAACCTTATGACGAACCTAGACTTAGACGAAAAAAATCAATGTATACTCCAGACCTACTGGGATCACTTCACTTTCGGGCGCAAGAACAGCACGGCGCGCTGCGAGCAGTACCTCAAGGGCCTCTTCCTCGAATGCAAGTCCAATATAGAACGTATGCAGGAACGCATCCCCGAGAGTGACTACCAGCAGCTTCAGTACTTCGTCAGCGAGTCAGACTGGGACGCTCAGGGCGTGATGATGGACGTGGCGCGGCGTACGCAGGTTAGTCTTTCAGGGCGGCAGGGCCGGGTCGGACAGGTGCACCTTGCGCGACGTGGAGGTCGCCCTGGGCCGTCAGATGCAGCGCTACTCTGACAAGCGGGCCTTCCAGGATGTCAAGCAGCAACTGGGTATGCGCCAGTACCAAGGGCGATCCTATAAGGGGGGGGAGCCAACATTCGTACGAAATGTTCCATGAAGATTATTTTATGTAGCTAACTACCTAACAATGTGAAAATTACACAATCAGTAAAGAAAACGTTCGATTTCTTTACTAGGTCAAGGCTTAGCAGGTTGAGTGCTTTTGCACCTGTTTTCTTGGCAAAAAACTCGGTCAAACATTCAAAGTAAACCTTCAGCTAATTCAAGTTGGGTAGTTTTACTTGCAGAATTGGCTTGGTGGAACATTTCGTACGAATGTTGGCCACTCCCCAAAGTTATGGCGCTCCTACGCTTTTCTATGACCCAACATACATTCTATTACACTACCAAAAGTCTGGTATCCCAGCCTATCGGAGTTGGAATGTCCCATGCCCCCCTTCCTATAATTATCCAGCATGACACAAACCACCACAGCATACGAGCAATTCAGCTTTTCGGTTCTAACGCATTCAAAACCGACGACCCCCGCACCACAAGTTCCGCTTCTAACACCACCGTTTTTGCTAAAAAAGCGCCTTCCTGTCCGCGCAACATTCCCAAAATCATTGCCGCCGCAGCCTCTCCAATCTGCGTGGTGGGCTGCTTCACGGTAGTAAGCCCGTTGCCAATATACTGGGCGATTGGGTCGTCGCTGAAACCGACCACGCCCAATTCCTCGGGGACACGAATGCCCTTTTCCTTGGCCAACGTCAAAATTTCGATGGCTGTTGGGTCATTGATAGCGAAAATAGCATCGGGCGGTTCAGGTAAATCCAGAAGATGACGGCCGTAAATCGCGGCTTTATGGGCGGTGAAATCTCCTTGGATGATGCATTCAGGCAAGGCTGGCAGATCATATTTTTTTAAAGCCTCCCGATAGCCACGCAGCCGCTCCTGGCTGATAAGAAGGTTAGGTGGCCCGCCAAGGTGCGCGATACGTCGGTAACCATTCTGAATAAGGTGTTCAACTGCCGAGAACGCACCCTGATAGTCATTCGCCACCACCTTGTGGGTTCCGAGATCTTCGATTACCCGGTTGAAATAAACTACTGGAACATCCCTTCTTTCAAAATTTCGGAAATGATCGTAGTTGTTGGTTTCGTGACTCATTGAAACCAGCAAACCGTCTACACGGTTGGCCAACAGCGCTCTGGTATTGGCCACTTCGGTTTCATAGGACTCGCCAGACTGCATAATCATCAGATTATAGCCCGCCTGCCGCAGTACCCGCTGCGCCCCGACGATCACGTTGGGAAAAAACTGAGTCATAAACTCCGGCACGATGATTCCCACGGTATTGGTACAACTTTTCACCAAGCTGTGCGCCAGTTGATTGGGCTGGTAGTCAAGTTCCCGAGCCGTTTCCAAAATGGCTTTGCGGGTATCGGGGTTGATGTCGGGGTGGTTGTGCAAAGCCCGCGACACGGTGGAGTTAGACACGCCAAGTTCGTGAGCAATGTCGACGATAGTGGTCTGGTGCCGTTTGTTTTTTCGATTCCTGGGTTCAGCCGATGGTATAGTAAAATAGTAGTTGCAGGCCTTACAGCAAAACCGTTGCTTCCCCCGCACAAACCCTGCTTTCATAAGGATATCTACCTGTCCACACTTCGTACACTTAATCATTTTATTTTGTACTATTTATAGAAATCTAACTTTTACTTCCTGATTTCCCTCAAATATACTTCTATCTAATTTATCAGATATTGTTCAAAGTAAAATCTGTATAATTATATATCGGTAACGTTTTCACAAACGTTACCGATACTTTTTGTGCTATTTTTAGGTAAATTTATCCTCATTCAATTTGATTCACTAAGGTTCCTCCCCTATATTTAGTATTAATTGCTCTAAAAATACGGGAGACCATTACTGAGGTTTCTATTTTATCTGCAATCCAAAAATTATCTCTTTCCCTTTTTTTGTACTATTCTGCTATCATTTTAATCCCTAACCATCTGTTTGAAATGCTTAAACATATAATAATAACGACACTATTCCTGCTGCTTTCCCTGGCAGTCGGAGGAAGTTTGCGCGCGCAAGAAGCCACGGTACAGGGAAAGGTTACGGACGATAGCGGCGGAACCATTCCCGGTGTAAGCGTGACTGTGAGAGGCACCCAACGTGGTACTATCAGCAATGTGGATGGCGCCTACTCAGTCAATGCCAACTCAAACGCCATACTGGTATTTTCGTTTCTGGGTTATGTGAGTCAGGAGGTACCCGTCAACAATCGTTCGACGGTCAATGTATCGCTCAAAACGGACACTAAAGCCCTGGAAGAAGTCGTAGTGGTAGGTTACGGAACGCAGCGAAAAGTCGAAACGACAGGCTCCATCGCCTCCGTAAAAGCCGACGAACTGACGCAACTCCCGGTCACCAACTTGGCGCAGGGTCTGCAGTCACGCATTTCAGGCGTTCAGATCAACCAGAACTCCGGCTCACCCGGTGGAAACATCAGTGTGCGGGTACGGGGTACCAACTCCATCAACGGGAATTCGGAGCCGCTGTATGTCGTGGATGGCATCCAGATTTCCAACGGTGGCGGCATCAACGATGTGAGTCCACTTTCGACTATTAATCCCAATGATATCGAGTCAGTAGAAGTGCTGAAAGATGCTTCAGCTTCGGCTATTTACGGGGCGCGGGCCGCCAACGGCGTCGTGCTGATTACCACCAAACGTGGGAAAGCCGGTGTCACGCGCGTATCCCTCGACAGCTACTATGGCGTGCAGCAGGCCATCAAAACTCTGGATGTACTGAATGCGTCCGAATTTGCCCAGCTCGAAAACGAAGTATTCAAGAACAACGCCTACCCCAATCCCGAGTCGTTGGGAGAGGGTGTCAATTGGCAGAAGCTGATTTTCCAGACAGCTCCTATTCAGAGTCACCAGCTATCTATCAATGGGGGTAACGAAAAAACGCAATTGGCGCTCTCGGCCAACTACTTCAACCAGGACGGGATTCTCATCAATTCCAATTTTAAGCGCTATTCGTACCGGCTTAACGTGGATCACAAGGTAAGCAACCGCTTTAAGGTAGGTACCAGTATTCTGGGCAGCATTATAACGAACAGCGGGATCGACGCCGGCAGTACCACCATCGGTGATGCGGGCGTGGTTACCGGAACCGTGCTGGGAGCGGCTGTTGGTGCACCGCCCACGCTGCAACCCTACCGCGAAGATGGCTCCATTTTTCCCTTTGGCGAGCAGGGCAACGGTCAGTACCGCGAAGTGGTGAACCCGCTTAACTTTACAGCAATTACTCGCCAGCGGAACATCAAACGCACTTTGGTGAACCTATTCGGAGAATTCGAGATTATGCCGGGCTTCACCTACCGGGCCTCCTTCAATGCGGACGTTCAAAACCGGCTGGACGACAACTACTCTCCTCTCTCGATTATCAACCGGGCCGATATCAATGATAACTCAGGCTCGGCGTCCAAAGCCAATTCCAATTTCCTGGGGCTGCTTCACGAGAGTATCCTATCCTACAACCGCAAATTTGGCGAAAATCACAGCCTGCGCTTCACGGGCGTATTTGCCTCTCAGGTAGAGAATTCCAATGGAAATTCTATCAGCGCGACGGGCTTCCCCAACGATGCTACCACCAACGAGGCCCTGCAACTGGCCCTGAACCGCACCGTCAGCAGCAGTCGCTCCAAGCAACGCCTGGATTCCTACATGGGTCGGATCAACTACGGTTTCCGCGACAAGTACTTTCTGGACCTGACTGCCCGCGTGGACGGATCGAGCAAGTTCGGGGCCAATCATAAGTATGGTTTCTTTCCGGCAATATCGGCGGCCTGGCGAATTATCGAGGAAGATTTTGTGAAGAATTTGCGTTGGATGTCGGACCTGAAACTCCGGGCCAGTTACGGAATCACCGGTAATGCCGGGGGTATTTCACCCTACCAATCTCTGGCGACGGTGAGCTCGGGCGGCGGCTATAATCTGGGGAATGCCTATCAGACGGCTATCAGCCCGAGTGGCATTTCCAACCCAGATTTACGCTGGGAGAAATCGGCTCAAACGGATATTGGCCTGGACATCGGGTTGTTCAACAACCGCCTGTCTATTATCATGGACTACTACCACAAACGCACCGACGACCTGCTGTACGTAAAAACCCTGCCGCTCTCGTCGGGTTACGGCAGCATTACCGGCAACTACGCTTCGCTGGAAAACAAAGGCTTTGAGTTTGCTGCGAACGCGACCATCCTGAACGGCCCCGTGCGCTGGTCGGTGTCGGGTAACCTGACCGCCAACCGCAACAAGCTGCTGGATCTGGACGGGGGTACCACGCAAGAGCGCTTCGTCACCAATTCTTCCATTCTGAGTGTAGGTCAACCGTTGGGCGTATTCAAAACCTACGTGTTCGACGGAATCAACCAAACCGGCGACGTCATTATCCCCGGCTACGACGGCCGCGTGGGCGGACATAAGGTAAAAGACCTGAACAACGATGGGGCCATTAACTCAGAAGATCAAATTATTACGGGGAATCCTAACCCTAATTTCATCTTCGGCGCTTCGACCAACCTGGCCTACAAGAATTTCGATTTCAGCGCTTTCCTGTCGGGTTCACAGGGCAACGACATCTACAATATCAGTCGGCTATCGTTCGAAAATCCGCTGGGGCAACGCAATTTGCTGGAAGGTGTCGTCAATCGCTGGACCCCCACGAATCCGAGTAATCAGTACGTGAGTCCCTTTGTGGCAGGACGCCTACCCATCACCGACTATGCCATGGAAGATGGCTCCTACGTACGCCTGAAGAATATAACGCTGGGTTATACCCTACCTACGATAAAGGGCATCAGCCGGTTGCGCATCTACGTTAGTGGCAACAACCTGCTCACCCTGACCGAGTACAGCGGCTTCGATCCGGAAGTCAACACCTACGCGGGTTCCAACACCGCCATCGGGATTGATAACCTGGTGTACCCGCAGGCCAAGTCTTTCCTGGGCGGCATTCAGCTGACTTTTTAGGTAGGTATTTTAATCCTGATTTCAAGAAATTTTATTAAAGAAACTGAATATGAACATGCGATTCAAATCCCTATATAAAGTACTCCCCATGCTGCTGCTGGGCGTGGGCATGACTTCCTGCGAACTGGATGAAACGGTGTACTCGTCCATCTTTACCGATAATTTTTACAAAACCGGCTCCGATGCGGAAAAAGGTATCCTGGCCGTATACAGCTCCATGAGGGGGCTGTACGGTGGTCCCGCCGCAGTGATGGTACCCGACTACAGCGCCGACCAGGTGTACCCTCGGGCGGTGGTGGGCCGTAATACCCTCACGCTTTTCACCATAGAACCTACCTACACCACGCAACGCAGCGCGGGGCGTACCAACGAGTCGCCGCAGCAGATTTGGGCCTCTTCATACAGCGGTATCGAAGATGCCAACTGGATCCTCACCAAGGTACCCGATGCGACAATGAACGAAACCCGCAAGAAACAGATTCTCGGGGAAGCGTCTTTTCTGCGGGCGTTCTACCACTGGACGCTAACCAAGAACTTCGGCGATGTACCCATCAAAACCGAACCCAGCACCTCCGAAGCCCAAGCCTACGTCGGCAAAAGCCCGAAAGCCGATGTGTACAAGCAAATTTACAGCGATCTGGATCAGGCACTGGCCGCAGGCCTGCTTTCGTATCCGGCCGTGGAAAAAGGCCGTCCTTCGCTCGAAGCCGTGAATGCTCTTTATGCCAAAGCCGCCCTGTACAACGAAGACTGGGCCAAAGCCCTGGAAAAAGCCGACGCGGTCATCAATTCGGGTAAATATTCGCTGATGGCCAATGTGCTGGATGTGTATGACTATCGCACCGAAGACGCCGCCCGGAAGGAAAACATCTGGGCTTTCGAGGTAGATCCCATTTCTCCGGGTACCAGCCATCAGCTGGTTGGACTTACCGGGCCTTCGGGGAGCGCGGGCGTAGAGTACGCGCGTACTTCCTACGGTTCGATGTTTGCGTACCAGAGCTTTTTCAACTCCTTCAATCCACTGGACAAGCGCCGTCAGTTGCTGGATACTACCTACCTCAACAAAGCCGGCCAGATGGTACCTCAGCGCAGCATCACCCCCATCACGACCGAGGGCGTACTGATCAAGAAGTTTCGGGATCCGGTTTCTACTACGAGTACCATTGTCAATATCCCCATTCTGCGACTGCCCGATATGTACCTCATCGCCGCCGAAGCTGAAGCCCGTCTCAACGGCGGCACGGCCAAAGCTTACGGCTACATCAACACCGTGCGCAAGCGCGCCGGACTCGCTGATTTGCCGACCGGACTCAGTAAGGAGGCTTTCGTGGATGCTGTATTGCAGGAAAGATCCTGGGAGTTTTTCGCGGAGGGCGACCGCTGGTATGATCTAACACGCACGGATAAGTTTCTGACCGTCATCCCCAAGGCTACCAACTCAGTGTACCCCAGCCGTCCGGTGCAGGCCAAAAACAAGTATTTCCCCATTCCGCAGGACGAGGTCAATGCCAATCCGGAGTTGCAACAAAACCCTGACTGGCAGTAGTTACGAATGAATTTAAGGTTTTTCTCATAGGTTGATTATAATAAAGCGGCTCTTGCCGATCAGGAGCCGCTTTATTGTTTTTTCTTAAACCTGATTCATAACTCTATTTTAAAAACTCAACTCAATCATCGTCATGAAACGTCTGATTTTTCTTTCCTGTCTTTTCTGCCAATTTGCCTTGGCCCAAAAACCCGCTACGGTACTCGTCGAAGCCGAAAGTTTTGAGAACAAGGGCGGCTGGTCGATTGACCAGCAGTTCATGGATGTGATGGGTTCGTCCTTCCTGATGGCCCACGGCATGGGTACCCCGGTGGAGAACGCCAGCACGACTGTCACGTTCCCCGAAATCGGTACGTACAAAGTGTACGTGCGCACCCGCAACTGGACAGCCCAATGGTCGGACAAAGAAGCGGCGGGGCAGTTCCAACTTTTGGTTAATGACAAGCCACTTGAAAAAACATTCGGCCAGGACAACCAAAATTGGAATTGGTCAAACGGCGGGACGGTGAAAATCACACAGAAAGAAAACAAAATTGCCCTCAAAGACCTGACGGGCTTCAACGGCCGTTGCGATGCTATTCTTTTCACCAGCGTACCCAATTTCAAGCCCATCGAGGACAAGGAAAAACTGGCGGATTACCGAAATACGTATTTTGGATTTGACAAAATCCCCAAGAACGCGGGTACCTTCGATTTCGTGGTCGTGGGCGGCGGCATGGCGGGTACCTGCTCGGCGATCTCGGCCGCTCGGAAAGGGATTAAGGTAGCCTTGATCCAAAACCGCCCCATTTTAGGCGGCAACAATAGTTCCGAAGTACGGGTCCACCTGGGCGGGCGGATCAACCTGGAACCTTACCCCGCGCTGGGTAATCTCGTCAACGAAATAGGCCCGTCGGAGGGAGGCAACGCCCAACCAAAAGAGTACTACGAAGACGAGAAGAAAATGAAGGCCGTTCTGGCCGAACCCAACATTTCGCTCTTCCTGAATTACCACGCCAACAAGGTTGACACAAAAGGAAGTAGAATAGAAAGGGTGTACGCTACCAACATTGAAACGGGCGAAAAGGTGTACTTTGAAGCCCCCCTCTTTGCCGATTGCACGGGCGACGGTACCATTGGTTTTCTGGCGGGGGCCGAGTACATGACTGGCCGCGAAAGCCGCGCGGTTTACGGTGAAGCAACCGCCCCCGAAGTGGCCGACAACCTGACGATGGGTGCTTCGGTGCAATGGTTTTCGGAGAAAAAAGAGCAGCCCGTTTCATTCCCGGATATTAAGTGGGGCCTACCCTGGAATGAAGCCAAAGCCGAGGAAATCACCAAGGGCGATTGGGAATGGGAAACGGGCATGGGGCTGGATATGACGATGGATTTTGAACAAATTCGGGATTACGGGATGCTGGCGGTTTATTCCAATTGGTCGTACCTGAAAAACCGCGCCACCAATAAGGAAAAATTCGCCAGTGCTGCTCTCACATGGGTCGCTTACGTCGCAGGGAAACGCGAATCGAGGCGATTGACAGGCGACTACATACTCATTGAGCAGGATTTGACCGACCAGCGCGTGTACCCCGATGGTACCGCACCTACCTCGTGGACGATCGACTTGCATTATCCCGATCCCGAGAACTCGAAGCTTTTCCCCGGCGCGGCCTTCAAGTCCATCGCCAAGCACATCAAAATCTACCCTTACCCCATTCCGTTTCGCTGCCTATACTCCAAAAACATCGACAATTTGATGATGGCCGGGCGCGACATCAGCGTGTCGCACGTAGCCTTGGGTACCGTGCGTCTCATGCGTACCACGGGCATGATGGGCGAAGTGCTGGGTATGGCCGCCGCCATTTGTAAAGAAGAAAAAACGACCCCCAGAGGGCTGTACCAGAACTATTTTCCAAAGCTGGAAGCGATGATGATCGAAGGGGTAGGTAATGCGGCTTTGCCGAAAGATCAGGATTATAATCTGGGAGGTACCTTGATGGAAGTTGTAAAATGAAGAGTATCATTTCTGTTTTGATGGGGCTGACTGGTCTGCTCACATACTTGGTGAGCGGACCTGGCCCTGCCTTCGAAATAGAAACGAAAAATAGCGGATCATTCGAGGTACACGAGGTACGCTGGGGCGATCAATTGGAGAAATACTCGGCCAACATCATGGCTCCCGTGTGCGAAGAGGGTATCTGCTACAACGTGAATGTGATCTTCAACTGGAATCTGATCGGCGAGTTCATCGACTACCAGACCCAGCCCTACGACCCGCTGACCAAGCTGGACCACAAGCCGTTCACGCTGGGAGATTATGCCAAACTCCAAAGTATCCTGACCAATCACGATCTGGTTTTTACGGGACTTGCGGCGGATAAACTGGTAGTAAAAGCCGAAGATACCGTGGACGGCTACTCCGGCGCGACCATCGAAGCCATCAAAGACGAAGTGATCGATGGGGCGTTGTTCACCTGCTACACGCTCTGGCACATCGCCAACGGGGCCGTCGTGGACTCGATTCGCCAACACACGCAGCGGCAGCTGGATAAGCCGATGATTGCCAAAATCATCGGCTACAATTCGGCGTCGGCTCACTACTACCTCATCAATCACCTGTCCGAGGCTCAGTTTGCGAGAAATTTAGCGGAGGTCATCGGATTGATTAAAACGGGGAAAGGATATTTTCCTAAAAATGCCATCGAGAAGATTCCCATAACCTTATTTAACACCCAAGAGATGCAGGATTTTTTGGTTCAAAACTACGATTCTCTTTCCTATTATACTCAGGTAGCGGCGTTGAACAAGCTGCAAGACGTATCGCTGCAAAATGATCTGGCCAGTAAGTTGCTCACCCAAATAAGCGACCGGAATAGTGCCCAAAACCAAAAGATCATAACCCTACTTATCAAAAATAACGATAGAAGCCTTATCCAAAAATTGATCCATCATCTGATTGAATTCAAAATCAAAATTTCGGCGGCAAACTACCAGTTACTGCAAAAATCCAAGGTAGCCGGGATTGAAGCTTTGGAAAAAATATAAGCCAAAGACGCTACGCACTTAGCAATAGACTCTCTTTCACTCCTGCGATACACGAATAAGCAATGATCAATAGACGACTCTACTTTTTAGTTTTTTTTTTAGTGACAGGTTTTGCACCCTTTGCCAAGGGGCAAAAAGCACTACAACTGGCAAACGATCAGCTACGCATTCAGTGGCAAAATTCACCGCAGGGCTGGCGCGTTCAGAAAGTTTCGGTCAAGCAGGGTAACCGATGGAACACCGACTTAACTCCTTCGGGTGAGTATACCCTGCTGTATTCCGAAACCAAACCTTCCACCGAAGCCGCCCAGACTTTTGAGAAAAGCACCGGTGGTAAATTTCCCGAAGATAACTACCATTATCAGCAGGATCAGTGGAAGGAAAGCACCACGGCTGTAGCGCTGAATACGGCGGGCAAAGCCTACCATTTCTTTCCAGGTGTGGGTAAAACGGTGGGTAAAAACCACATTCAATTTACCTCCGAAACGGACGTAGCTACCCTGACCACCGACTGGAAACTGGACGCAAGGTACCCTACGGATGTGGTCGTCACCCAGACACTAACCCCCAAAAAGCCGGGGTTCTTTTCACTGGCCAGTCCTTCGGTAGCGAGGGTGAGTGTAGCCAAGATGGGCTGGACGACGGTACCGGGGTACTTTCAGGGAAATTATATGCAGGACAATTTTGCCAAAGCTTACGCCTACGGATTTGGCATACCCAAGCTACCCGTGGTGTATCGTGAATGCTCCGCCAGTACACTGGCCCCGCTGGTAAGTACCAAGAGCGGCGTGACGCTGGCGGTCATCCCCGAGCCCGGCCTGGCGCGCGATCCCTGGGATAAGGATAAAATCACCCAGTCCGACTGGCGAATCGGCCTTTCCCACATGAATCGTAAGGGACAGCTTTCACCTACCCTTTATTATCCCGTGCTGGGCGAATATGCTTCCCAACGGCAGCCCAACCAACCCCTGACGTATTCTTTTCGGTATAGTCTGGTGGATGGCGACTGGTTCAAAACTCTGAATCACGCGATTTACGATATTTACCAGTTCAAAGAGGGGCTAGAACTCCGGCAAAGTACCCAATCGCTGACGAACCGGATCGAGCAGATGCACCACTACCTCACCGATCCCAAGACTTCACTTTGGAACATCGAGGAATACAAAGGCCGGGAAATTGGAGCACAGTCGTACCTGGGCGGCGTGGTAGGATCCAATAAAGACGCCATGAAGAACTCGGATTACGGCGCGATGTGGATGCTGGCCCAGGCTACCCAGGACCCGGAACTCACGAAGAAAGTACTACCCTATGCCCTGAATTTTAAACTGACCCAGCAAATCACCGACGGCGATTTTTTCAAGGGAGCGATCGAAGGCCAGTACTATCTGGCTAAGAAAAAACAATTCGTAGAGGAATGGGGTGAGGTAGTGGAGCCCATCGCCGTGACCTATTACATCATGCTGGATGTGGGCAATATGCTGCTCTTCGAGCCGGACAACACCGAACTGAAAGCGCGCCTGCGCCTGGGGGCCGAGAATTTGCTCCGCTGGCAGAAATCAAACGGCAGTTGGGCCGTAGCTTATGACAAGAAAACCGAGGAAGAACTTTTCAAAGATATAGCCGACTACCGCCCTACCTTTTACGGATTGCTCGTAGCCTACCGCATTCTGAAAGACCCCAAGTACCTGGCAGCCGCGAAAAAAGGAGCGGATTGGTTCGTGAAAAATGGCGTGAATCGGGGTAGCTTTCTGGGCGTGTGCGGCGACGCCCGCTACGCGCCTGACTTCGCCACGGGCCAGTCCGCTCAGGCCTTGCTGGACTTGTACGATTTGACCAAAAATGAAACGTACAAAACGGCGGCCATCCAGGCGGCACAAATATACACCAGTTCGGTCTACACTCATCCGACTCCCACGCACGAAACCAAAACGGTGAATGGTACCCAACGCGAAGATTGGGAAATCGCCCAGGCGGGTCTTAGCTTCGAGCACGGCGGGATTTTTGGTTCGGCCAGTCGCCACGGCCCTATTCAACTGGCCAGCCACGCGGGGATGTTCATCCGTATGTACGAGCTGACAGGAGAAACTCTTTTCGCTGACATGGCCCGCGCGGCTGCCGTTGGGCGCGATGCTTTTGTGGACCCCAAAACCAGCGTGGCCTCTTACTATTGGCAGGCGATGACCAAAGGCGCGGGCCCGAACCCGCACCACGCCTGGTGGCAAATCGGCTGGCTTACCGACTACCTGCTTTCGGAAGCACAGCTACGCTCCAAAGGCGAGGTAGCTTTCCCGCGCGGCTTCGTGACGCCCAAAGTAGGTCCGCACCAAACCTACGGCTTTGCGCCCGGTACCATCAACGGCGAAAAAACCAATTTGGTCATCAATGAAGAATGGGTAAAAGTAGATAGTCCTTCCATAGACTACCTATTGGCAGAATCTACCGATAGCAAGAAGAAATACGCCATCCTCCTCAACAACCGCGCCCAGTCTACCGATTTCACAATTACCCCAAAAGGAAAAACTGCGATTAAAAAGCAGCTGCCGGCCTGGGGAATGGAGGTGATTCAATTGTGAATTTTGATTGAGTGAATGAGTGAATAAGAAGGTAAGCCGTGTCACCTCCATTTTTAATTTTCCACTTTCAATCGCACCGGCGACCCGGTTTCAATCAATTGCAGCAACTCGATTTCATCGTCATGGCCGCCTTTGCGGTATTCCAGCTAGTTCTCGGACTGGCCTTCTCCCGCACGGGTACCGACGCCAAATCCTTTTTTGCCGCCGGAGAATCTGCGCCCTGGTGGGTGAGTGGGCTATCGCTATTCATGAGTTTTCTGTCGGCAGGTACCTTCGTGGTCTGGGGTTCTATTGCCTATAATTTGGGTTTTGTAGCCATCACCATTCAGCTTTCGATGTGCATCGGTGGGTTGGTGACGGCCTGGTTCATCGCCGCGAAGTGGAAGCGCACTCACGCCATGACCGCCGCCGAGTACATTGGCCGTCGGCTGGGGACGCGGGTACAGCAATTTTTTACCTATCTACTCACTTTCGTCACGCTATTTATCATTGGGGGGGTACTTTATCCGGTTGGTAAACTGGTGTACGTCGCTACCCCTTTTTCGTTGGAAACCTGCATCATTGCGCTGGGACTGATGGTGATTCTGTACACCGCCATGGGCGGACTGTGGGCGGTGCTGGTCACGGACGTATTACAATTCGTGATTCTGCTGGCAGCGGTGCTCATCCTTGTCCCGCTGGCGTTTGAACGCACCGACGGTTTCGGGGCTTTTGTGCAAAAGGTGCCCCCCGATTTTTTCAAGGTTTTCAACGGCGAGTACACACTGGGTTTTACGCTGGCCTTTACGCTCTATCACATCATCTACATCGGAGGTAGCTGGGCGTTCGTGCAGCGCTATACCAGCGTGGGTACCCCGCGCGAGTCGAATAAGGTAGCCTACCTGTTCGCGGGTTTGTATTCTGTCAGTCCGTTTTTGTGGATGTTACCGCCCATGATTTTCCGCTCGCTCAAACCTGATTTGTCGGGGCTGGAATCGGAGGGGGCTTACATTCTCATGGCGCAACTCGTGCTGCCCGCCGGACTGGTGGGTCTGATGCTGGCCGCGATGGTTTCGGCTACGGCCAGTACCGCCAATACCTTGCTGAACATGCTGGCAGCGGTTTTTACCAATGATGTTTATAAAAAACTAATCAATCCTGAGGCCAGCGAGAAAACGCAAGTGCGCGTAGGCCGTAGCATGACGGTGGTCTTTGGTCTCTTCACGATTGGCATCGCTTTGGCCGTGCCGTACATCGGCGGACTGGTCAACTTGGTGTTGAGCGTGGGTGCTATATCGGGCGGCTCGTTGCTACTGCCCACGCTCTGGACGCTGTTTTCTAAAAGACAGAACGCCACTTCCATCCTGTTCGTGTCGCTGGTGAGTCTGACGGTGGGGATATTTTTCAAATTCGTTTCTCCCGCCCTCTTTGATTTCTCGCTAAGCCGCGCGGCGGAAATGTCAGTGGGCGTCGCCCTACCCCTCTTGCTGCTGGCTGTTTATGAGTGGATTATATTTAAGAACAAAATAGAGGATCAGCAGTATAGCCAATACTTGGCTTGGTACACAACGCGAGATAAAGCCGTAATGGCGGAGGTTGCCCAGCCAGTTTCTGGAGCCGCTTTATCCCAGAATACCTTTGCCCTGCGGGCTATCGCCATCAGCTTCGCAATCACGGGCCTGAGCATTGCCGGGCTGGGGATCAACGGCGGCCGGGATGTGGGGTTGATTGTCGGGATGGGGCTGGCGATAGTCGGAATCGGGGCCTTAGTCGGGTGGTCAGCGCGGACCCGGAAAACGCCGATAAGGTTGTGAACCCTGCCAGCTTTAAATATGAGAAATAACGAAAACTATTTGCGATGATACAATCCAATCCCACCACAAAAAGAAGCGCTAACAAAACCGAACTCGCCGCCGACCTCGTCGTCGTGGGCGGCGGACTCTCTGGCGTGTGCTGCGCCATCACCGCCGCCCGCGCGGGCATCCAGGTCATTGTAGTGCAGGATCGCCCGGTGCTGGGTGGCAATGCTTCCTCCGAAGTGCGGCTGTGGGTGCTGGGCGCGACCTCCCACATGGGCAACAACAACCGCTGGGCGCGGGAAGGCGGCGTGATCGACGAGTTACTGGTCGAGAATATGTACCGCAATTCGGAGGGTAACGCGCTGATTTTCGATACGATCACCCTGGAAAAAGTCGTCAGCGAGCCCAACATCACGCTGCTGCTGAATACTGCGGTGTACGAATTAGAAAAAGATCCCGACGATGCCGACAAAATCACTAAAGTCATCGCTTTCTGCTCCCAGAACTCCACGCAGTACGAACTTTCTGCGCCGCTTTTCTGTGACGCTTCGGGTGACGGAATCTTGGGCTTTCTCTCAGGAGCAGCTTTCCGCATGGGTGCCGAGTCAAGCGAGGAGTTCGGGGAAAAATTCGCCCCTACGGCGGAGTACGGCGAGTTGCTGGGGCATTCGATGTATTTTTATTCCAAGGATGTGGGCAAGCCCGTGAAATACGTTGCGCCGAGCTTCGCCATCGACGTCACGAAGGAAATCCCCAAATTCCGCCGCTTTAACACCCAGGAATTCGGCTGCTGGCTGTGGTGGCTCGAGTACGGAGGACGCCTCGATACGGTCCACGAAACCGAAACCATCAAGTGGGAACTTTGGAAGGTAATTTATGGCGTATGGGAATACATCAAAAACTCCGGCAACTTTCCGGAAGCCGAAAACCTCACGCTGGAATGGGTCGGCACTATCCCCGGCAAGCGCGAAAGCCGCCGCTTCGAGGGCGACTATATGCTCATTCAGCAGGACATCGTGGAGCAACGCCCGCACTACGACGACGTGGCCTTCGGTGGCTGGAGCATCGATTTGCATCCCGCGGACGGCGTGTTCAGCGAAAAACCGGGCTGTAACCAATGGCACAGCAAGGGCATTTATGGCATTCCATACCGCAGTTTTTATTCCAGAAACGTCAAGAACCTCTTCCTAGCCGGGCGCATTATTTCCGCCTCGCATGTGGCCTTTGGCTCGTCGCGGGTCATGGCTACCAGCGCCCATGGTGGCCAGGCGGTAGGTATGGCGGCAAAAATCTGCGTCGAAAAGGGCTGGCTACCCGCCGATCTTGCCCAAAAAGAATACGTAAAAATCCTGCAAAAAGGGTTGTTGAAAACGGGGCATCATATTCCTGGCTTAACGCTGAAAGATGAAGCTGATTTGGTGCAAAAAGCAAAAATCTCCGCGTCCAGCACTCTGCGCCTGACGGAATTGCCCGAGGAAACTGAGGTTACACCCATGGAATTTGCCACAGCGCAAATGCTTCCGGTTTTAGCAGGAAAAATACCCACGATCACGATCCATCCCTATGCTTCGGAAGGGACAAATTTGGAAGTAGAGTTGAGAATATGCAGCCGCCTAGACGGCCATTCGCCCGACGTAGTTTTGGAAAAGAAGGTGGTCGAATTGCAAAAAGGAAGAAACTGCATTGAATTGGATTTCAACACCTACTTTGAGAAACCAGCCTACGCTTTTCTAACCATCCTAAAAGACGATAAGATTTTCCTTAAATATTCCCCGCAGCGCATCACGGGATTACTTTCAGTTTTCAATGCCACCAATCCCGCCGTGTCTAACTTTGGCAAGCAGGAACCAACGGAGGACATTGGCGTCGACACCTTCGAGTTTTGGGTGCCGCAGCGGCGTCCGAAGGGCAAGAATCTTGCGTTTAAAATCGAGGAAGGAATAAAATGCTTCGAGGCTGAAAACGTACGGAACGGCCTGCAACGTCCCACCCACCAGACTAACGCCTGGGTGGCGGATTTGGCTGATTCGGAACCAACACTAACGCTGACATGGCCGGAGCAACAGCAAATTAGTCGGGTGGAGCTTTTC
>JBBSSJ010000068.1:0-17348 GCA_038242095.1 Cytophagales bacterium
AGCCGTGACTGATGAGTTTTTTGACCAGTACAAGTCGCTTTTTGTCAAACTGGTAGAGTATTTTGAAAAAGACGAAGCCCTGAAATCTGAACTGACCAAAAGCCAGGTCGAGGTTTCGCGCTTCGCCAAAAAACTGCTGGGGCAGATCGTGTTCCTGTACTTTTTGCAGAAAAAAGGTTGGCTGGGCGTAGCCAAAGAGGCCGCCTGGGGAACGGGCAGTAAGCGTTTTTTGCAAGATTTATACGCGTCTACCGTCGCCGATGGTGAGAATTTCTTCGGCGATTCGCTGCAATACCTCTTTTACGAAGCCCTGGCTAAAGACCATAGCGACGAAGGCATTCCAAGCTACTACGCCAAGCTGGGCGGGCGAATCCCTTTTCTGAACGGCGGTTTGTTTGAAGCCGACTACGAATGGGAAACCGCCGGGCTTACCATTCCAGACCAACTGTTCCGCAATGAGGAGAAACTCAAATCCGGCGACGTGGGGACGGGGGTATTAGATGTCTTCGACCGCTACAATTTCACGATTAAGGAAGACGAGCCGCTGGACAAGGAAGTGGCCGTGGACCCTGAAATGCTGGGGCGGGTGTTCGAGAATATGCTCGACCTCACAGTGCGAAAAAAACAGGGAGCTTACTACACGCCCCGTGAGATTGTCCACTACATGTGCCAGGAGTCGCTAGTGCATTATCTCGACAATGCCGTCAACCGCTACCAGCCCACCTACCAGGCACTGGGTAGCGACCAACTGTCGCTGGTACCCGAGGCCCGCCGGGGGCAACTGCTACTTGGAACCGAACACAGCGAGGTGAAGGTACCCGTGGCGGATTTGGAAGAATTTATAAGACTGGGATTCTTCTACCTCGAAAACGACGGGCGCGTTCTGCGCAAAGGCCACGAGACCAGCACTTACTCCTTTAAGCTCCCGGAGAGCGTCCGCACCCACGCCGACGAACTGGATCATTTGTTAGCGACTATTAAAATCTGTGACCCAGCCATCGGCTCCGGGGCGTTTCCGGTGGGACTGCTGCTCGAACTCGTCAACGCGCAACTGGTGCTACGGCAGTATCTTAGTCCGGCTTATTTCCTGGAAAAATGCCGTAGCCTGGGCTTGATGCCCGACGAACTGGTCGGCCACGAAAGCAAGTACACCTATCGCCTCAAACGGCACAGCATTCAGGAAAGCATTTACGGCGTGGACATCGATCCCTCGGCCATCGACATCGCCCGGCTGCGGTTATGGCTCTCGCTGGTGGTGGAAGAGGACGACCTGGACAATATCGAAGCGCTACCCAACCTGGATTACAAAATCGTGTGTGGTAATTCGTTGATCGGCCTGCCGGAAACGGCTATGCGCGACTTGAAAATTGAGGAAGAACTGGAAGGCTTAAAGGAGCAGTTCTTTGTGGAAACCAGCAATGACCGCAAAAAGGAACTGAGGAATACGATTAATGCCAAGATCAGGCAGTTGCTGGACTCCGCCGAGCAGTTTGCTGGGTACAGTATTAATTTCGATTTTAAGCTGTATTTCTCGGAAGTATGGCGGGAGAAGAAAGGTTTTGATGTAGTGATTGGGAATCCGCCATATATTGACATAAAGCAATTAGAAAATACGTACGTTAAATATTTGTTTAAAAATTACTCATCTGCTGAAAACAGGATTAATCTATATTCTTCATTTATAGAAAAAGGAAAGTGTCTTTTAAATAAGAAGGGTTGTTTAACTTATATCAATCCAAACTCAATGCTATTAAATAGCTCGTACAAAAAACTTAGAAGATTAATTTTTAATGGTGTAGAACTAATTATTAAACTGCCGAATAAGATATTTAAAAACGCAGTAGTAGAAACTATTATAATCCTCATTAGTAATTCAAATATTAGAGGACAAGTTCGAGGTGCTTGGTATAAGCATGACGATTACATTAATTTTAATAATCTAAAATTTAATAAGTTTGATCTTTCTCTCTGGAAAAAAAACGATGCTTTAAAATTTAATATCTTTACTACTCCACAGCAGGCTGACATTTTATTGAAGATATCTGAAAATCAGTCAAAGTTGAATGAGGCTCATGAGCTTTGCCTTGGTATAACACCTTATGATAAGTACAAAAGACATAGCAAGGAAGATATCAAAAACAAAATTTTTCATTCTGAGACCAGAATAAGTTCAGAGTATGTGCCACTCATTTCAGGTAAAGATGTACAAAAATATTATGTTTCCAATAAATCAATTAAAGAGTATTTAAAGTATGGATCTTGGCTAGGAGCAGCTCGTCAAAAAAGATTTTTTGTTGAGCCACGAGTGATTGTCCGTCAGATCGTATCCGGAACGCCACCAGAAATTTATGCTGGATTCACTTCTGAGGAATTATATCACACTCAGATTGGATTTGCGATCTTACGTAAAGATGGTGATCTTAACAAAATCAAAGGTCTATGTTGTTTACTAAATTCAGACGTCATTAACTTTTTTCACGACTTTCAGTATCTAGATATTGAAAAGGAAACTTTTCAGAAAATATTAATCGAGAACTGTAAAGAATTCCCAATACCTAGCTTAGGCACTCAAAACTTTGATACTATATCTTCGAAGTTATTAAGTTTTTTGATTTTTGTAAAAGATAATTCAAAGGCAATTTTAGTCTTAAAATACATAGAAAATGTGATTAACTCCATAGTCTACGAACTCTATTTCCCCAATGAAATCCAAGCTGCCGGAAAGGAAATCCTCAAACACCTTATTGATTTAAAACCTTTAACCGATCACATGAGTGGGGAGCAAAAAATGGCCGTCATTCAAAGCGAGTTCGAGCGGCTGTATGATCCCAACCACCCGGTGCGCAACGCCGTCGAAACCCTCGACAGCGTGGAAGAAGTGCGCATCATTAGAGAAGCGCTACGAAAATGAAAATCAAAAGCATCGAGATCAAAAACTACAAGGCATTTTACGGGACCCATAAAATCAACATTGGGGGACGCAATGCCTTCATTTACGGCGAGAATGGCTCGGGTAAGTCGTCGCTCTATTACGCCCTGAAAGACTTCGTTCAGTCCTCGATGGAAGATTTCCAAATCCTTGAACTAGAAAACATTTTCGTCCCGACCGCTAAAAAGGGACAACCGCACATCAAAGTAAAAATTCAACTTGACAGTGCGAGCCGTAAGAGAGTAAAGGAATACGAACTTTCGCCTACCATCAATACCGGCCGCGACGCCACCGACCCCGTCATCCGCGATTGCTACCAACTAAAAAGCTTCCTGACCTACAAGCACCTTCTGGAAATCCATTACGTCAAGAAAGGTGAGGAGATTAATCTTTTTAATCTGCTAGTCAACGGGGTTTTGAAGCATTTCAAATACGCCCTCACCAACGGTAAAGAACTGGGCGAGATGTGGCAGGAACTCAACGTCCTCGCCGCCCGCGAAACAAGCCCAGCCTACAACGTAACCCGCAAAAAGCGCGACGTACAAAAAGCAGCGGATGAATTCAATCGGGCTTTCGGCCAACTGTTCATCCTGCCTACACCAAGCGAACCTAACCCGGAGTACCTGTTGGATCACGCCCAGCCTATCCTGGCTGAATTCGGTCATAATCTGGAAATAAACTTACGCTTCCGAGGCGTCGAAGTAGTGGGCGACAAAATCATAAACGATAAGGTTTCGATTGCTTTACATTACGCCGGACGCGACATTCCTTCGCCGCATCTGTTCCTGAACGAGGCGCGGCTATCGGCCATCGCCATTTCGATCTACCTGGGCATGATCAAAAGGCATCCGCAGATTAAGAAATTCAAAATTCTTTTTCTCGACGATATTTTCATCGGGCTTGATATATCCAACCGCCTGCCCTTACTAACAATCCTGAATACCCACTTCGCCGATTATCAGATATTTATTACTACCTATGATAAGCCTTGGTACGAGTTTGTGAAATCTATGTTGGGTAGCCAATGGACAACAATCGAATTCTACGCGCAGCTCGTAAATGAAGGTTACGAAATCCCCATGGTGGTGGACAGGACAGATTTTCTGGTTAAAGCCCGGCAACATTACAATAAGTCAGACTATAAGGCTAGCGCAGTGTACGCGCGTTCGGCCTTTGAAAAGGTTATGATGGATTACTGCGTTAGGAAAGGAAAAAAACTAGCTTATAAATCCCGCCGGAAAGACTATAAGGCAAAAAGTTTTTGGGAAGCCTCAAAAAGCGATTTGCAGCCAGCAACGGTAACAAAAATTGAACGCTTTACCTTTTTGATTTACAACCCGCTCAGCCACTACGATCCCGACAGCAACCCGATCAAATCTGAATTGCTATCGGCTGTTGAGGAAGTAGAAAATTTGAGAGTGGAGTTGAGTATGCTACCCTAAAAATGGGCTATTACCCTCACTTCTCCTCCTCCAGCCCGTACACCCGGACGTAATCCACGGTCATGCTTTGGGGGAAGATGTTTTCATCCACGCCCTTCTGCCCACCCCAATTTCCGCCTACGGCAATGTTGAGCAGCAGGAATTGCTTGCGGTCGAAAGGCCATTGCGTCCAGTTGTAGCTGGCGTTATTGTCGAAGCGGAAGTACTGTTTTCCATCCACGAAAAAGGCCACATAATCGGGCTTCCACTCGCAGGCATAGATGTGAAATTCGGCCGAAGCATTCGATACCACTACCTCGTTGCCCTTATTGGTGCCGATGCTGTGGTTGAAAGCCTGGGTGTGGATATTGGCGTGTACCTTGTCCTGGTCGAAGCCGACGTGCTCCATAATATCCATTTCGCCGTTGTCGGGCCAGTATTGGGTGCCGTAGTTGCTATCGGTAGCCAGCGTCCAGATCGCGGGCCAGGTACCCGCGCCGCTGGGCAGCTTGGCTTTGACCTCGATGCGGCCGTACAAAAAGTCTCCTTTGCCCTTCGTCAATAGCCGGGCCGAGGAAAACTGCCGGTTGCCGGATGCCTCCTGAATGGCGGTAATGACCAGGTGACCGTCTTTCACGCGGGCGTTATCCAGGTTATTGGTGTAGTTTTGCAATTCGTTATTTCCCCAACCGCTACCGCCCAGGTCGTAGCCCCATTTGGCGGGATCGGGCTTGCCGGTATAATCAAACTCGTCTTGCCACACCGGATTGACGGTGAATCCATACGCCTTCGCCACCACCGGGCCGGGCTTGGGAAGTTGGGTAGGAGCAGGTTGATTCTCTTGCTGGGAACGGCAGGTGGTGTTGGTAAGGCATAGCGCCAGGAATAAAAGGCTGAAATAACGCATAAGACAAGTGAGTTTTTCCATAAAAGTAATGAATCCATGCAATTCCGTACGGAAGTTGATATAGCCCCGCCGGGCTGGACGCTCGATTACCAGAGCCAGGTACTTACCGTTGGTTCGTGTTTCGCCGAAGTGTTGGGCGGACAACTGGCGCATCACCGCTTTCCGGTCCTTAACAATCCATTGGGCACGGTGTTCAATCCCTATTCGATAGCCAAGCTGCTAACGATGGCGGTTGAAAATACGCCGCCTGCCCCGGACCTCTACCTAAAGAACGCCGACGGAATCTGGCTGCACTACGATTTTCACTCGTCCTTCTGGGCCCATAGCCGGGAAGCTTTGGAAAATAAATTGACCGAGTGTCTGGCGCGCGTACAGACCTGGCTTGCGCAATGCCAGGTGCTGGTCGTGACGCTCGGCTCCGCTTATGTGTACCGCTACAAGCACAATCTGGCCCTAGTGACTAACTGCCACAAGACGCCCCAAAGTGAATTCATTAAAGAGATGCTGGGGCACGATCATGTTTATAATGTGTGGGATAATCTGTTGCGTTCGTCCAAAATAAAATGCCGCGTCATTCTGACCGTAAGCCCCGTGCGCCATACGCGCGACACGTTGCCGCTTAACCAGGTTAGCAAATCGACTTTGCGGGTATTGTGTCACCGGTTGTCGGAGCAATTTGGCAACGTAAGCTACTTTCCGGCCTATGAGATCATGCTGGACGAATTGCGCGACTACCGTTATTACGAAGCCGACCTGATCCATCCAAGTGTTCAAGCCGAAGCATACATCTTCCAAAAATTCATGGCAAGCCACATGGATTCGGATGCGCTGACCACGATGAAAGCCTGGGATGTCATCCAAAAAATGCTGGCCCATCGTCCGCAACACGGCTCCACCGAATCGTACCGGAGGCTATTGGAAAACGTGCAGAATAAATTGGAGGAAATTAGGGAGAATATCCCCGTCGAAGCAGAAATTCAAGAAGTAAAGGCGAAATTAGCCCAATTTTCAAGCGTTAAATAAACTCATCCGCCCCGCGAAGCGTTTAAAAAAGAGGGTTGTCAGTAAATTGAGAAGAATAAGCATTTTACCTGTCAACCTTCAACTGTCCACTGAAAAAACTGTCCACCTAATAAATTGGGAGAATTTACGATAAATAAGGAAAAAGTCCTACAAGCCCTGGGCACCGTCGAGGAGCCGGACTTGAAGAAGGATCTCGTTACGCTGGGCATGGTTCGCGATATTGCCGTGGGCGTCAACCAAGTGAGTTTCACCGTCGTGCTCACGACGCCCGCTTGTCCACTCAAAGAATTGATCCGCTCGCGTTGCGTGGCGGCGATTCATACGCTGCTCTCGCCCGACATCGAAGTGCAAGTCAATCTGACCGCCGACGTTACGAGCACCCGCGCCGGTGCGGTGCTGATTCCGGGGGTCAAGAACGTGATCGCGGTAGCTTCCGGCAAGGGTGGGGTGGGTAAATCAACCGTCACGGCCAATCTGGCGATGGCGCTGCACCGTTCCGGGGCCAAAGTGGGCATCATTGACGCCGACATTTCCGGGCCTTCCATTCCGGTCATGTTTGGGGCCGAGGACATGCAGCCGACAATCACGCCCAAAGATGGTAAGAATTACATCAATCCGATCCGGCAGTACGGCATCAAGCTCATCTCCATTGGTTTCCTCACGCCGGCCGACAGCGCGGTGGTGTGGCGGGGGCCCATGGCGAGTCAGGCTTTGAAACAATTTTTTGGCGACACCGATTGGGGCGAACTGGATTATCTGCTGATCGACCTGCCCCCCGGCACGAGTGACATTCACCTTACTCTGGTACAGACCGTGCCCGTAACGGGTGCGGTAATCGTGACGACGCCGCAGAAAGTTGCCATTGCCGATGCCAACAAGGGGCTGGCGATGTTCCGGCAGCCGCAGATCAACGTACCCATTTTGGGGGTGATCGAGAATATGGCCTATTTTACCCCGGCCGAACTGCCCGACAACAAGTACTATATTTTTGGGCAGGGGGGCGGACAAAAACTGGCTGAACGCTACGACGTGCCATTTTTGGGGCAGATTCCGTTGGTACAGAGCATCCGCGAAGCGGGCGACGAAGGTCGTCCGGCCGTGATGAACACTGAAACCGCCGTTGCGGCTGCCTTCCGCGATGCAGCCGAGGCGCTGGCGCAACAGGTAGCGATTCGTAACGCTCAGGTCGAAAAAACCAAGGTCGTGGAGATGCGCGCCTAGCGATTATAGCGCCTTTCGCTTAGAAATGACAGAAAATAAACGCATATTGTCGGATATATTAAAAACATGATCGCAACAGAAAAAACCAGACTGGAAGGCTTGATTGAAACCGCGCTCGATTCGGTACGTCCTTATCTTGAAGCGGACGGCGGCAATGTGAAACTGACCGAAATCACCGATGATCTCATCGTGCGGCTCGAACTGCTCGGCTCCTGCCAAACCTGCCCCATGAACGCCATGACCTTCCGCGCCGGGCTTGAAGAATCCATTCGCAAAGCCGTCCCGCACGTGTTACGCGTCGAGGCCATTAACGTACCCTGGCTTCGCTGAATAATTGGCGCTGCCCTAGTTTATCCAAGCCGCAAGTCTTATCTTGCGGCTTCTTTTTGCCCAAAAAGAGCCTTTTTTAGGCAAAAAATATACTGCGGCTACCGATCTCTCAATGCAATGAAAAGGCATTTTCAATTTTCAACTCTCCATTAAACAAAAATGAAGATTGGTATTTTTTTTGGCGGGCCTTCCCGCGAGCGCGAAATCTCGTTTGCGGGCGGTAAAACTGCTTTTGAACATCTTGACAAAAAGCTCTTTACGTCCGTTCCCGTATTTGTCGATAGTTTTGGACGGTTTATCAAGGTGAAGACTGAGGTACTTTACCAGAAAGAAATCCGCGATTTTTACCCTGCCCCGTCGCAACAGCCCAGAGGCTACCGACTTTACGCCGAGTCATTTCCTGAACTGGCCACCGCCGCTATTCCTACCGAAATCGGGGAGGAAATCCTGCCGATGGATTTTGTCAAACATTTCGATTTTGCCTTTCTGGCCATGCACGGACCAGACTGTGAGGACGGTGCGATTCAGGGGCTGCTCGAATGGTACCGGATCCCGTACAGCGGCCCCGGCCTGATGGGTTCAGCGGTGGGAATCGACAAGATTCTGCAAAATGAAATGATTGCCCTGGCCAATGGCCAACAGAAACCGATGGCGGTGCTCACCCACGCCGAATGGCAAACGGGCGACCGCAGCGCCGTTTTCGAACGTATAAAAAGTGCCGTTGGCCTGCCTATCGTCGTAAAAGCACCGCATCAGGGCTCATCCATCGGGGTGGCGATCGTGTTGAAAGATCAATTCTCACATTTTGTAAAAGCCATCGACCAGTGTTTTTTTCAAGAAGAAGTGGACGCGTCCTACTGGAAAAACCTTGGTGACGGAGACAAAATGACCTGGGCCCAGCGACTGGCTAATCTCAGCGAAGGGATCGGCTTTCCGGTCGTTGTGGCTGGAAAGACTTTTTACCAGCCCAACGAATTGATCGCCTACTTTGATACAGTTTTCAAGGCGGGGGAGGGCGCGTTGACGATTTCAAGCGCTAACGCTGAAGACCAGGTTCTGCTTGAAACGTTTGTGCGCGGGCAGGAATTTTCCTGCGGCTGTATCCAGTTCGACGACGGCACTGCTTTCGCTTTGCCACCCACCGAAGTTATAAAAGTGGGCGAGGAGGGTGTATTTGACTTTAATTCCAAATACAAACCCGGCGCTACCCGCAAACGCATTCCCGTCGACACAGACTTCGCCACTAATGAACGCATTCGGGCTGACATCGCGCGGGTGTTCAGCCGGTTGGGAATTGAGGTATGCGCCCGCATCGACGGCTTCCTGACGTCCGACGGAAAAATTCTGCTCCACGATCCCAATACCATTCCCGGCATGTCGCCGACTTCGCTGATATTCAAGCAAATGGCCGAGATTGGGCTGAACGTAACCCAATCGCTAACCTACTTTATCCGGCAATCTTTGCGGGCCCGTATCCGTACGGGTAAGGGCACCTGGGACCTGCGGGCGCAACTTGAAAAGCTGGACTCCGCTATTCAAGAGAATCTGAACGCAGAACTTCCTGCCAAAAATTTGCGCATCGAAGCCACCGACGAAGCCTACGAAGCGGCGCAACGCGAGTTCGGCCTGATTTGTGCGGCAGGGAAGTACCGGGCCGTGCCTATTTTGGAAATAAGCAGCGAAGAGCGATACCAACTGCCGCTACCGCTGATGTTCAAGCAGCATGTGGAGGAAGTCGTGCAGGAATGCCGGCAGGGGCGCGACCCCTTTCTGGCGCATACAGCTGATGAAGGGAAGGCCATCGAAACTTTTTTCGCCGGGGCAGTCGATCTTGACGTACATAAAATAATTGTCCAAAATGGTACCGAGTAAAGTAATGATTACGATTAAATTATAATTTTTTTATGGCCAATAGTGCGGAAAAAGTAAGGCTTACCCTTCAAAAAGATAACAAAGGCTGGAAGAAATGGGGGCCCTACCTTACTGAGCGCCAATGGGGTACCGTGCGTGAAGATTACAGCCGGAACGGTGATGCCTGGAACTACATCACCCACGATATGGCCCGTTCCAAGGCCTACCGCTGGGGCGAAGAAGGCATCGGCGGTTTGTCGGATAGCAAGCAGCATATTTGCCTTTCCTTTGCCTTTTGGAACCATAAAGACAAGCTGCTGAAAGAGCGTATTTTCGGTCTAACCAACACCGAAGCCAACCACGGCGAAGATGTGAAGGATCTGTATTACTATCTGGATAGTACTCCCACGCATTCCTACATGAAGATGCTTTACAAGTATCCTCAGAATCTGTTCCCCTACGAGAAAATCCGTCAGGAAAACGGTCGTCGGGGCAAAACTGAGCGCGAGTACGAAATCATGGATACCGGAATATTCGACAACGACGAGTATTTTGATATTTTTATCGAATACGCCAAGGCCGACGAGGACGACATCATGATGCGGGTGACGGTGCACAACCGTGGACCGAAGGACGCGCCGATCACGATTCTGCCCACCATTGCCTTTCGGAACACCTGGTCTTGGGGCTACCCGGCATTTGACTACAAACCCATGATGAACGGCCTGGCCAACCGCATCATCGAGGTAAACCACCGCAAACACGGTAAGTTCAACTACTACCTCGAAAACATTGATGAACTGCTGTTTTGCGAGAACGAAACCAACTTCCGTAAACTTTACGGCACGCCCAACGCCAGCGCTTATCCAAAGGACGGTATCAACGATTTTGTGGTGAGCGGCCGCAAAACTAAGTCCGTCAATCCCAACCAAATCGGTACCAAGGCATCAGGAAAATTCTCCCGCATCGTCAAGGCCGGCAGCAGCATCACGATCAGGACGCGTTTTGTGAACCATACCATTTCGGAGCCGTTCGGGGGCTTTGATGACATGTTCGACAAGCGGATTCGGGAAGCCGACGAATTTTACGGCGAAATCCAGAAGGACGTCAAGGATGAAGAGTTGCTTTCGATTCAGCGGCAGGCCTACGCAGGCATGATGTGGAGCAAGCAGTTTTATTATTACAACGTGTACGAGTGGCTGAAAGGCGACCCGGCCCACCCCGATCCCGCCGCCGCCCGCCGGTGGGGGCGTAACTCGGGCTGGCGACACCTGTACGCCGCCAACCTGATTTCGATGCCCGACAAGTGGGAATACCCCTGGTTTGCGGCCTGGGATTCGGCTTTTCACTGCATCCCACTGGCTCGGCTCGACGCCGATTTTGCCAAGCGACAGCTCGAAATCCTGCTGCGCGAATACTACATGCACCCCAACGGCCAGATTCCGGCTTACGAGTGGAATTTTTCGGATGTTAACCCGCCCGTCCATGCCTGGGCCACCTGGAAGGTCTACGAAATTGACCGCGAGCAGAACGACGGCGTGGGCGATGTGGAATTTTTGGAAAAAATATTTCACAAACTTCTGCTCAATTTCACCTGGTGGGTCAACCAAAAGGATGAAACCGGAAACAATATTTTCAGCGGCGGCTTTCTCGGTCTGGACAATATCGGCGTGTTCGATCGCTCCACGCCCATGCCGTTCGGCGGTAAGCTGGAACAGGCCGACGCGACGGGCTGGATGGCTATGTACACGCTGAACATGCTGCGGATTTCGGTCGAGATTTCGCTGAAACAGCCGGTGTATCAGGATATGTCCTCCAAGTTTTTCGAGCATTTCCTTTACATTGCGGGTGCCATGGAAGCGATGGGCGACCGCAACTCGTCCATCAAACTTTGGGATGAGGACGACCAGTTTTACTACGATGTCATCCACATACCCAACGGACAAAGCATTCTGTTGAAAGTGCGTTCCATCGTTGGGCTGATTCCGCTGTTTGCGGTCGAAATTCTGGACCCCCAGATGCTGGAAAAAATGCCGGTCTTCAAGCGGCGCGTAGAGTGGGTACTCGCCAACCGCCCCGATCTGGCGCGGCTGATCTCGCGCTGGTTTGAGTCGGGCAAAGGCGAAAACCGTCTGCTGGCGATCCTGCGCGGTCACCGCATGAAAATGATCATGAAACGGATGCTCGACGAGCAGGAATTCCTGTCGAAGTACGGTATCCGGGCCATGTCAAAATTTCACGAAGAGCAGCCCTATAAGTTTTATATCAACGGGGAAGTGCTGGAAGTGGGCTACACGCCCGCCGAGGCGCTCACCGATATCATGGGTGGCAACTCCAATTGGCGCGGACCGATCTGGTTTCCGCTGAATTTCCTTATTTTCGACTCGTTGATGAAGTTCCATTCCTACTACGGCGACGATTACGAGGTGGAATACCCGACCAATTCGGGAAATTTGGTGCGCATCGACGAGGTGGCCATGGGCATTGGCGACCGCCTCATCAACATCTTTAAAAAAGACGGTGAAGGACGTCGGGCGGCTTATGGCGATAATGAAAAAATGCAGAACGACCCGCATTTTAAAGATTATATCCTGTTTTACGAGTACTTCCATGGCGACAACGGCCGGGGTTGCGGGGCCGAGCACCAAACCGGCTGGACCGGTCTGGTGGCCGAGTTGATCCTGAAAACTGCCCAGGGCCGTGCCAGGGCCGCCGCCACGCTCAAACCGGATCCAGTGATGCTGCTGGAAAAATTAGTGGTCGACAAAGGATAGAAACCGGCGGCCTGTTTCTTTAGGTTCTCAAAAGAAGGCCCAAAAACGATCTGAAAATGGATTGGACAAAGCATTCTCCACCGCGCGGGCGGCCCCGTTTCAATTCTCCATTTCTAAATCAATTTAATAAAATGTCATTACAACTCGAAGAAAACGTAGATAAGAAGGTGCAATCCTGGCTTAACGGCAGCTACGATCAGGAAACAAAAAATACCATTCAGCAACTCATCGATGATGGCAACGGCACTGAGCTAACCGACGCCTTCTATAAAGACCTTGAATTTGGTACGGGTGGCCTGCGCGGGTTGATCGGAATCGGCTCCAATCGCCTCAACCGCTACACCGTAGGAAAGGCCACGCAAGGGTTGGCCAACTACCTTAACAAATGTTTTTCAGGCGAGACGATTAAGGTGGCCATTGCTTTCGATTCCCGAATAAAGTCCGACGAATTTTCCCAAATCATCGCCGATATTTTCTCGGCCAATGACATCATCGTTTATCTTTTCGAGTCGCTGCGCCCAACGCCCGAGCTATCCTTTGCCATCCGGCAGTTGGGTTGCCAGAGCGGCGTGGTGGTCACCGCTTCGCACAACCCTAAGGAGTACAATGGCTATAAAGCCTATTGGGTTGACGGCTCACAAGTCGTAGCGCCGCACGACCGTAATATCATTGACGAGGTGAATGCGATCGACTCGGTCGATCAAATTAAGTTCGAGGGCAATCCCGATCTGATCCATACGATAGGGGAGGATATCGACCAAAAATACGTCGATCACATTCTGTCGCTCTCGATCTCGAAAGACGCCATCACCCGTCAGAAAGATACCAAAATCGTTTATACACCCATTCACGGAACTGGCGTTATGCTGGTACCAAGGGTACTAAAAGCCATGGGCTTCGAGAATGTGACCATTATCGAAGAACAAGCCGAGCCTAACGGCAACGGCCAGTTCCCGACGGTGGTGTACCCCAATCCTGAGGAGAGCGAGGCTATGAGTCTGGCTTTACAAAAAGCGAAGGAAATCGACGCCGACCTGATATTAGGTACCGATCCCGACGCCGACCGCGTGGGCATCGGAGCCAAGAACCACCACGACGAGTTGCAATTGCTTAACGGTAACCAAACCGCCAGCCTGCTGATTTATTACCTGCTTCAGGCCTGGAAAGAAGCCGGAAAACTGACGGGTAACCAATTTATCTGCAAGACGATCGTGACCACCGACCTCATCGACAACATGGCCGACGGATTCGGGGTAAAATGCTATAACACGCTGACGGGCTTTAAGTACATCGCCCAGGTAATTCGCGAAACGGAAGGACAGGAAGAATTTATCGGTGGTGGTGAAGAAAGCTATGGTTATCTGATAGGCGATGCCGTGCGCGATAAGGACGCCATTGCCTCTTGCGCGATAATCGCCGAACTGACGGCCTACGCCAAAGACAAGGGGTTGAGTCTGTTCGATATGCTGATGGAGATTTACAAGCAGTACGGCTTCTACTATGAGGGCATGATCTCGATCACCAAGAAAGGCAAAAGCGGGGCCGACGAAATTCAGCAAATGATGGCCGACTTCCGCGCCAATCCGCCCAAAATGCTGGCCGGAGCGCCGGTGATCCGCATGGATGACTACCAGTCGCTCAAGACCGTAGATACCCGGAGCGGTGCGATTTTCAATATCCCGTCGGGACAAATGGGCATCGAGCAGTCCAATGTGTTGCAATTTTTTACCAACGACGGCACTAAGTTCACCTGCCGTCCATCGGGCACCGAGCCCAAGATCAAATTTTACGTCGGTGTGCGCGGCAACCTGGAAAACAACGAGGATTTCGACGCTGTCTACGCCAGCTTGCAGGAAAAAGTCCAGACGATTGGGAGGGAATTGGAATTGATATGAAGGGTTAAAAGGGAGAAGGATTGAAAGGGGAAAGGGTCAAAGGGGAACGGACTTTTAAAACCGTTCCCCCGTTAACCGTTCGCCCTTCAACCCTCTCTAAACTACTTCGGCAAACAAATTATTCAACGACTCGGTCAGGGTGGGGTGGGCGAAGACGCCATCGCGGAGGGTTTGGTAAGGGAGTTTGCCCATCATTGCGATCTGAATCATCCCCATCAGTTCGCCGCCCTGCATTCCTATGATGGCCGCACCCAGAATCTGGTCGGTATCGGCGTCGATCACGACCTTCATGAAACCCTCGGGATGACCCGTTTCGTTAGCGCGCGACACCTTGCTCATCGGAAGCTTGGCCACTTTTACCTTGATTTTTTTCTCCTGAGCCTGTCCGACCGACAAACCGACGCGTCCCAGTTGTGGCTCTGTGAACACTGCGTAAGGTACCATCCGGTCCTGGTAACTGCGCTTTTTACCTTCCAGCAGCCGTTCCTTCACAATGCGGTAATCGTCGTAGCTGATGTGGGTAAACTGCGGTCCGCCTTTGACGTCCCCCACGGCAAACACGCCCGGTTGAGCGGTTTCGAGGTAGTCATCCACTTTGATTTGATCCCGTTTATCGGTCTTGATCTTAGTCTTGTCGAGATTGAGGGCCTCTACGTTGGGTGCTACGCCCACGGCCACCAGCAGATGCGAGCCGCGCACGGTTTGAGGCTTTCCGTCGATGGTCAGGGATACCTCGATTGGTTTACCTTTGGTTGATCCTACCTTGTCAACTTTGGCTCCCAAAATAATCTTGACTTCATCTTTTTCCAGAATCTTGGCCATTTCTTCCGAGACATCTTTATCTTCTTTGGCCAACAGCGTATCGTCCTCCTCGATGAGCGTTACCTGACTGCCCAGGCGGCGGAATATCTGAGAAAACTCCACGCCGATGTATCCCCCGCCGATAATTACCATGTGTTCGGGTAGTTCTTTCAAATCGAGCGCGGCGGTTGAATCCAGCCAATCCACGGTGTCCAGACCTTCAATATCGGGCGTACGCGGACGCGTCCCGGTGTCGATGATGATATTTTTGGCCGAAAGCCGGCGCTCCTTTCCGCCTTTATCTGTGGGCGTTATTTTTAATTCTTTTGGACCGGTAAAAGCCGCTTCACCCCAAATCAGCGTGAGGTTTTTTATTTCATCGAGCCGTTGCTCGATTCCTTCTCGTGCGCTCAAAATCGCATCGTCCTTCCTTTTCATAACCGCCGCAAAATCAACGCTCACCTTCCCGATTTTGATGCCGTATTCCTCACTGCGCCTCGCCTCGTGGGCGGTTTGGGCTGAGGCTAAAAGCATCTTAGTTGGCGTGCAGCCGTAATTGACACAACTTCCGCCTAAATGATTACGCTCGATAATGGCCACCTTTTGGCCCGCCTCGGCAAGATAGATGGCTAACGGCTTGCCGGCTTGCCCTACGCCAATGATGATTGCGTCAAATTCCTCGCAATGGTCTGATTCCATGGGTTAAGTTGTTCTATTGAAGTGAAAGTATTTTAACGGTAAAAGAGTGGTGCCAGTAGAAACCAATTGGGAAATACATTGGAGCTATCTCCTGCACATTTATTTTATTAGCTCTTTAGATTTAAAACCATTCACTCAATAATGGTTGATAATCGTAAGAATAGAGATTAAATGAACTATTTTTACAAATAATGTTTACTCAAATATTTTTCTTATGGGCGTACTAGCCAAGTTGAAAAATGAGGCGTTGAAGGTAAAGGAGCAATTATCTCCTACCAAAGATTTCGATCCGACCACCTTGCCGTGGATTGACCGATCGAATGCGGATATCGATGCCTTTGTCGCCAATTTTATCCCCCGTTTTCCGCTGACCTTCGATTTGGCCGAAAAACTCCGCTTCTGGCAGAAAAATGGGTACGTAGTTTTGGAAAAGGTAATTTCTCCGGCGTTGATTGACCGCTATTGGGAAGACGTAGAGGAATTGCTTCGCAATCCCAAACAGTACAAGCTCATGGCGCGGGTGGACATCCCTAAGTTCGACCCTATACGGGAACGGATGATCGGTGAATTTCCAATAGAAGATTTGAAAGGAAAACACGTCAAGCTCAACGACTTTCATCAGCTCTCCGAGACCGGCAAGAACCTGATGACCCATCCGGCCATTGTGAATTTCCTGGAAGCAGTTTTTCAGCAGCAGGTCGTCGTCATGCAAAGCCTTACCTTCATGTACGGCAGTCAGCAGCCCACCCACCAGGATTTTCCGTGGGTGACGGCTAAAATCCCCAGCCATTTAGCGGCTGCCTGGATCCCTTTGGAAGACATCAAGGCCGACTCCGGTCCGCTCTATTATTATGTCGGGTCGCACCGATTGCCCAAATTCAATTTTGGGAATGGGATTCTGGCCAACGAGCGCTCTACGCGAACACCGCTCGAATTTGCCGGGTACCTCGACAAAAATTGTCCCGCCGATGGTTACCAGAAAGAGGTGTTGCTCATCGAGCGCGGGGATGTGCTTATCTGGCATTCGGCGCTGGCGCACGGCGGCGCCCTCATAGAAAATCCCGAACAGACCCGCAAATCGTATGTATGCCATTACTCAACAAAAGAGGCTTTGCCATTTCATCGATACAATGTGCATCACACGCCCACCGTACAAAAATACCATGGCGTCGATATCTATGAGCATCCCGAATTCAGCGATCAGGAAAATGTCCTCAAAGCAGAATCGAAGGTTGATTAGTTAGTACCTAATTTTATACCTAATGCTTCGTTCTACAAAGTCTGTCCCGTTTTCATCATAGTGACTGGGCTGGCTTGGGATAGGTCGGCTTCTTGGGGTGTCACTCTGAAGCGGCTGGCGATTTTCCTGCTCGTCGGTCAATCTAACATGGCTGGGCGGTGACCTTTTGATGGCTTGGCTAATGGGACAAATGACAACATTTGGGCTTTGGACGCACAGAACAACTGGATACCAGCTAAGAACCCGCTACATTTCGA